>QYQE01000002.1 GCA_007280335.1 Nitrosopumilales archaeon | reverse complement strand
TCTTTGTTTATTCTATTAATTTCTATAGGCATGACAAAGAATTTCCGATCAATCTAAAAAGAAACTAGGTCAATATTATGTTAGTATTTTCTCTAATTACATGACATCAAGATGAATTCTATTTAATTTTTGTTCATTTTCGTTAAAATCAAACATTATAAACGATAGTTTGAAATCTTATCTATTGACCATTCCTGCGACAACTAAAGATTTCATAAATAATCTCATAGATTATTACATCAGTGAGGCTTCCTCTTACAAGCAGTTTGCACAAGAATATGCCCCAGATATAACAGATATTACAGCCGCAACTTTTGGAATAATAATCGGGTGCGTATATTCAGGGTTTTTACAAGCATACGCAAATCAGAAACAAAAACCAAGTCTTGACGACATTCAAGAATTTCATCAAATAATTAAGCGTAGAGCAAACCAAATTAAAAAAGGTGTGTTAGATGCCAAAGTATAGATTGTTTACGTTAGAGATAAATCCCTACACTATTTAGGACTACACATGTCAGAAGTAATTCATTACCAAATTCAACAGCTTGTGGACAATGGCCAGACAGTTCAATTATCACTTGTTGAAGACGTGCAAACAGAACCCATATCACAAAAACAGCTCATGCTTGACGCGATAAATAAAAAACTGGATCCAGAACTCAGAGAGCAAATATCTCCATTTATTGAAGCAATACTTCAATCCCAACCAACAATTGCAATAAAAAGTTACGCACAAACAGCGATAACAATCGTCATGCCAAAACGGAGATTTGAAAGAATGGGCAGCCCAAGCGTTGGACAAAGATTAGAGATAAATATTAAAAGTTTAAAGTAATTTTTCTATTTCTGTTAACGAATAAAGCGGTAATGAGCATGTGAAATTTTTACATACAAAAACCTTGGTCTTTGTTTTATCATATTCTTTTCCTGCAAAAAATGGATAATTTTTTAGGTCTTCCAAGTATTCTGCTTTAGGGATTGTCACCAGTATGGATTCTGGGAGAAATCGTTTGGTTAGATTTGTATAAATCTCCTGGTTTTCCTTGTTTAGCAAAGTGATTTCAATTGGATTTTGCAAGTAAAGGTACATTGTAATTAAAAGTTGCCCAAATCCAAATGGGTTTTCTGCTGCCATTGTTGAAAGGGATTGCATTATCTTAACTGAAACATCAAGATACCTGTCGTTTTGCGTCATATGATAGAGTCTTAGAAATGTGTTTGCTGCAACAGAGTTTCCTGATGGGAGAGATAGATCGTAAATGTTTTTTGTTCGAATAATCAACTGTTCATGATTGTCTGCAGTGAAAAAGAAGTTTTTTTCATTCTCATCCCAAAAATGTTCAAGTAAATAATCGGCATAATAAATTGCAAGTTCAAGATATTTTTTATCTGGGTTTGTTTCAAAAAGGTCTAAAAGCGCGTTTGTAAAATAGGCATAATCATCAAGATATGCTTTGAGCTTTGCCTGTCCGTCTTTGTATGTTCTTAAAAGCTCGCCATTTTTTGTGAGTTTTTCTTGTATAAAGTTTACACAATTTTCTGCAGCTTCTAAAAATCTTGTTTGCCCTGATATTCTAAATCCCTTGACAAATGCAGATATTATCAATGCATTCCAGCTTGTAAGGATTTTTTCATCTTTTCCTGGTAGCACTCGTTTTGAACGTACCTCAAAGAGTTTTTTGGAGCATTTTTTTACGATTTCTTTTACTTCTTGCTCGGTTTTGCCAAATTGAAATGCTACAGTGGACATATTGACGCTATTATTTAATATCGTATGACCTTCAAAATTTCCACCGTCAGTTACATCAAAATAAAGACAAAAAATATCAGTATCATTACCTATGATTTCTCGGATCTCATTTTTTTTCCAAACATAGAATTTACCTTCTTCACCTTCCGAATCTGCATCCTGTGCAGAATAAAATCCGCCATCAGAAGAGGTCATCTCATGTAATACATACTGCAAAGTTTCATTTACGACTTCAAGGTATCGCGAATCTTTGGTAATTTGATATGCCTCTGCATAAACTATTGGTAAAAGTGCATTATCATATAGCATCTTTTCAAAATGTGGAACATGCCATCTAGAGTCTGTAGAATATCTGTGAAATCCACCACCAAGATGATCATAGATTCCTCCATTTGCCATCTTGTTTAGTGTCTTGAAAACAAACTCTTGAAATCTTGCAATTCCAGAAAGTTTTGAGTATCTCAACATAAAAGAAAGATTCGCAGCATTAGGAAATTTAGGAGCTTGTCCAAACCCTCCATTTACTGGGTCGCCCATAGAAAGAAGGTTTAGTGCAGCCTCATCGAGTATTGTTTTCTCGAGCTTTGTTGATGAAGATATTGATTCGGTTCGTTGCAATGCATTCATGAAATTTTCAGTGGTAGATTCTACATCATGTGGTTTTTCTTTCCAAGCTTGCGACATTTGTCTAAGCAAACTACCAAACCCTGGTCTACCATAGTTGTCTAGTGGTGGAAAATAAGTGCCAACATAAAATGGCTTTTGTTCAGGAGTAAGAAACACGCTCAATGGCCAACCACCACTACCAGTTGTTAGCTGACAAACTTTTTGATAAATATCATCAATGTCTGGGCGTTCTTCTCTGTCTACTTTGATGTTAACAAAATTCTCGTTCATGATTTGTGCAATATCTTCATTTTCAAATGATTCATGTGCCATTACATGACACCAGTGACAGGCACTATATCCTACGCTTAGAAAAATGGGTTTGTTTTCATCTTTTGCTTTTTTTATTGCTTCTTCTCCCCAGGTATACCATTCTACCGGATTGTATGCATGTTGTAAAAGATATGGGCTGGTTTCTTTTATGAGGTTATTTGCTTGCACACAGTTCAAAGAGTAGTTTGGTTATTTGTATGTAGTTCAAATGTTAAATAAAAGATAAAATTTCTTTTGTATATGAATTGCAAGAGATGTCACCACATTGACCATGCACATGAACCGTCCGACAAAAACCACTCTCTTACAAAAGTAGGCAAATGCCTCATACCGCAATGTTCATGCACACAGTATATAGATCCCATAGAAGAAATTGATGAGGATTTACTTTGATGATCTAATTTGTGTTATTTTGAAGTAACGCCTATGCTTTCATTAAGGTTTACAGATTTGTTTGTACCATTTGTAGTGGTTTGATTTACAGGGTTTATGGTCGCATTTACTTGTTCAGTTAATGTTAACGTCGCGTGTCCTGTTGGAGGCGAAGTACTAGGCGGTGTACTTTGTATTTTCTGGTTAGATTTTTCTGCAGCAGATGCTGTCGATGCTTTTTCTTGTGCAATTTGCGCAGCTATTAATTTTTCATCTTCAACTAATTTTTTATTATCATCAGCAGACGAGCCAAAGATTATGATTGTTGATTCAGAATTAGCATGTTGTTCTTTGAGTTGAAAGGCAGTAGCATTTGTTTCTGCATGATCAAGCAACTTTAGTTTTGCACCAACTGGTTGTGAATCATCAAATGATATGATATTATAACCAGTTTTTGGCGTCATGGTATCAATTTCTTGCCCAGACATAAGGTCACTAGAATAGTGATAGTTGTCGCCTATTGCCCATACGATTAAACCTATGCCTACAAGAGAAACAGAGATTACAATCATGGAATACCCTACTTTTCTATAATTGTGAGGCTCTTTCATGTGCTTCAAAAAAATGTCAGCCTGAATTTAATCTTTTATTAAATGCCTTCCAACTAGTAATTTACGTATCATTTTAAAATAAATTACAAAATCTATTTGAGGATTTAGATCATGAATCTACTTTACGTTCAACTTTGAAGATCTGCAATGTAAGCAAATCAATTGCCTTTTTTAGGTGTTCAAATTCGTTAAAGGAGTGTAATTGGTTTTCAACAAGTACCTTTAACACACCAACAAGTGATTTTTGAAAATTGTCAGTTGCTGAAACCTCAAGAGCATTTAATTTTGATATCAATACGTCCAAATCTTTTTGGGCTGGATGATGTCCTTTTTCCATATGGATTATTTTAATCACAACATAATATAGTCTATGTATAGAACATGTCCATGCAAAAACATGACCCTCAAATCTGTTTTAGCAATAATGTAGAAAATCTCAAAATATTTTATTCTAATTAGAATGTTATTTTCAGGTTAGTGATGATTGCCACTTTATAATCTGTAAAGCACCAGTAACAGTACTTTGTATTGAAGCAGTTCTATAATCTCATGATTTTACAATGATGTTTGATGTATCCATTGATGCTTGTGGAGTTATCTTAAATGTCAAATACAGAAAGTGACCTTGGGCGGATGTACTTACTGTAACTGATTTGAATAATTTGTTAGGATCATTTGTTGTTAGACCAACGCCTTTGTCATATGCTATCCATTCACCACTTGAGTAAACTGTAGGATCGTTACTATTGGTTATGTAAATTGCAACATGTTGTAGGTATTGTACACCGTCAGTATGAAATATCTTTAAGGTAATTGTTGATGGCACGTTAACATACAATGTCTGAGTAGGTATACTTTGGCTGAATTTGGATATATCAAAAGTCCTACTATCTATTTTCAGTCCGTCGGTATAGGTATAATCATAGACATGACCAAGTGATGGACCATGTGTTATACCATGTCCCCAAACTGCATAAGCATTGGAAGTAGTTCCTACATATGATGAGATCAAAATCAGAAATATAGCAGCACTTGAAATTTTTAGAATTGTTTTATTCATTTCCTTCGAATTCATACTCCTATGATGGGTTATATAAGATTTTAATTTATTATGTAGGTTATTGTTTATTTTACAAAATTCATAGACGCAGAAAGTTTTCCATGTTTTATGAAGATAAAGTTAAAACACATACAGTAAAACCAGATTTTATGATAGATGAAAAACTCGCTTCACTTAACATCATTCTTCCTAGTCCTCCAAAACCTGCTGGCTCTTATGTTCCTGTTGTTATTACAGGCAAACTTGTGTTTGTGTCAGGTCAAATTCCAATAAAAGATGGCAAAGTAGCATATTTGGGAAAGGTACCAAAGGACATTTCAATTGAGGAGGCACAAAAGGCTGCCAAACTTTGCATAATAAATGCACTTGCCCAGATTAAAAACGAAGTTGGGAGTTTGGATAAAATCTCGAAAATCGTTCGAGTTTCTGGATTTGTTAACTCTACACCAGAATTTACTGAACAACCCAAAATAATTAATGCTGCCTCAGATTTGCTTTTTGAAATATTTGGAGTAAAAGGACAACATAGTAGAATAGCCATAGGAGTTGCAAGCCTTCCCTTAAATTCATGTGTAGAAATCGATGTAATAGTAGAGATTGTCTGAATTCTAAAAGGAAATCAAGTTTTTCATCATATCACATTATGCTAATTTAGAATTAAATTTCTTTAAAAAACTGTTTATCTTTTCTTTTGGTATCACTGCACCACATGCCTTGTCGTGTCCTCCACCAGAGCCTCCAAGTTCAGTTGCCAGTGCATTAACAATTCTTCCAAGATGAAACTTGGATGATCTGGAGCCCCTAACTGAGACAGCATAAATTCCATGGTCTTCTCTTAATTTGTAAGATACCCCCACATTCTTCCCTGACATGCCTAAAACAAAATTTACAACCATGCTTGCGCCAGAGTCTGTAACCTCCATGTAAGCAAGGTTTTTCATTGTTTTCATGTGATCTTTTACTTTTTGAATCACACCAGAAATTTTTTCTGCCTGCAAGCGAGCAAACTCAAATGCGTTTGGAATATCATGAGGGTATTTTGATTCGCTTAGTTCATCTACAAGATAAAGTAGGTATTCACCATCTTTTTGGTGGCTTACAATGGTAAATGTAAGAACGGTAGCTTCAAGCAAAGCAAATTGCCTATCAAATTTTTGGAGAAGTTTTGAGCCCAATGGTCTATCTTCCATATAATCAGTTATTGCAGAACATGCAGCCACGAAAGCACTGTGGTCTGTCATCTTTTTCTTAAATGCGTCATATACCTGAACTGTGGTGCATTCATTGACGTTGTGAATTAGTTTAACTTTGAGTGATTTGATTTTCTTTTTTACACTTTCATCTAAATCATGATGATCAATGTATGTAATTGAGACTCGTTTTTTTCTAAGCGCAGTCAATAATTCAACAAATTGGTCTTGATTAGTTTTACTTAGGCCCAAGTCACAAATATACAAAGTTTTCAAAGAATCGTTGTTTTTTAGTTGTTCAAGCTCAGTCATAAGACCAGGATAATCAACCAGTTTTGTCTCTCCGCCAAACGCTTGTCTAACAAGTGATGCCGCCCCTATCCCGTCTGCATCTTCTTTGTGAGAAACACATACGACCTTAGTTCTTGTCATAGAATTATCAAGGCAGAATGACCCTCATTTAAACCAAAAATATTCAAACAGTTTTCTTTGCATTCATGAAAATTTTGAATTGAGATATAAGATTTTGATGTCCTGCCACATCTTGTAAAACAACACAATACATATCATAAAATGTTATTCCAAGTAATCTGGCTTCCCTGTCAAGCTGACCTATTTCTTCAAGAACTTCGGGTTCCTTTGAAACTAAAACAAATTCATCAACGAGTTTTATGAAACTGTCTTCCGTTTCGGTCATTTTCAATCTTTTTTGAAAATTTGTGCTATATGGCACAAAGTTGTCAGATTAGACAAACTGCTTAATTTTTGACTTCCTATCCTGTATGTAACTTTTCTAAAGGACAAGTACATTTTAGCAAATTTACCGTGTACTGGAACAATTGTTTCCTGATACTAACAAGGTAAAAAAAGCACTAGTCAGTCTAGCCCTAGAAGAATCATTACTGGAAATAGGCGGCAGCAAGCTACTGCACGATGTTTTTAGGATCCTATATGAGAAATTTCAGTCTTATTTGCCTGATTGCTATGATCATCCAGAATATCTAAGAGGAGTATTTGCTGAGATTGATAGTGGAACGTGTGATGTTTTCTTGGAATCACTTAATGAAAAATTAGAGGAATATGCCTACCAAAAACCAATCGGGAAATTTTTAGTAAAAATAAGTAAAATAAAATGCAGAGTAAGTTAAGAAAATTTTAGGATCTGTTGTAAAGTTTGCATTTAGTTACGCTGTACCAAGTTGATTAGCATGGTATAATTTTAATACGCATTTTTCATAGTAATATTAGTGCAAACAAAAAACATTGGTCTTCGCAATATCGAAGTAGCTGATACAAAGATTTCTGCAGTTGATGGCATAAACGGCAAGCTGATTTACAGAGGATATGACATTTTGGATCTAGTCAAAAAATCTACTTTTGAAGAAACTGCGTGCATGTTACTTAATGATGATCTTCCGTCAAAAACAGTACTTTCTGAATTTAATGACAAACTTATTGCTTCACGTAAAGTCCCAGAAGGCTTGGAGAAGAATCTCAAGAATTTGCCAAAAACAGCAAACCCCATGGATGTTTTACAGTCTTTGGTGGCAATACTTGCGGCATATGAAAATGAAAAATTAGATGACAGGCCCTCAAATTATACCAGAGCCATTGATCTTATTTCCAAACTACCGATAATTGTAGCATGCTGGGACAGAATTCGTAATGGAAAGGAAATCGTCCAGCCATCAAAAGATCTCAGTCACGCTGCTAATTTCCTTTACATGCTTACAGGAAACATACCAGATAACGAATTTGCGAGAATTCTTGATATTTGTTTGATCTTACATGCTGAACATAGTTTTAATGCGTCTACTTTTGCTGCAAGAGAAGTAGCGTCTACACGCGCTCACATGCATGCTGCAGTCAGTGCAGGCATTGGAGCACTAAGTGGTGAATTGCACGGAGGGGCTAATTTTCAGGTAATGAAGATGCTTTTAGATATCAGGACTGAAGAAAACGTAGAGCCATGGATTAAAGAAAAACTCGCTCATGATAAAAAAATAATGGGAATGGGCCATGCAATATACAAAACATTTGATCCACGAGCTGAAGTGCTCAGAGAATTATCAAGACGCCTATCCGAAAAAACAGGAGAACCGTGGTACAAGATTACAAAAAAAGTTGAAGACGTTACGGCAGAAGAGATGAAAAAGGTAAAAGGATCAGATATTTTTCCAAATGTGGATCTTTATAGTGCATCTGCTTACTATATGCTAAAAATTCCAATGGATTTGAATACGCCAATTTTTGCAATCTCTAGAGTTGCAGGATGGACAGCTCATATTATTGAAGAAAAATTTGCAGAGGCTGCACCAAAACCAATGCTTTACAGACCAAAAGCAGTCTATGTAGGAAAGTATTGTGGACCATCCGGATGCGAATACGTACCTCTGGAAAAAAGACAGCAATAAAGGAATTAAAAGAAAATGAAGATACCAATAGGAATTATTATTGTAATAGGAGTTTTACTTTTGAGCATTTTTCTTTTTACAAACTTTATTTTTCCTGATGTTATTTGTAAAGTAATTCACAGATCAGATGTCAAAACAGCTGCGGGGCAATACAATCCTGATTTATTAAGCGATATTTGTTCCGGAATTACATGAGACTAGTTTCTTGTGGATAACCATTCTTTTGCTTTGATATCAATATCATATCTATGCAATACATGAAACACCATCTCATAAAATGTCAGACCGCGCTTTTGTGCTTCACCATCTATCCATTTCAGACCTTCTGCAAGCTCCGGATCATATTCAGAAAACTCTACTAATTCATCCACCATATTAGTGAAGAAAGAGTTTGCCTCTAACACGCCATCAAGTTTTCATTTTTATTATTCAGTGCTATATTCAAAATATATAGACAATCAACGCCTTTTTGGTTGACATATGGATCATCTCTATTTTTGCGATGGCAATGAGAAAATGATCTCATGGGTCATTCAAGATAATGAGACAAAGTTTGAGCAGATAAGAGATCATGTGGAGATCTATTTAGATAAAATATCAAAAGAACAATCAAAATACATTGCACTTCATGTTGGGATCTTTTGGGCAATAGGTAGTTTCATCATAAAAAATGGCGATGCCATAAAAATCATGCTTGATCTAAAATCAATGTATGAACACCTGGCAGGAAAAAAACAAAATCATGATCACTTTATAGAATCACGAATCAATTTCATAAAACAGATAATAGAACAACGAAATCTTCATGTTCAATTTGAAATAATTGAACCATCACAAAACATTGCTACAAAGCTATTGTCTAGTTAACAATATGCCGATATCCATAAGATTTGTGTGTGTAGATCCAGTAAATATCAAGCCATTATGCTTTTTAAAAAAATAGTATGAATTGTTATTTTTGAGAAAATTGTGTATGCGAGTAATTTTATCTTTTGAACTTTCCATGATTGCTCCACTAGCATCAGTATTTCCATCTTTCCCATCAGTTCCACAGGATGCAATTACAACATTTTTTCTATTTTTTTGAATTTTGTTTAATACGGATAGAACCAGCTCTTGATTTCTTCCTCCTTTTCCATTTCCAACTATTTTTACGGTAGGTTCGCCACCAAAAATAAGACAAGAATGTTTTTTCATTGGAAATGATTTGAGCAGATTTTTTGAAACAAGTGTTACATTGCCAGATACAGAGCGCATTGTACTTACAGCATATCCAAGTTTTTGCGCTCTTCTGACCATCACATCAAGACAATCATTGTTTGTAGCAATAATGTAGTTTCTTATTTTTGAAGACTTGGGGGTCTCTGATATTTTATTATGAATTCCAAGATCTAGTCTTTTTAGAACACTATGTGGCGTGTGTTTTTTGAGACCATATTTTGTTAATATTTTATCTGCGTCTTTGAAAGTAGTGTCATCAAAAAATGTAGGCGCTGATGCGATATCTGACAATCTATCACCAACAACATCAGACATTACAAGCGATACTGCATCACATGAAAGATTTTCTGCCAGTTTTCCTCCTTTTATTTTAGAAAGATGTTTTCGTATACAGTTTATTTCTTGTATGTTTGCACCTGATTTTAATAATAAACTGGTGGTCATTTTTTTGTCTTGTAGTGGTATACCGTCAGGCATGGAAAGAAGTGAAGAGCCTCCACCAGATATTAAAAATATTATAAAATCAGTTGGTTTTCTATTTTTTAAAAATTCAATAATTTGTTTTCCAGCATGAACGCTCTGATTATTTGGTATGGGATGACCACCATGAAGAATCTTGAATTTTTTGTTAATCAACATAGATTTTGTACCACATGGAATCACTACAATACCGCCATTAATTCGAGTCAGCGAACAGACTGTTTTTGCCATGGAATCTGCAGCCTTGCCAAACCCAACAACAAAAATTCCATCATATTTTGAGAGTAAAATAGTCTTTTTACCTATGACAAGTTTGTCTCTTTTTACAATTTTTCTTAATGTATCACCAGGCAATGCTGCATCAAGTCCTGTTTCTATAATGTCTAGTGCGTCTTTTTTTTCACGGTTTGTTGCGAGTTCTTT
>QYQE01000066.1 GCA_007280335.1 Nitrosopumilales archaeon | reverse complement strand
TATTCATACAAGTAGTAAGAGAGAAAACAAAGCAAAACTTGTTTTTGATAAATCAAAATGATTTGAAAATGTTTGTTGATTCTGAGATTGATGAAAATATAGAAAATAATCATGTAATTTTATCAGATCCTACAAAAAAAATTACTTCGGCGGAAGGAATTGATGGTTTTAGTGCACTTTTTGCAAGCCGGTACTCAAAATTATTAAAAATAATCTTGCAGCGGTCTCAATCTAAGAAACTAAGCCCTATTAACACTATTAAAAGCGGTAAAATCAAGGAGGAGGTTTTTGTAGCTGGCCTTTTGATGGATAGAAAAATAGACCGGGATGTAACAAAACTTGTTGTGGATGACCCTACCGGTTCTCTTGAGGTATTGGTGTTTAACAAGGACCTACAAGAGACGGCAAATTCCCTCTTAATGGACCAGTTTGTAATGTTTACAATCATTCCAGGGAAAAATGGTGGTTTTATTGTAAAAGATTTGATTGTACCAGACGTTCCAGACCATGTCACAAATCGTTCAAAGATGGAGACCTATGCCGTTTTGATCTCTGATTTGCATGTAGGAAGTAAGTATTTCATGGAAAAAGAGTTTACAGAGTTTGTTGACTGGCTCTCCAATCCAGATCCAATAGCAAGGAAGGTTCGTTTTGTTCTAGTTGGTGGTGATGTGGTAGATGGGATTGGGATTTTCCCAAACCAAGACAAGGAATTACTTTTGGTTGATACTAATGAACAGATGTTAAAAGCTGCTCAATTACTAGATAAAATTCCAAAACACATCAAAGTTTTCATAATTCCAGGAAACCATGATCCTGGCCGTAGAGCTCTACCACAACCTGCAATTCCAGAAAAACATAATCTGACTCTCTGGAATAGGGAAAATTTCTTCATGTTAGGTAATCCCTCTATGATAGAGCTAAATGGCGTCAAAATTTTGATGTTTCATGGACAAAGCTTGGATGATGTTGTTGGAACCACCCCTGGTCTTAGCTACTCACAGCCTGCTAAAGCAATGCGGGTTTTACTAAAAGCAAGGCATCTTAGTCCTATCTATGGAAAACGAACTCCAATTGCGCCTGAGACAGAAGATATGATGGTGATAAATGATGTTCCAGATATTTTTCATTCAGGGCATATTCATGTTGTTGATCTTGATATGTACAAAGGCACGCTTATTGTAAACTCTGGAGCTTGGCAAACACAAACAGCATATCAAGCAAGTGTCGGAGTCACACCAACTCCGGGGATTGCTGTAATTGTAAATTTGGCTACAATGAAGGTTTTTACCAAAGATTTTACTGAAAAAGAATAATATTATTTTAAAATTATATTAAATCTTCAAGTGCTAGGTCTTCTTTAAACGCTTTTTTTATTGTATTAGGTTGTAATGTAAGACTGAATTTTTTTGTCCTTCCATGCATTCCTTGATGAATAATTTTCCCTGAAATTAGGCCCGTCATTTCTATTTCACTGAGTATTTGGGTAACGCGCCTTTGGGTAAGTTCTTTTTGTCTGACTATCTTACAGAGGTTCTTGTAGGAATGATAAATTTCTCCCGTTGTAGTCCCATTTGCTTTCATTACAGCCAAAATTAACAATTTTTCATGTAGTGGATAAGAACTGAGTGCTGTGGTTTCCTTGTCTTCTTCCATTTTCAGTGAAGCTTTTCTGATATGTTCTTCTTTGATAGAGTCTGCTTGTTCCCGTTCTGCTATTTCTCCGGCTACACGTAAGAGATCAATTGCCCGTCTTGCATCCCCATGTTCTTGGCCAGCCATTGCAGCACAGAGGTTTATTGCTGCCTGTTCAATTACTGTGGGAATGAATGCGATTTTGATTCTTTCTTCAAGAATTTCTTTAATTTGTCCTACACTATAGTTTGTAAATACAATTTCCTCTTCACTTAGGCTGCTTAAGACCCTAGGATCCAGTCTTTCCTTGAATGTAAGATCGTTTGAAATTCCCACGAGTGTAAGTGAGCCTTTCTTAAGTCTCTCATTTGCTCTGGTAAGTGAATAAAAGACGTCTTTGCCTGTTTTTGAAACCAGTTCTGCTAGATAATCAATCTCATCTACCACAAAGACAGTATTAAGAGAGTTTTTTTCTATGGTAGAAATGATTCTGTTAAACACTTCACTAATGGATAGGCCTGTGCTTGGTAGGTCCTTTTGGGTTGTTAGCCCTAACTGGCGGCCAAATTTTACCAATAGTCCATAGAGTGTTGTTTCTTCTTTAGAGTTTGCATAAACCAATTCTATTGGGAATGATTTTTCTTTTGCCCTTTCCTGTATTTTGTTTAGTATCTTCTTTACAACTAGGGTCTTTCCAGTACCTGGTTTTCCATAAACAAGTAGGTTAGATGGGCGAGATTTTTTTAATAATGGAAGTAGTGATTGTGTGACTTTCTTTTGTTCCTCATCTCTATGAAGAATATTTTCTGGGATAAAGGCAAAATGTAATGCTTCTCGATTTTTAAATAATGATTTTCCGTTTGCTGCATCATCAAGTAGTTTATCAACCGGATCTCTTGTCATTAACCCACACACCCATGTTTCTTCTCTATCCACATATAGATTCCATCTCTGATAATACAATTAGAATAGAATAACTAAACCAAATTTAGTTTATTATTAATTATTTTTATTTTCTTTAAAAAAATATTTTTTAATTAAGATAGAGTGGAAGTATTGGTGTGTGGGTGCGTTTAGAATAAAATTAACATACTGTGAACAAAATGTTAAACTAGGCATGGAAAAGCCCAATTTAACCCCTTTATTTCCAGTCCAGGTATGAAATTAGGTCTTAACAATGTTAAGGTTGTAGAATTGACCCCTTTATTTCCAGTCCAGGCATGAAGTTCATCCATACTGTGCTATTAAGGGGAAGTGCCTAGTTAAGGTGCTAAAATAAGCCAAGCGTGGGCTAGGCAGTGAATGTTAACAAACACACTGGTTAACAAATATTCTTTGATCTGTTCAAGTGTTAAGGTGTTAACCCGATCGATCACGATGACAAGAAAAAAGATTAGAATTGACCTAGAGGATTCAGAGGGGGCCAAATACAACTTTAGCCTAGAAGGCAATGTAACTAGGGATAAAATGTTAAAGATTTTTGAATTAATGGATTTAATCAATATTGAAGAGCCAGAAGAATCCCCCCAACTAGATTCAATTGGCTCCAAGATTTGGCATATGATAGACAAGTATTTTCCACTGGGCAAGTTTACCTCATCTGAAATGCTTGAAAAATATGAGGACGAATATGGGGAACCCATTAAACTGAGTATTATATCCACATACCTAGCCAGGTTTACCACAAAAGGTAAGATGATCAGGGAAAGACAAGGTAGGGAGTGGACATACCAAATAATCAAACTAGCCCAGAAACAACGGAATATGGGAACTTAGGAAATTATAGCTTTTTTAATAACAAGACAATCCTGTTCCATTACTACCCTAACATAATCACCTTTTTGTAATTGTAAATATTTTCTAAATTGTATTGGGATTGAAATGGCTCCTCCTGAGGTGATCTTGATCAACTCTTCATTTGTAGGCATGATATGAAATAATTAATTTACCTATTTAAGATTTTATTATTATATGAAATTATTATAAAATGATGGTTTGTGGTATGAACATGTAGGATCTTTGGTCAAATCTATTGTTGGGGGGTTAATTTGGCAATACCTAACTTTGCCTTACCCTTATCTGTAATGTAATAGGTAAATGGTTTGGTCTGCATGTTTCTTTCCACCAAACCCTCTTCGAAAAGCTTCTTCATCATACGTGATGTATGTTCCCTGGTTCGTCCTATTGTGATTTGTATATCATGTGATGTCATAGGTTTTTCTGTGATTAATCTTAAAACATAATCTGTGGCATTTCCAAAATTCATGTTATGCATACGCTCCTTTGGTTTCTCTTCCTGAGTAGAGATAACCTCTTGCTTCTCTACCTTTACTTCTTTTGGCTTTGGAATGGGAACCTCTAATTCTTCAGTTTCTTTCAATAATTCAGCAGAATCTAGACGTATTTTCATATCTATTAACTGATTTTCATAATATTGTAGGCGCTCCATATAGGATTTTAGAAGATCTGACTCGGTCTTTATGAGAGGTTTTACTTTGTTGTAAATGACTATTGCAATAATACCTAACACAAATGTAATAAAAACACCGATTATTGTGCCTATATCAGGTATGTCTACTAACATCACTAGATCTTGTATATCTATGTGATTTATCATGTTTGAGTAAAACTTCTTTACATATTACATATCAATCACAAACATTGCTTTATCACTAATTCCATACTACCACTATATCCTAAAAGAGATAAAATCATACTCTACAGGCATGATTTACTAACTCACCTATCACAAACATGATTTCTTCTTCCTTTTCAGGAAAGACATCACTACTTTGTATCACAGAAACCTGTTCAGAGAGCTTTGAAATCACATCAATATCCTCAGGAACAAATATGCCTAGGCCTCTTAACAATATTACAGAGTAGTATAACCCAATTAACTTATCCCGTGACTGTCTTACCTGTCTGAAATAAGCCCCTTTACTTATGGTAAATTGAGTTTTATGTAGATTCAACTGATTTAAAATAATTTCAATTTGTCTTTCTGTAAATAAGGATTTTTTTATAATTTGTCTTATTATATTGCTAGAAATTGGATTTGGAGACTCAGCCATAGCTATACAGGTCTGTATACATACCTTCAATTAAACTTTAAATGAATACCCAATAACCAGTCTTATGCCAAACGTAGAAAGCTATCTAAATGATACTCTAAAGAGAAAAAAAGCACTGCTCTTCGTGTTAATCGATTCCGAAATATCTGAAGTAAAATCGGCAGTCAAGCTTGCAAAAGAAGTTGAGAGGATAGGAGCTTCTGCAATACTTGTTGGGGGTTCATCAGCAACAGATCAGCTTGGCATGGCCCAAACGGTAAAGATACTAAAGAAAGCTCTTAAGATTCCAATTATCCTGTTTCCAGGAAATGTTACAGGTGTTGTACCAGGTGCTGACGCAATCCTGTTTAGTTCCCTTTTAAACTCTGATAACCCTTATTTCATATCACAGGCTCAGGCACTAGGGGCTCCCAACGTACTTAAGTTTGGTTTAGAGCCACTTCCAACAGCATATATCATAATTGGTGAGGGAACATCGGCTTGGTTTGTGGGTTCAGCAAGAACCATACCCTTTGAGAAATCAAACCTGGCAGCAATGTATGCCCTTTCTGCCCAATTCATGGGAATGAGATTTGTCTATCTCGAGGCAGGCTCTGGGGCAAAATCTAATGTAAAACCAGAGATGGTTGCAGCCGTAAGGAAGGTTTTCAAGGGCTTTTTGATAGTAGGTGGAGGAATTAAAAGCGCTCAGACTGCAGCTAAGATAGTTAAAGCGGGTGCTGACGCCATTGTTATTGGTACCATGCTTGAGAAGGGCGGTAGCCTCAAGACTCTAAACGATATTGTAAAAGCCATCCAGATTGTAAGGAAGTAACATGTCAGAAAATGTAGCATTGAGACTAAACGAAGTCCCAATGCCTGAATATTATTTTGATTATTACACCAAACTTTCCGAAGAGGTCTTTAGAACATTTGAGAAGGCCGCGGTTGCAAAATCTACCCTGGCAGATTCATCTGGGATGGTAGAGCCCAAGATTGCATTTGATCTTGCAGATCGTGTATCCAAAATGCATGATATTGATGTGACTGAACGATTAAGGGCGTTGATTCAAAGCACAACAAAGGAACTTGCCGCCTTGACCCTTTCTGAAGAGATTGCTTTAGGCAAATACTCTGGACCAGATACCTCACTCGAAGAGAGACTTGATCTTGCAGTAAGGGTAGGTCTTGCCATAGTAACAGAAGGTGTTACAGTAGCTCCATTACAAGGAATTAGTGAGGTAAAGATAAAGAAAAATCATGATGGCTCTGATTACCTTTCTGTATCATTTGCTGGTCCTATCAGATCTGCCGGTGGAACCGAAGCAGCATCTACAATGTTGATTGCAGACCACATCAGAAAGATAGCGGGGCTTTCTAAATTCCAAGCAAACTCGTTTGATGATGAAACTGGACGATTTGTAGAGGAATTAAGACTCTATGAGAGAGAAGCTGGAAATTTCCAATATCATGTTCCAGACGAGGATGTTGTAACTGTCATATCAAATCTTCCAGTTGAATTGGACGGTGTTGATACAGATCCGGTTGAAATTGTAAGCCATAGAAACATGGCAAGAATTAGCACTAACAGAGTAAGGGGCGGTGCACTTAGAGTTCTAAATGATGGTCTGATAGGCAAGTCAAGAAAATTACTAAAACTTATTGAGTTATTCAAATTAGATGGGTGGGACTGGCTAAAGACCCTAAAAGGTGCAATTCAGACTGGAGATGAAGACGCCGCATCTCATAGGATGAGGGAGGTCATAACTGGTAGATCCGTCCTTTCTATGCCTAAGAAACTGGGTGGCTTTAGGTTAAGATATGGACGAGCATGCAATACCGGCTTTTCCTCAATAGGAATACACCCTGTCATTGCAGAAATTTTGGATCATGCTATTGTCGTTGGCACACAGATCAAAGTTGACATCCCAGGAAAAGCCGCAACTATTGCTTTTGTAGATTCCTTAGACACGCCAATTGTTAGGCTGAAAAATGGTAATGTGGTAAAAATCAAGGACACACATCATGGCATACAACTTAAACCACAGATAGAAAAGATCCTTCATCTTGGTGATATCCTAATCAGTTATGGTGATTTCTTAGAAAATAACGCAGAGCTTATCCCAACAGGTTATGTGGAAGAATATTGGGCCGAGGAGCTCAAAACAATGCTTGAAAAATACGAACCTGCAGATCCACGTTTACAATATGTTTCTAAAGTACCAAGTCTAGATGAGGCATTCAAACTCTCACTTGATTTTGGTATCCCATTACATCCTAACTATCTGTATTATTGGGATCAGCTCTCGGTTCAAGAATTTGAACAAATCTTAAACCCAAAAAAGGCAGATCCTGACTTGATAATCTACCAAAAAAATAGTAAAGAAATTCTTGAAAAACTTGGGGTACCTCATGAGGTAGCAGGAGATTCAATTTTATTAAAAGGCGTGGAGGCAAAGACTTTCTTTTATTTGCTTTTTAGAAAACCCATCAAACTTGATGGCATGATGACCGTTCCCAAGCTTATCACTGATGCCTCTGGGATAATAATAAAAGACAAATTTTCAACGGCAATAGGGGTCAGAGTTGGCAGGCCAGAAAAGGCTGCAGCAAGAAAGATGAAACCTCCAGTGCACACACTATTTCCAATAGGCAGTAAAGGGGGAGCATCACGTGACTTGGTAAAAGCGTCAAAGGAACCAAATTTTTATTGCAACATTAATAATAGATTTTGTAAAAACTGTAACGAACCATCAATTAGTATAGCATGTACAAAATGCAAAAACAAAACAACTACACTTTTTGTCTGTCCAACTTGTCGAGATGAACTAGAGTCTGAGTATTGTGAAAAATGTAAGAGAAAGACATTATCCCACACATACAGGTCATTTCCACTCAAAGAGAGGCTCTATTCTGCACAGGAAAAGACCGGCATTCGTGTTCAGGAACCATTCAAAGGTGTAAAGGAACTCATAAACCAAGACAGAGTAGCAGAACCTCTTGAAAAAGGACTCATAAGACAAAGTCTTGGTCTTAATGTCTTCAAGGACGGAACCATTCGATTTGATGCGACAAACGCACCATTAACTCACTTCAAGCCTGCATGGATTGGAACCAGTCCAGAAAAAATCATGCAACTTGGATATACTCATGATATCAATGGTAATCCTATTACTAATTCTGATCAGATCATAGAACTTAGAATTCAAGATGTTATAGTACCACATGAATGTGGAGAATATCTGGTACAGACATCGAAATATTTGGATACAGAACTGGTAAAACTATTTGGTCATCCTCAATTTTACAAAGTAAAAACTACTGATGATCTTATTGGGCATTTAATGATTGGATTAGCACCACATACATCAGTTGGAATTGTAGGGCGAATAATTGGTTACACAAACACACATGTTTGCTATGGTACACCGGTGTGGCACTCTGCAAAAAGACGTGATGCTGATGGAGACGCTGATTCCATAATGCTTCTGATGGATAGTTTGCTTAATTTTTCAAGACAATTCTTGTCAGACAGAATTGGGGGTCTAATGGACGCGCCATTATTGGTACAACCAATTGTTATACCACAAGAAGTTCAAAGACAAGCCCATAACTTTGAAGTAGCAAAGTATTTACCACTTTCATTTTTTGAAGCAACACTTGCAAAAGAAAAGGCAAGTGAGATAAAAGATATTGAAACCCTAAAATCAAGGCTTGAGACAGAAAGACAATTTTATGGATATGGTTTTACACATAATACCTCAACTCTAACAGCATCAAGATCCCGAAGTGCCTATTCTACACTAGGATCTCTTTTAGAAAAGCTTGACATGCAAATCAGAACAGCTGACATCATTAATGCGGTAGACCCAAGTGAAGTTGTTTCTATGGTTATGACAACCCATCTCTTACCTGATATCATGGGAAATCTTAGGGCATATTCGAGTCAATCTTTTAGATGTACAGCTTGTGGTGCAAGCTACAGAAGAGTCCCACTTACTGGAAATTGTCTAGAATGCAATAACAAACTAATCCAAACCATGACACGACCTTCTGTTCAAAAATATCTCAAGCTAGCAACAAGACTGCTTGATAAATACAGAATTGATCCATACTTGAAAGGAAGAGTGATGTCTCTTTTAGATGAATTAGAACTGGTCTTTGGAAAAGAGGAAGGTAACCAATCGCTTCTTACAGACTATGCCTAGCGAAGCTTAACGTACTCATAGGCACCAAGCTTGTTCTCAAAGCAATAGTGGACCTTCTGAAAGTCTTTTCTGAATTTCTTTACATCAACTACCACTTTCTTCTTATCTTTTTTATCTACAACAACTTTTTTGATAAACCCGGCAATCTCTTTCATCTCTGATTCTCTCATACCAAGTCGCGTAATCTCAGCAACACCCAGCCTTATTCCACCTGGATGGAAGTAGTTTCTTCCTGCCTTGATATCTCCTGGTATGAGCTGCCTGTTTACAATTATGTTTGCTTTTTCTAGATCAGCCTCAATTGTCCCACCATCACTAAATGAAAGAACATTTACTACAATTTGATGTGATTTTGTAAATCCTCGTTTTTCTCCAAGAACCCCAAACCCATAGGAGTTTAATGCTTCTGCTAATGCCTTTGCATTCTTTACAACCTGGATTGCATACTTTTTACCAAACTCTAACATTTCCGCAAAAGCAATTGCTTTTCCAGCCATATGGTGCAAATGATGATTACTTGTCATTCCAGGAAATGTTGCCTTTTTGATCTCTTCACTGTATTTTTCATAAGAGACAATCATGCCTCCCTGTGGTCCAAAGAGAGTCTTGTGTGTACTCATCGTCATTGCATCTGCACCTTCTCGTAATGGGTCTTGGAACTGTCCTCCTGCTATCAACCCTGCAACATGAGCTCCATCATAATTGACAAACATCTTGTACTCTTTTAAAAAATTAGCAAGTTCCTTAACGGGATGAGGAAACAAAAAGACAGAGCCCCCAAACATTGCCATCTTTGGAGTTCTACCAGCTTTGTCAAGCTCGACTACCTTTTGTTTTGTTTTATCGACATCAATTGACATCTCTTCAGCATCAAATGGATAAAATTCAATATCTAATCCATGAACTAAACCCGCAGTTCCAGAATGTTCTTTTTTACCATGAGAGATATGTCCTCCAGAAGGAATTGACGGTGCAAGCATTACATCCCCTGGATTTGAAAAAGCTGAATAAATGGAAAGATTAGCTACCACACCGGAGATTGGTCTTACATCGACAAACTCTGCCTTGAATAGTTTTTTACCTAACTCTATACACTTGAACTCGACTTTATCGATATAGGTACAACCAGCATAAACACGCTCGCCAGGCCACCCCTCTGCATATCTATTTGCAAAGTCAGAGATCGCTGCCTCTCTAACAGCAGGACTTGGAACATTCTCGCTTGCAATAAGAGGTATTGAATTTGCAAACCATTCATTATGAATTTTGAGCAAAGAAAGTATCTCCTTGTAAGATTCTCTGGTGGAGGATTTTGTCATGAACTGTCCGGCCAACTTTCCTAATTTAAAAACATCGATTAAAATTTTGAAAAACAGTTTAATTTTTGAAATTTCCCAGTTTTTGGGGTTTTTGAGTATAAAGATATAAAAAGGGAAAATTGTGCTTCAATGAACTATGTCATTACAAAATTCACAAGGCGGAATTCCAGTTGTTATACTAAAAGACGGTGCACAACAGACCAAAGGCCGCGATGCCCAAAAAAATAACATTACTGCTGCAAAACTGATTGCAGAGATAGTCCATACAAGCCTTGGTCCAAGAGGAATGGATAAGATGCTTGTTGACTCTTTAGGTGATGTTACAATTACAAATGACGGTGCGACAATTCTAAAAGAAATTGATGTTCAGCATCCTGCAGCAAAAATGCTAGTAGAAATTGCAAAAGCAACAGACAATGAGGTAGGAGATGGAACAACATCCGCAGTAGTTCTTGCAGGTGCATTACTAGAAAACGCTGAATCTCTCATACTACAAGAGGTTCATCCAACAATTATTGTAGATGGATATAGAAAAGCAGCACAAAAGACAAAAGAGCTTTTGCTAAAAATTGCAGACAAGGTATCTCCAACAGACAAAGAAATTCTTGACAAAATTGCAAGGACAGCAATGCAAACAAAACTTGTCAGAAGAGACTCTAGTAATCTTGCAGACATTGTAGTAAAGGCCGTACTTGCCGTAGCTGAAAAAATAGAAGATGGCTATGTTGTAGATATTGATGACATTAAAGTAGAGAAGAAAGCAGGCGGTTCCATAAAAGATACTTATCTTACAAAAGGAATTATACTAGACAAAGAAGTTGTTCATAGCGGCATGCCAAAAAAGATTGCCGATGCAAAGATTGCACTAGTTAACAGCGCACTTGAGATTGATAAAACTGAGTTTGATGCAAAAATAAACATATCAAATCCACAACAAATGAAATCATTTCTGGATGAAGAAAACAAGATGATCAAAAACATGGTGGATAAAGTAGTTGCATCTGGCGCAAACGTATTGCTATGTCAAAAAGGCATTGATGATATTGCACAACATTATCTTGCAAAGGCAGGAATACTTACAGTAAGAAGAGTAAAAGAAAGTGATCTTTCAAAACTTGCAAAGGCAACTGGTGCAAGAATGGTAACAAATCTTGATGACCTATTTGAAAAAGACTTGGGATCTGCAGAAAACGTAGAAGAAAGAAAAGTAGAGACAGACAGATGGGTCTTCGTTGAAGGATGCAAGCATCCAAAAGCTGTGACTATTCTTGTCAGAGGAGGATCACAAAGAGTTGTTGATGAAGTAGAAAGATCAATTCACGATTCACTAATGGTTGTAAAAGATGTAATGGAAAACCCAATGATTGTAGCTGGTGGTGGTGCACCAGAGACCTATGCTGCAACAAAGCTTAGGGAATGGGCAAAATCACTAGAAGGACGTGAACAATTAGCTGTAGAAAAATTTGCAGACTCACTTGAGGTAATTCCTCTTACACTAGCTGAAAACGCAGGCATGGATCCAATTGATACCTTAGCATCACTACGCTCAAGACAACTCAAAGGAAACAAATGGACTGGAATAGATGTAATGAAAGGTATAGTCACAAGCATGCATTCTACTGATATCTTTGAACCACTTTCTGTGAAAAACCAAATTGTCTCATCTGCTACTGAAGCAGCATGTATGATCTTAAGAATTGATGATGTAATTGCTATTGCAAAATCTGCAGGTCCACCACCTGGTGCAGAAGGAATGGGCGGTATGGGCGGCGGCATGCCAGGAATGGGCGGTATGCCACCCATGGACATGTAAAACCCATACAAGATTCCATATTATATCATCAAAGGTTTATTTGCCTACTCTTGTTACAAATTTTTATGCAACTTGGCGGCGGCGCGAAAATTCTTGCTGGCGTAAAATATGTCTATTTGATATTTTTCTTTGCACTGCTTTCTGGAATGTTTTATCCTATAATTACACATAGCAGTGGCTATAGTGTTATTGAAGGAATATTGATTCTCTTTGTTGGACTTGCAGGTGCATTATCGATATACAAAGCAGGTACATCTAACAAACTTCAAAAAGTCTATCTTATTACAGGTTTTGCAATTTTAGCTATAGCCTTGTTGCTTGTGTATGCATTAATAGGCAAACTTTAGATGTCAAAATATAGATAGAATTCATGTGGATGTGGTCTGATTGAGACCTCGTGATCATCCTTTCTTTCTAATTCAATAATTTTGTCAAGTACATCATTTGAAAATATTGGATTGAGAAACTTTCTATCGCTTTCAAGTGCATCAAGTGCCTCACCAAGTGTTGCAGGCAAAGACTTGATTCCTCTCGCATCAAGCTCTTTTCTACTCATTTTGTAGATATCTTCATGAACAGGATCTCCTGGTTCTATTTTCTTTTTAATTCCATCAAGACCAGCAGCTAGAACTGCAGAAAAGACAAGATATGCATTTGATGAAGGATCAGGAGCTCTGAACTCTAGTCTTTTTAATTTTGCGTATTTTTCTCCCTTAAAATGTGCGGGGATTCTTACTATTGCAGATCTGTTGCTTGGACTCCATGCTACATAGACTGGGGCCTCATATCCTGGAACCAATCTGTGATACGAGTTTGTTGTTGGTGCTACAATTGCAGCAAGTGCTCTTGCATGATTCATGATACCACCACAAAAGTATCTTGCAGCTTGACTAATCTCATCTTTATCGTCTTTGTCAAAAAATGTATTTTTATCATCTTTCCAGAGGCTAACATTGGTATGCATGCCAGAACCCGAATCCATAGAAATTGGTTTTGGCATCATGGTTGCAACCTTGTCATACTTTACCGCGACATTTCTTACAACATACTTGTAGGTCTGTGCTCCATCTGCAGCATTTGTTAGATGATCATATCTGATATCAATTTCACACTGACCTGCAGTTGCAACTTCATGGTGATGGTTATCACATAAAATACCAAAATTTTCATTCAAAATGTCAACGCATTCGTTTCTATATTCTGTTAATGTATCAGATGGAGTACTAGGATAGTATCCCTTTTGCAATGCCATTGGGTAGCCTTTTCCTTCCTGACTCCATGGAGCTTCTTTTGATTCTATTGAATATGATTGGCCTTTGTACGGTGTCAAGACATCCCAGGTAATCTTGTCAAAGACGAAAAACTCTACCTCTGGTCCCCAAAAACTGTAATCAAACCCCTGCGTCTTGAGGTATTTTTCTGCCCTTTGTGCTATACCTCTGGGATCTCGCTCAAGTCTGCCTTTGTCCCACCCCCAATAAACATCACAAATCAATCTGGCGGTTTTACCGTTTGTCATCCAAGGGATTAGGGCATATGTATTTGGGTCTGGTTTGAGTATCATGTCAGAATCATCCACACTGGCAAAACCAACAATTGAGGAACCGTCAAGCTTTGGCAATCCATCCTGCATTTGTTGTGGAGTAAACAGATTGGCTGAAATTGTAGTGTGATGGAATCGTCCTAATAATCCTGTAAACTGTAAATCGATAAATTTTATTTGTTCATGTTGTATTTTAGCAAAAACCTCATCAGCTGAGTAGGAAATTAATACTGGCTCTCCACCAATCACTTTATATGGCAATTTGGTTCCTCGATCATAACACAAGGAGTCCATCATTTAAGTATTATTGGGTGTGCAAATGTCAGAAATAAAAAAAATTAATGTAAATTCATTGTACTCCATCTTGCAGCTTGAAATTGAAAATGATCCTGTCCAAGAAATTGATCCAGAGCTTTATTCCAGTATAGGTGAGTTAATTGGTAATCTGAAAAATCAAGGATATGATGGAATAGAATCAAAAATCAAAGATTCACTTGTAAAAATAATAGCAGACATGACTACACTTCTTTTAAAAATAAGAATTGAAAAGGCAATAAAATCAAAAGAACTTGATTATTCAAATTTACTTGATGAAGAAAGATTCATCTTGGATTCTGAAGATGAATTGCGACAAAGAAAAGAAATTATTCTTGCAGCTACACTAAACGGTAGATTAAAACTTCTTGAGACAGTAGCCAACAGTCACAGGTCACGAGCTATTGTAATACGATTCTTAAAACCAATAGACCAAATCATAGGCTCTGATTTACAAAAATATGGACCATTTGATGCAGAAGACGTGGCGACACTTCCTTTTGAGAACGCCCTTGCTCTCATCAATAAGAAAATTGCTGTAAAAATAAGCTGGGAAGACTAGAAATTACACCTGATATTTCCTAAGAATAAATGCATAATGGGGTTCATCTGGGTACCTATTTTCTAATAATACTTTATCCAGTTGCAGGACTTTTTATTATTGAGATGGTATGCAGAGCTGCAAAAATCCCATCATGGATAAAACTTTTGACTCAAGCAACAATGTGTGTGGGGTTTGGCATAGTTTATCTTACAATGCAAGTTGCTCACTGGCTTACTGGAGGAGTTTTGCTGGCTTTAGCATTTGTATTATTCTATCAAGCAAAACTTTCTAAACTAAATCCAGAAAGGGCACTTTACTAATCACGAAATTTGTTCAAAACTTTTTTAAAAATACTTTGACGCCCAATTCCCTTATCTCGCTTTACACTATTTTGGCCAAATCTTTTTGCTCTAATCTGATGAAGTTTAACACATCTGTGTGCCTCTGGCAGTCTGTGTTCGGCGCAGAATTTGTCTTTACAATAATTGCATTCAAAAGGCAAGTCTTGCTTTTCACCACAATATACACAGTCAAACTCTTCCATAGAATAATTAAAAATTCATGCTAAATTAGTGTTAGGGAACAAAGTTAGTTTCTTAGTACACCAGATCAACAAAACATATTTACACAATATATCATGATAAAAAACAGATTTTCAAATGTTAAAAGACAAAGTAGCAATTGTAACTGGTGCAAGTAGTGGAATAGGTTATGCTACTGCATTGTCACTTGCAAAAGCAGGCGCAAAAGTAGCAATTGCTGCTAGAAGAACCCAAAGATTAGAGGAATTACAAAAAGAAATTACAAAAAATGGTGCTGAATGTATTGTTGTACCATGTGATGTGACAAAACGCAAAGACTGTCAAGCGCTAATTGATGCTACAATAAAAAAATGGAACAAAATAGATATTTTGATAAATAACGCGGGAATCATGCCTCTAAGTTTTGTGAAGAATCTAAAAGTTGACGAGTGGGAGCAAATGGTTGATGTCAACATCAAAGGAGTGCTTTTTTGTACCGCCGCTGCCGTTTCTCACATGATTAGCCAAAATTCTGGCCATATCGTAAATATCTCATCAATTGCGGGAAGAGTTGTATTTCCATCAGGTAGTGTTTATTGCGCAACAAAATATGCTGTAAGAGCTTTCAGCGAAGGGCTACGACAAGAACTGAGTGCAAGAAACAAAATTCGAGTGACAACAATAGAACCAGGTATTGTAGCAACCGAGCTTACTAATACCATTACTGACAAATCACTAGAGGCTTTTGTAAAACAATCAAAAGAAATTGAAGCATTACAAGCAGAAGACATTGCAAATTCGATAATGTTTGCACTAGAATCTCCATTGCACATGAACGTTAATGAAATTACAATAAGGCCAACCACACAAGAAAGATAGTGTTAGGTGTTAGATAATAAATCCAACAAACATTTTGATTCTAGGCGGGGGATTTGGCGGTCTTGCTGCAGCAAATGAGCTAAGGCAAAATCTTTCATCCGAAGTTAAAATTACTGTAATTGATAAAAAAGACTATTTCATGATGGATCTGGTAAAATTATGGATCCTTAATGGAACTAGAGACTTTGAGTATTCAAAAAAGCCTTTACAAACAATAACAAAAAAGGGAATTGATTTTATCAATGAGGAAATCATCAAGATAAACCCACAAAACAAAACTGTTACAACAAAATCAAAAGAACTATCATACGATTATCTGATAATTGCACTTGGAGCAGAGTTTGCACCAGAACAAATTCCAGGTCTTTCAAATAATGGATTAATCTTATATGATCTAAAGGACGTCCCAAAAATTCGTGATGCAATAAAGAGGATAAAGTCAGGCAAGATAGCAATGGCAATAATGGGCTTGCCTTACAAATGTCCGCCAGCTCCCTATGAGGCTGCTCTTCTCATAAGATCGATGCTAAAAGATACTGGTGCCAGTGATTCTGTAAAAATT
>QYQE01000021.1 GCA_007280335.1 Nitrosopumilales archaeon | reverse complement strand
ATTATCAATAGTGATTTGCCCTTATTATCACACCTGATAATTTTGCTAGATGATTTATACCAAAAATCAGAATAACTTGCATGAGCACTGCCCGCGATATAATGAGCAAAAAACTCGTTACTCTTGATTCAACTGTTTCTGCAGCAGAGGTCGCAAAAATAATGGACAAAAATAATGTCAGTTGCATAGTGCTTACAAAAGATGAGAAATATCAAGGCATAGTAACCGAAAGAGACCTGTTATCCAAAGTAATTGTACCAAACAAAAAATCTTCTGAACTTTTGGCAAGAGAAATTATGACTTCTCCTGTTACATCGGTATCTTCTCTTACACCAGTGGATGAGATAGCACAAAAAATGCTTGATAAGAAAATCAGGAGAGTGATAGTGATGGACGACGGACATCCACTTGGAATCATAACTGTTACAGATTTTGTAAAACATCTCAATACAATATTATCAGATTCTGAAAACTATAAAGCAGAACTTTATCAGAACTTGTTTGAAGACTACGAACATTGGATTAATTAAAATCTGTTTAAGTTTATCATATATTAGTAAACCAAACTTTACGGAAAATCTTGTTTTTGAGTTATGTTTGTAGATTAGTTGTCAAAAGCGATCGCTCTCACAATGTCAGTCTTTGTTATTATTCCTACTAGCAACGAGTTTCTTACTACAGGTAACCCACTTATTCCATGCCTAATCATAAGCAAGGCGACAGTAGAAACGTCCTCCTTTACATCCACAACGACAGGATTGGGGGTCATGATATCTGCTGCTATGAATGTAAGAAGATAGCTTAGTTGATTCGATTTGTATTCGTGAGGATGTGCACCTAAAGTAAATTCTTCAGTTTCTTTTGGATCTGCGTATTGTTTTATCCATAACGGCATTTTTGCAGGTATAAAATCTCGATGAGTAATAATTCCTACTGGTGTTTTTTTTCTTTCAACTATCACTCTTGAAATTCTATTATTCACAAGTACGCTTTCTACATAAAGAAGTGAATCAGCCGGTTTTACTGTGATGACATTTTTTGTCATGACTTTGGATATTTGTAGTGGAGTGGATACTTGTGTTAAAAATATCGATGCCAAATCAGTTTTTGTAATTATTCCAGCTAAACTACCATCTTTTTTTAATACTATAATGGAGCTTATTCTGTGTGATAGCATCAGTTTTGCACAATCATAAATGGTGTCTTTTTCAGTTATCGAGATCAGATTTTTTGACATGAACTCGTCTACTCGAATAGATTCAATGGGTTTACCACCTAATTGATAGATTGCACGGACCAGATCCTTTTCTGTTATTACCCCAACAGGTTTCTCATTTTGTAATACTATCAATCTGCCAATCCTATGTCGTAACAAGATTTGCCTTGCATCAAGAAGAGAGGTTTTTGGTAAAACCGTGATTGTATTCTTAATTATCTGATTAAGACTTGCGTTTTTTAATTGCACCGTTTATACTGTATTTTTGATAAATAAGAGGTCTTTTCAAAATACCATGAATGATAATCATGTGTAGTAAATTTTGACATAGTTTTAATACATTAAATCATTTAGAATTACTTAATGACTGTTAAAAGGCAGCCACATCCTCCAAAACATGAGCAGACTAGAAGCATCAGTTACAGATTGCCTGCCTTTATTTTAGATGAGCTCGAGACAGAATCCATGCAACGAGAAATATCTCAAAACGTTCTTGTAAAACAAATTTTAGAAAAATATGTCAAATGGGATAGATTTGCAGATAAAATTGGAATGATACCTGTTCCAAAAGACATCATGAAAACACTTGGTGAAGAAATGGAAGGAGATGTAATAAACAAAGTAATTGACGTTGTACTGCCTTTGATAAAAGATTGGGTCATGTTCATGAAAGGAAGTTATGATCTTAAACGAGCAATTGAGACATTAGAAGACTACATGAGAGCGTCTGGAATGACATCAGACCATAGAATAGAAGGCGAGATTCATCATTTCATCATACAGCACAATCTTGGTATGAAGTGGTCGCTTTTTACAGAAATGTTACTAAAACAAATCTTTTACCAGTTTTCGCCTAATCTTACAATGAAATCACGTACCACCTCAAACACTACGATAGTAAGTATAGCATTAGGATCAGAATTTAGCGAGCATAATTACTAGTTTCAGAGTAAATTTCTCTTTTAATTATCAGCTATGATAATCTAATTTCAAGTTTTTAAGTATAAGACAATCAACAATTGTATGGTAGGAAGTTTTGTAAAAGACATTATGAAAACACCTGTTTTGTCAATTGACTCGTCTATGACAGTAAAGGATGCTGCAAAAATGATGGAAGATGTAAAAGTAGGTTCTATAGTTGTCACTGAGAATAGTATCGTATTAGGAATCCTAACAGAAAGAGATTTTGTTAGAAAAATTGTTGCCCAAGAAAAGTCATTCTCTACCAAAGTAAAGGACATAATGTCGTCTCCATTAATCGTAATTAGTCCTGATGAAACTGTATGGGAGCTTGCTAGTCTTATGAAGACACGAAGAATTCACAGGGTACCTGTTGTAGATAAAGGAAGATTGGTAGGAATAGCATCAACTGCTGATTTAACAAGATTATGTAGTATTGGCTCTGATTCTGAAATGAGTAGGCTATGTGAGCAGATTTTATTACGAATGAAAAGTTCTTAAGAATATCAAAAAGGACTAGAACGTCTTTTGATTAGTTTTCTTTAATTCATCATATTCTTCTTGCGGAGTTTTTTTATTGCGTTCTATTCCAGGTTTGTTTCTAGGTTTTGATCGTACCATACAATTACAGCAATTACAGTAAAGATCCACAGTCTCGTCATTTGCAGGATTTTCTTCTTTATCATGACAGCCTTGTCTTGTAATAAAAACACCACAAATCTGGCAACGCACTTGGCCGGACAAATAACGACTAGTTCCATCTCTTGGTTTTCTAACCTTGTATTCTTTACAAGTGTCCTTGCAAATTCCTCTATCTTTGTGCACGTTTAATTCCTAACTAAGAAGAATAAATTTCATGCATCTATCTTAAAATTTGTAGTAAAATACGCATTTTTACTCTGTTAATGAACTTGCTTTAAAAATCTAGTATGATGCACGAGAAGCAAATCCGTTAACTTGTTCTACGTCGTCATCTGTTGAAATAGCATACACTCTATTCAAATTCATCAAACCAATAGATCTCAAGGTGTGTTTACCTTCTCTAGCAATGAGAAACCCATATTTTGAATCAAGTTCGTCTTTCTTTTTGTCCAAATTGACTCCCTCTTTGTAATGAATGTGTAGTTCTACTTGAGGTTTAACATCAGTAAATCGTCTTTCATAGTACATTATTTGCATAGCCAATTGTGGATCAACTTTTCTTAATTCATTACTTATCTCTGAAACAAAATTATCAGATTTGATAATCAGAATTTTTATGTAAAATTATGAGTTTCTTTTCACACAAAATACCCTATGATACTGTGACTATGCCTATTCGCCAAGGATGTATTGTACAAAAATAATGATACATGCCTGGTTTATCAAATTTATAACTAAAGGTATCACCTGTTTTTAGTACGTTACTGTTAAACATTGAAATAATATTTCCCTTGTTATCTTGGCTTTGTATAGTGTGTCCAATGTTATCCTCGTTTTGCCATATTACTGTCGTTCCCCTAACTACTTCCAAATTTAATGGAAGAAAGAATCCAGTATTTGCGAGTGCAGAGTTTCCATTTGGAATCAAGACTTTTGCAGTGGTTGAAACACTAACTGCTGGATATGGATCATTTCCAATAACAAGATAATCAAGAACAAATTTTTTATCGCCACCTTGCATTGTCGCACTAAGTTTCCACATAGAACCAGAATTTGTAGCAAAAACTCTTTCGCCATCCAAGACTACATTATAGGATTCCTGAGAAGGGGTTTGTGCAGGACCTTCTCCATGGAAGGAACCGTCATTTGCATATGAAAATGTCCATTTATTAGGCACAAATTTTGCGTAAATATGAACATCATTTCCTGTTACTATAACATAGCCTTTAGAAAGCGATGATTGATCAGCCAATGACATTCTAAAACTCGAAGCGTAGATCTTTGGATCTTCACCATTCATCACAGCAGCTCCGCCGCCTTTTATTTCAAATATTGTCGAAGCAGCATATACAACATTAAAGACAATTATTCCACCTATTAAAAATCCAAGTAATAAAAGAGATTTTTTCAATTAAGACATAGAAGGATACGCTGTATATTTAATGACGTCATAAATTATCAGTTTTGATAATTAATTCACTAATTATCAGAGTATTTTCATCCTAGAGAATCATATTTTACCTTTAATAGTAACAAGGGAAAACATTCATTGTGGTAACATTAACGGCTGCCGTTCAAGAGATGCTACGTGAACAAAAATTCATTGTTGTCGGCTCTGTTGATGCAAATGGTTTATGCAACATTTCACCAAGAACTTCATTTTATTATTCAAAAAATGCAGTTTATTGGCTTGATTTTTTTAAACATAAGTCACAAGGAAATTTTAAGACCATACCTTGGGTGAGCGTGTCAGTTTTTGACAAAAAAGAACTGAGAGGATTTCAACTCAAAGGCAAAGTTAGTTTTGTGACAGATAAAAAAGAGAAAGCAAAAATTATAGACATAGTCACACGTTCTGTCACAGGTAAAACATCATCAAAAGTATTTGAAAGAGTTAGTCAGAACAAAACCCCTGATGTTCTCTTGTTTACACCCAAGGCAATCTATTCGCTTGATCCAAAAGAAGAATCAGGTAGAGCACTAGCAATTGACAAAGACGGCGAAACCGTTTCGTTACTGGGAATCTAGTTTTTTCCTGATTATATCAAGAGTAAGAGAAGGATCAGATTTACCTTTTGTCTTTCTCATCACTTTACCTACAAGATAGTTAATTGTATCAGGGTTTTGTTTTGCTTCAGATACAGCTTTTTGTTCTTCAGTAAAAACTTCATCTATTGCTTTTACTAATGATGATTCATCGTCAACATGGCCAAGGTCAAGACTAGAAATTACTTCTGAAAGAGGTTTACCTGTCTTTAATATTTCTTGTAGTGCCATTTTTCCAGAAGCTCTTGTAATTTTGTTGCTCAATATAGAATCAGCTAAATCACACAGATGTTTTGGTGTAAGTTTGAGTTGTTCTCGTTGTTCTTTTGTATCAGCAAAACCTTTGAGATCAGTTGTTATAAGATTTGCAATTTCTTTAGTGTTTTTTTCTGTATGAGATTGTTCAAATAAATCAGAATAAAATTTGTCAGAAGACAGGACTTCAGCAACTTGCGTTGGGATTCCATATTTGTTTATGTATTTCTCCTTTTTTGACATGATGCTTTCTGGCATGGTTTTTTTCAAGTTGTCAATGAGTGTTTTCTCAATGATTATTTTTGGAATATCTTCTTCTGGAAAATATCTATAATCTTGCTCTTCTTCTTTTGATCTAGATGAGACAGTGATTTTTCTTGCCTCATCCCAGTGTCTTGTTTCTGCAGGAATTAATATGCCTCTTTCTGCTAAACTTTGTTGTCTTGTTATCTCAAAGTGAAGTGCCTTTTCAATATCACGAAATGAGCCTACGTTTTTAATTTCCACTCGATTTCCTTTTTCAATTGAAATGTTGCCATCAACTCTAAAGGCACCTTCTAGATAGGGATCTGCCACTCCAAGATTTTCTACCAAATCAGCTAGAATATTTAAAAAGATTCTAACTTGTTTTGGATTTTCAAAATCTGGTTCAGTTACTATTTCAACAAGTGGTGTTCCAGCCCTGTTGTAATCAACCAAAGTAATCTGTGTTTTTTCTGAACTGCCACTATACACTAGTCTACCAGGATCCTCTTCTAACTGAATTCTCCTAATTCTAATTTCCTTGTCTTCAATCATAATCATTCCATCATAACCGATACTTGTTGGACCATACGCATTATACTGTGTAATCTGGAAATTTTTCGGAAGATCTGGATAGAAATAATTTTTCCTAAAAAACCCAATTTTTGGAGGAATTTTGCATCCTAGTGCGATAGATAACATGGCTGCTTTTTCAACCGATTTTTTATTCAAAATTGGTAACGAGCCTGGTAGACCCATGCATACGGGGCAAATGTTAGAGTTGGGCTCAAAACTCCTATAGTCTGCCTTGCAAGAACAAAACAGCTTACTCTCAAGTTTTGTAAGCTGACAGTGAATCTCCAATCCTATTTTTGTCAAATTGGCACCCCTGGAAGGTTTGTTGTTTTCTGTAATGCATGTGCAGACTGCAATAGCTGCTTTTCTTGAAGCGAATTTGCAAAGAGTTGAATTCCTATTGGTAGTCCATTTGCAATTGAATATGGGACAGAGATGGCAGGAATTCCAGAAAGATTTGCTATTATAGTATTAATGTCAAGCAAATAAATTTTTAATGGATCATCAATTTTTTCTCCAATCTTAAATGGCAAAATGGGCATTGTTGGAGCTAAAAGAAGATCTACTTTCTTAAATGATTCATCAAGTTGTGATTTAATTAAGCTCCTAACTTTTTGTGCTTTTTGATAATATTTTCCATAATATCCAGCCGAAAGCACAAATGTACCAAGCAACATCCTTCTTGTTACTTCTGGGCCAAGACTGCTTCGAACTTTTGAAATGTATGAATTATACTCGTATCCTTCTACACTAAAATCATACCCGTATCTCAGATTATCAAATCGTGCAAGGTTACTGCTTGCTTCTGCAGATGCCAGAGTGTAATATGCCGCAACAGAATGTTCTGCAGAGTCGATTGAGATTGGAATGCATTGCGCACCAAGTTTTTCAAATGTTGATATGGCATGTTTTGTAGACGATTGGACATCTTTGTCTACTCCTTCACCAACCATCTCTGAAATTATTCCAATTTTTTTTCCTGATACACCTACATCTAGGTCTTTGGTATAATCAGGTGTTCCGTTTTCAATTGTAGTGTTATCATGTGAATCACGCCCTGCAATAATATTCAAAATAAACGCGACGTCTTCTACAGTTCGTGCAAGTGGGCCTATCTGTTCAATACTGTTTGCAAATGATACAAGGCCGTATCTGCTAATTAGACCATATGTTGGTTTCAGACCAACTACAGAACAAAAACTAGCCGGGCTTCTCACAGAACCTCCAGTATCAGAACCAAGTGATGCAATGCACTCAAGGGCACTTACAGAAACTCCGCTTCCACCTGATGAACCACCTGGCACATAATCGGTATTCCATGGATTTCGACTAGGGCCAAAATAGCTATACTCTGTTGTAGAACCCATGGCAAATTCATCTAAATTTGCCTTACCAATAATTATGGCGTCTTCTGATTTTAATTTTGAAACAACAGTCGCATCATATGGTGCAACAAAATCTTCAAGCATTTTTGACGCGCATGTGGTTTTCATACCTTTTGTACAAATATTATCTTTAATTGAAATTGGCATACCAAAACATGCACCAACTTTTTCCTTTGCTTTTATTTTTTTATCTATCTGTTTTGCTTGATCTATTGCATTTTCGTTTATGGATATAAACGCGTGAAGATTCTTTTCGACATTGTTTATTCTTTCTAGTGTTTGTGCGATAAACTCTTCGGAGGATAATTCCCCGTCACGTAGTTTTTGCGTATATTGAGATATAGATATTGAAAGTGTCATCTTAACCCATCTTTGGAGCCCTAACAAAATTTTCTCTAGTCTTTTTTAATTTTTCAATAAGATTGTCCCCATATGGCACAAATTTGTCTTCACGTAGATCATCAAGAGATAGTTCTTGTCTGAGTAAATCCTCCGTAGCAATCTCCACTTTGTCCAGACGTTCAAAATAATTCAAAATTTGTTCTACTTGTAAGATGTATTTTTGAGAATCTTTAATCTCTATTTTTATTAAATCACTAAGGTGTTCTATTTCTTTTTTATCTACCATTGTTTTCCCTACGGTGTGAGTCTATCCACGTCTCTTGGATAAAATGTTACATCTCTAATGTTTTCTGTCCCTGTTAGAGCCATCATCAATCTTTCAAGACCAATTCCACATCCTGCATGAGGCGGAACACCATAATCAAATACTCTAAGATGGTAATCAAATGTGTCCAGTTTGAACCCTTTGTTTTTCATTCTTTCTTCTAGCTCTGATCTTTTTTCAATTCTTGTACTGCCAGATGAGAGCTCCAAATCACCATACATAAAATCAAACGATTCAGATATTTTAGAGTCGTCTGCTTTTGCTTTTACATAAAACGGCTTTGGACCCAATGGCCAATCCTTTATGAAATAAAATCCTGTAATGTTGAGTTTTTTCAGATTAGATGCATACAAGTCGTCTCCCCATTCAGTGGTTATTCCAGCTTTTTGCATCTTTTCAATTAGCTCAGAATATGTGTACTGTGGAATAGAATCAGAAATTTCAGGAGTTTGAAATTTAACATCAGAGTTTAATTTTTCATTATAATTTCGTACTGTCAGAACTACTTGCTTTACTATATTTTCAATGTGTTTCATAATATCATTGTAATCTGCAAATGCTTCTTCCAGATCTATTGAAATTGCCTCAGAAAGATGTCTGTTTGTTCTAGATGGTTCCGCCCTAAAGATAGGTGCAATTTCAAAAACTTTCTCAAAGCTCATTGTTAATTGTTCTTTGTAAAGTTGTGGGCTTTGGGCAAGAAACGCTTCTTTGTTATAATAAAATATTGGAAATAGTGCAGCGCCGCCTTCGGTAGCTGTGGCAATCATTTTAGGGGTATTTATTTCTACAAACTCTTTTTCATACAGATAGTCTCGGATTGATTTTAAAACTAAACTTCGCGCCTTGAAAATATGTTGTAAGATGTTTCTCCTAAGATCTACTGCGCGGATTTCTAAGCGTGTATCAATATTGGCTACGGTTTTTGCTTGTGATGTAAATGGTGCAATCTTTTCTGCTTGAGAAAAAATTTTCATTTCAAGAGGAGCGATCTCTGCTCCATGTGGAGCTTTGTTGGAGGGTTTGATTATCCCTTTTATGGCAACACTTGACTGTTCTTTTAGTTTTACAATTTCTTGTCGTATTTCTTCATTACAGACATCTTTCTTAGCAGTAATCTGGATATCACCATTTTTGTCAGTAATCATCATAAAAATTAGATTTCCGTGGTCTCTCACACTAGACACCCAGCCCATAATGATTACTTCCTTTCCATCTAGAGAGGGACTAATCTCGTTTGAATAAATCGTTCTACGCCAAATTCCAAGATTGTTGTCTGTCAAACCTTTTCATCAAATCTGTTCTACTTAGTGTTAATTTATGTTTTGAATTGGCACTCGTGAAGTTTTGAATAAAATAGCATGTGAAGATGAGGGATAAAAAGTGGCTTCTTGTTGAGAGTTCATCCCAGCAAGTTAAACCACGTACCTGTGTCTGGTAATCAACACATCTTGGTTCAAATTAAAAAAGAGTTGTCAACTTTTTTTATGACAAAAACCCTATGATTTTAAACTTTGATTATTCTTTCTTTTATAATAAATGGAATCATGGAATCAGAAGATGCCAAGACAGATTCTGTTTTAACTTGATCACTTTTTGAGCTTGAAACACTTTGTTTTTTAACACTAATGATTTTATCACGCATCATACGAAAAATAGCTTGACATGCATCTTCGCTGAATTTTGCTTTAACACTAATGTCATTTTTTATAATACTAATTTCCAAATTTTCAAACAAGGAAATGTATTTTGTCACTATTTTTCCATATTTTCTTGGAATCTCACCATTTGGAATTAGCAGACCATTTTTTATAAGTGAATTAATTTTTCGATAAGAAGATGTTTGTGGTAGTTTTGATGCGCTTATGATATCTAAAATTATGCGCGGCTTGTTTGCTGTTATATTTAGAATTTTTTT
>QYQE01000062.1 GCA_007280335.1 Nitrosopumilales archaeon | reverse complement strand
ATTACGATATAATGGAATAATTGCATCTTCATTTCAAAACTGCTTCAACTAGAATCAATTCCTCAAAAAACATTTTCTTTGTTGCAAATATCTTTGTATAAAATCCCAAAGATTCAGTTTCTTCCAATAGCTTTTTGTGATTTGCAAGTGATGATGTCAGATACATCATTTTACCACCTTTTTTGATGACATTTTTTGCTAATTTTATTATTTGAAGTGGAACTATCAATCCCTCATCTAGACCATCTACTGTTGAATCAATGATTTCTTCAGAGGGCAGATACGGCATATTACAAATGACAAGATCAAATTTCATAGCAAGTGGGTCTGCAGAAGTACAGCAAATGCAATTTTGAATTAAATTATGAGCTTTCTTTGTTGCATCAAAGCTAATGTCAGTTGCCACTACAACCTCAAAGTTTGGCAACAAAACATTTGCAAGATATCCAGAGCCAGTACCAATATCAAGGGCAGATTTTCCTTTTTCATTTTGTATGTGATCTGCAAAAAATAGTGTATCTTCTGCTGGCAAATAATATTCAGTTTTTATTGATTTGTTTTGCAAGGTTAATTATTTCACCATTTGTCAAATCCTCAAATCTTTTGTCTGAATCAACTGAGATTCCAAATTGTTTAGCAACATTATGAAGCGTCTTTCTCCTGTATGAAAAAAGCTTGTTCACCGTATTTACCATGTCTTTTGAGATTTGCTGTCTTTTAGTCAATTTCAAGACAACTGATTCCACCTTTGGTTGAGGAGAAAAACTTGATCTTTTTACATCCATCAAATGTTTAATTTCTGCACAATGATTTGCAAGGACGGTTATCGCCTTGTGGTTTTTGCTTCCTGGCTTTGCTACAAGTTTTTCAGCAAATTCTTTTTGAATCATAATGATTCCATGAGAGAATTTTTTTTGAGCAAGCCATTCTATGGCGTTTCTGCTCTCAGAATATGGAAGATTTGATACAAAAATAGTAAAATCAAGATCCATCTTAAAACCATCTCCCTGCTTTAGTGTCAGATTATGAAAATTCTCAAACTTTTCCAATGCTTGTGAGTATAATTCCTTGTCTTTTTCTACAGATATCACTTTTTTTGCTGTTTCACACAAATAAGGAATCATGATTCCTCTGCCAGTACCAATTTCAAGAACTGTGTCTTTTTTTGTTATTTCTGCAAAATCAACAATAGATTTTGCAGTGGATTGTGAGATCAGAAAATGTTGTCCAAGTAATTGTCGCTTTTTCATCGTCTCACAAAGAGATTCATTCTGGTTTCACCAGTTATTTCTTCAAGTATTCTCTTTGCGATTTGTTTTATTGGTTCTTTGAGTCCTACTCTGTTTTGTAGATCAGTAAAGTCGGTAAACTTTTTCTTTTCTCTTTCCTCAAGCATTATTTTCATGTATGTCTTTCCTATTCCTGGGATTAATTCTAGAGCATGAATTCTTGGAGTCAGCGGTTGTGCATTGTTAAGATAATCCATAAATCTTTGTTCGTTTTGTAAAACAATTTTTTCTACTACGCCTGAAAGCTCGCTTTGCGCTGCTGACGAGATCTCACTATACTCTAACCTACCCAAAACCGATAGGATTTTTGTTCGTCCTTCTTTTCCAATGTATACTCTCTCTCCAATTTCAAACGCAGAGTTTGGCAATGCAAGTAATTCTAGAATTGTTAATCTTTCCTCGCCTAATGCAGTTACTATGATTCCGTCTCGCCCTCGCACTGTAGAAGATTTGCCCCTCATTACAAAATCTAAAACGTATGCGTACTCTTCGTATTTTCTAGGTTGAGTTCTATCCAAGAACATTTACTCCTTAGTGGACTTACGCGTTCTCCTTGATAATTTTTAACATTTTTTCTAGCGTTTCTGCTAGGATTAGTTTTTTCCAACCAAAGGTAAACGCACGTAGTTCTGCCTCTGTGCTTGGAAGGTTGTTTACAATTTCTACTGCTTCCTCTTCTGTAATTCCACAGTCCTTTACAAGTTGCTGCTTGAGTTTTTTTGCAGCCTTTCCGTCAATTTTTGCAAATTTAGACACATAATCAAATGTCCATCTCTGTATTTGATCCATGGATTCTGGATCAGATTTTTCCATAATTTCTTTAACTTCAGAAATAGAAATTGGTTGTTTCTTTTTTATCTCTTCCATGTTTATACACCAAATGGTTTGATATGATCTAATCGTGTTATGAGAGTTTTTGTTTTATTACCAGCTTAACATCCATTGTTACAACTCTGCGTCCAACACTTGTTATAGTTCCAACTTTGCCATGGTATCTTCTATGTGGCAATGCCTTGTGTTGTGAAGGATCTATGATTACAAGAGCCTTGTCTCCTTTGACAAATGTTCTCATTAGGAAAGACACTCCTCTTACTCTGTCTTTGGTCATGACAGATCGTGACTTGTGCATGAATCCATGAGAGTGACCATGTGGTTTCTTTGTAGTCATATTCGTAAGGACTAGAGTTGCCCATAATTTAACACTTACTAGTTATTTGGACAGATTTGGATCTTAACTACAGACAATCAAAGGTTCTATTTCTTGAAATAAGGAAAAAATGAGAGGTGTGTCTATTCCTCAGATTCGTCTTTCTTTTTCTTCTTTGTTTCTTCTTCTGGATCTGATACACCGGCTTCGGTCAGAATGAATATTACTTCTTGTTCTGGGTGATGTGGACTGTCAACCATTCTTGCTATTCTTTTCTTTCCAGATTTCTTAAAGTACACTCGGTATGTGCTTGAATGTGCAACAACGTTTCCTCCAATTGGACGTGTTGGGTCACCAAAGAACGTATCTGGAGATGACATTACTTGGTTTGTTGCAATGGCTGCAACATTGTATGTTTCAGCAGTTCTTGTAAGAAGATGCATGAATTTGTTCAACCTTTGCTGTCTAATAGAAAGTGTTCCTCTTCCTAGATATTCTGCTCGGAATAGTCCTACTGCCGAATCAACTACAATTAATTTAATTTTATTTTCTTCTATTACTGTGCCTGCTTCTTGCATTATCAGCTCTTGATGTGAACTATTGTATGCTTTGGCAACAATAATTCTATCTAATGCTTTTGCTGGATCAAGACCTTTTGCTTTTGCTATAGAAACAATTCTTTCAGGTCTGAATGTATTTTCAGTATCAATATACAAAACTCCTCCATCTAAACCGCCTTCTTCTTTTGGTTTTTGAACATTCACACACATTGTATGACAAAACTGTGTTTTTCCAGAACCAAATTCACCATAAACTTCTGTAACGGCCTGTGTTTCAATTCCACCGTCAAATAACATATCTAATGCATTTGTATTAGTAGAAATCTTTCCAATATCCTGTCTTCTTTTGTAAATTTCGGTAGCACTAACAAATTCTTTTTGAAGTTGCCCGGATTCGGTAAGAGATTCTCTTGCTTTGGTTACTAGTTTTGCTGCAGTATCAAATTCCATTCCAGTGATCTCTGCTATATCCACTGGACCTCTTACTAGCAGATCCATTATGTTATGAATACCTGCATCATTTAGCTTCTTGGTAGTTACTGGGCCAACCCCATCTAGACTGTCTAATCTTACTTCGTCCATCTTACCGTATGGTACGGTACGAGTACCTATTAAAGTTGTTGTTTCTGGGTTCTGTTCTATTTGTGGGACATAATTCTACCTGTTTTTTGTAGGGACATAAAGTCACACTTTTGAAGCAACTATAAGCATATTTTCTATGAGTGATTTGCCTCTTCTCCGCCAATTGTTCAAAGTTTCCAAATCACTTCCGTAATTGGCAGATAACAATTCTTCATTTACAAATAATTTAATTTGATTCGCAACACCTTGAATTTCAGAATATAATGTTGGATCAATATGCGGTCTAAGAAAATCTGCTTCTTTCATAATAGAATCTGCGAAACTAATCTTCCAATATCGTGCGTCTTTCATCAATTGTCTAACAAAAGCCAATTTTTCACTATTGTTTCCTGTTGATAAATCAACTAACTTCATTTGAACTGAGATATTATGTCTGTCACCATTCAAGGCTTCACGAATTCTTGTTCGAGAAGCATTAACAAGAGTTTTTTCAAATTGTTTTTGTTCGTTTGACGCCCTAGATTGTCTTTGATAAATGAATATGGTCATCATTATTGCTATTGCACCTACTAAGATACCAATCATGCTTAATATCCAACCAAAATAATCAGGTTTTGTGCATTCACTAATCAGATTGTTAAGGGTATTTGTGATTGTTTGATTATCTACTTGCATTTTGGATTAACGTAATCCATTTGTTATCTCCTTTAATCTTTATTCCTACCTTGTCTGCTGGTGTTTGATTTTCCAAACCCATATGTGGTCTTATGTAATTATGAAAAATTTGATAACCGTTAATCAAAGGTGAATCATCTTTTTTCAATCCTCTTGCTACTTTCTCTCTGTCTCTAAATTCACCGTTTAATCTTTCCATCTTGTTATTGTTCATATCGCCTGACATTCTGATATGTTTGATATGAACAGGTCTAGGGTTTTTCTGTGTCCAAAATTCCTTCAAAAATGCGTCATTGTATGAACGTAATCCATCTGTGATCATGAGTTTAGGGCTTGTTTTTGTTATTTCCTTAGCCTGTTTGAATAAACCGCTTGCATCATGTCCTTCTTTTTTATCAGAAACTTCTTTTGCTATCCAAAATCTAGTTTCATCATCCATTAGAGCAAACAAGTATTTCTTATCGCCTTTTACCTTTACCCAAACTTCATCTGCTCTCCATGTATTGCCTACTTGAGGAGTTATGTTTTCAAGATATTTTTCCATTAGATTTGTATATTTTTTGATCCAACCATAGACCGTGCTATGTGCTACATTGACACCTTGCAATCTTAGGAATTTAGTTACGTTCCTTAACGATTCGCCTGTGAAATAGAGTTGCATAGCTGACGTGATTGTTTTAGGGCTTGCTGTCATTCCTTCAAAGCCTAGATTGAAACTGAATCTGCTTTTACATTCCTTGCAGGAGTATCTTTGTAAATCGTATTTTTGATTGTGTCTTATCCCATGCTTTACGATATTTCTTGACTGGCATTTTGGGCATTTGTCATTAGTCATTTGCTCAATCATTACCTCGTTTCTTTGCCTTACTTCGTTTCTAATCTTGATTGAAAATTCTACTGCGTGAATATGTTTGCAACAAATCTTTCTAAAGGAATGATCTGGACAGGTACAGATCCAACCTGTTTCTGTTTGTATAACATCATACTCTCTTTTTGTAGTTTGAGATTTCACATGGTAAGTATAATCATTGATTCTTAGAATTTGTTGATTAGGATTGAGGGCTATTTCCTTTCCTTTGTCTTGTCTTATTGTGTTATCCACGTTGATATAATATACACGTGGATATATTAAGGTTATGTTTAACCACGTGGAAAATATATATACGTGGATAACTAACCCTATTCCATGCCCAAATGGCAAAAAGACGCTAAGGAATTTGCGGTCAGCATTACGTATCACGAGACGAGAGGAATACAATGCTACATACCTAGACCTATTATAGAACATCTTGGAAAGCCTAAAGCTTTGAGGTTTGTTATCAAAGGTATGAGAGTCGAAGTTGAAGCTCATAAGATCTAATCGATCAAGTTTGTAATTGTAAGTAAAAAAGTAGAAATTAGATTTCACGAACAAACTTTGCGATCAAAATGGGCAAATCATAATAAGGATTAGAATCTGTCCATTGTGAAAATTATGTATGATATTCCATTCAGTGACGGATTAGGCGGTTTGATTTATTTTTTTCTTGGTATATTTTCTTTTGAAGTTGTAGTTTCGTTTTTTTTCACATTTAGTTCAAATGGTAGACCAATATCCACAGTCACTAATAGATTTGAAGGCACACAAAAGTTTGTTATGGTATTTCTGATTTTAGCATTTTTGTATTATATAGGAGAAAATTTTCTACGTGCACCCATAATAGATTTTTTTAATAGTAAATTAACAGCAGAGTTGATACCACTATCTGTTTTTAGTGTGACAATTTTAGCTTTTTACAGTGTAAAAGTAATGATTAACAGTAGAACAACAAATCCTACGGTACTACTCACAGGAGGCGTTTCATTGTTAACCATTTGTATTTCGATCTACATGGTACTTAATGGAAATAAACTATTTTGAGTACAAATATTCCAAGAATCACTAACGATGGAATTCCTATTAAAATCGGATTCCAATTATTAACTTTGAATCGTTTTGTGTCCCGACCGAAAACACGAAGAACCATGTCCTGTATATAGAACAGTGTCTGTTTCTGGGTTCTGTTACATTGGTGGGACACAATTATTCGTGTTACCTGTCGGGACATGAGAACTATTCTTCTGTTTCCTCACTTTCTATAACATCATCAGATACATCTTGAACATCTGGATCTAGTGGGGGTTCATCAGTCAATTATTATAGTGATAATATTGTTCCTAAAAAACTAAATGCTAATCCAATTAACATTATAATGATAGAACACTTGAGTTTCTTTGCCTTTCTATCATTTCTCCAAACAAATCTAGTCGTGAGTTGAACATATGCTTTAGTTAGATTTGCCACACTTTCTTTCTTGCTCAATTTTTCATAGTATTTTTTCGAATTTATAGCAGGGATTGTTTTTCTTGGAAATACTATGACAATGGTTACTATCATTGATAGGAAAAGAAACCCAATACCAATAATATTGATCACTAAGAAATGATTGGTTGGTATTTTCCCCCCAACAATGAAACTAAAAATAGAAACCATGATCCCAACAAAACCAATAACATTGAAAGCTTTTGAATCTAAATTTTGATGTCTTTGATATTCCTGTTCATAACGACTTAATGCGTATGGTAAAAATTCATCTTCGTTCATTTGGATTTACTCGCATTTTGAATTAATGTAATCCATTTATCATTTCCTTCAATTTTGATACCGCAAGCTTCCGCTGGTGTCTTTCCATCCAATCCTTGATGTGGTCTAATGTAATTATGAAATAATTTGTATCCTGAAAGCAGAGGCGAATCGTCTTTTTTCAATCCTCTCATTATCTTTTCTCTATCTCTAAATTCTCCGTTCATTCTTTCCATCTTGTTATTATTCATATCACCTTGCAAACGAATGTGTTTGATATGAAGAGTTCTTTTCTGCCTGTCTGTTTCCCAAAATTCCTTTTGGTAAGCTTCGTGGTATGACCTTAAACCGTCAGTAATCAAAACTTTTGGTTTTGTCTGTGTTACTTCTTTTCCTTTTCTAAAGAGATTAGAAGCGTCATGTCTTTCTTTTGTGTTAGCTACCTCTTGTGCAATCCAGAATCTTGTTTCATCATCCATCAGTGCAAATACGTATTTTAGATCACCTTTTACTTTTACCCAAACCTCGTCAGCTCTCCAAGTATCGCCTACCTGTGGAGTGATTTTATCGAGGTAATTTTTCATTAGCTTTGTGTATTTTTTAATCCAATTATAGACAGTCTGAT
>QYQE01000003.1 GCA_007280335.1 Nitrosopumilales archaeon | reverse complement strand
CTATCGATAAACTCGTTAGCCTTTTGATTTTTCTTTTAAAAGCTTGAATAATGCATTAACTATTGCAGACGCACAAGGACTTCCTCCCTTACGACCCTTGTTTGTAATGTATGGTGTATCAATTGTCTGAAGTTCGTCTTTTGATTCTACTGCACACACAAAACCAACTGGAATGCCAATCACAAGAGCTGGATGGGTTACGTTTTCCCTTATCATTTGAATCACTTCGACTAGTGCTGTTGGAGCATTACCTATTACAACCACTCCACCATTCATTTCTGAGGCTGCTATTCGCATAGAAGTCTGGGCACGTGTCTTGTTGAGTTTTTTTGCCTCTTCTACAATTTTTGGTTCAGATATGTTGCAAATTGCCTTGTTCCCAAAATCCTTCAAATTTTCCTTGTTTAGTCCACCTATGACCCCGTTTACATCTACTATGATATTGCAGCCATTCTTCAAGACATTAATACCACTTGATATGGCATTTTTATGAAAAACAATCATGTTTTGTCTTGCAAAATCAAAATCTGCAGTTGAATGAATTACTCTTCTAACTATTGGCCATTCGTCTTTTGAATATGGATGAGAGCCTATTTCATTTTCAATTATCTCCATGCTCTTGTCCTCAATTGATTGACCCTTCTGAGTAATCATTTCTCAACTTCCTTTGCTCTTTCTATAACTAAATCTATCAATTTAACATCGGTACCAAGATGATCTGTTATGAAAATATTTTTAATTCCTGATTTTTCTATTGCTGGATTTAGATCCTCATAGATATCTCGTTTGACATGTGCGCCTCTATGCAAAAAATATGGAACAATGATCAATACATTTGGATTGTTTTTAGTACAAGTATCTATTCCTTGTTTGATGTTGGGTTCTTCTATTTCTAGCCAACAGAGAGCTACATTTCGGTAAGAGTCTTGTAACCCGTTAACAACATATTGCAACGAGGTTTTTGCATTAGGATCCTTGCTCCCATGACCAATAAGTAATACATCAATCTCTTTTCTTGAAAACGTGATCTTATTTTTTGCAATAATATCATCAACTTTAGCATGTACGATATCTGGCAAGGATTTGTGTAAGGTGATCGGTTTTGCAATTTTGATCTTCATTTTACTTTTTGATATCATTTCAATTGCCTTGTTTACTGCTAGCTTGACTTTTTTTCCTGGATACAAAAAATATGGAACAATTGTCAAGGTATCTATGTCTTGTTTGAAGCAGTTTTTCATGCCCTCCTCAATAAAGGGTGGAATCACCTCCAAAAAGCAATAATCTGAGAATTGGTAACCTCCAGATTCTTTGGCTTTGGAGCAAATGTATCTTAATTCGTCCTTTACCTCATCCTCTCTACTGCCTCTGTCTATTAGTAATAATCCTCTTTTCATTTTGTGATTCTCGCTATTGCTACAGTTAAGTTTGGTGGAAATTTCTGCTTTTCAACCACTAGTTTACCGCCAGAGCTTCGTAGTGCTGAGGCTTCTGAAACACTTGGAGTTCCCTCAAAGGCTTGCACAGTTTCTGATGGGTTTGGTATGGCAATTTGGGCAAGTTGCTCTTTTTCAAAATAATCCACTGGAATGTCCCACTCCTTTGCAAGTTCTTGTAATCCAACTACATCTGATTCTTTTTTTATTGACGAAAACCTCGCAATTGATTTTTGGGCGAGATTGAATTTTTTCATACAAAATTCCACACCTTCTTTGATTATGTCTTTACTAGTGTCCCAATGTAGACCTACTCCAACAACCAAAGTCTTTGGTCTGTATACTACGGTATTTTTTAACAATTCCTTGTCTTCTATTTCTTTATCAGAAATTATCAAATATCCTTTCGAATTAGAATTTTTTAATTCATCAAAGCTATTGTAAATGGTTACATTTTTTGGAAATTCTTTTTTTGGAGTCCACCAATCCTTTTCCCCTGCATCTTGATACACTCCGATTTTTTCTTCATTTACCATAAATGCACTAACTCTGGTTACAGTAGAATCGTCATCTATCTTCCAGCCAAATTCTTTTCCAACCAAATCAACTGCAATTGTTTTATTGACATCTGCAGCAGTAGTGATTACAGGTGTTGCACCCAAAACCTTGGCAATATCTTCTGTAAGCTGGTTTGCACCACCCAAATGTCCTGAGAGGGTGCTTATTACAAATTTGCCAGTGTCGTCAATGACAACTACCGCTGGATCTGTCTTTTTGTCTTTCATGTGAGGTGAGACTAGCCTAATCACTGCACCAAGTGAGAATATGCATATGAGAGCCTCATGAGTTTTGAAGAGATCTCCTACTTTTATTGTAGTAGAGTCTTCGAACCAGTCTATTTGTGAGTCAGTATTTGAAAACTTGGATGGTGCAAAAATTCTCCAAGAAGGAAATTGTTTCTTTAGCGATAAGGCAATTGAAATTCCATTTTTTGTAATTGCAAGTATGGCAACTTTTTCCATAGGTTAAATTTTTTTAGAACTAAAGATATCTGTTACTATCTGGGGTATCTTCCTATTATTTTGCCATCAAAATCAAACATTATGACATCAAGTTCAAACTTGGCTTCAGAATGTTTTCTTAGTTGATTGTAAACTTCTGAGCAGACTGCATCAAAAAAGCCGACGATGTTTTCTTTTATGACAATTTCATAGACATGTCTTGCAGTATTTGCTTTTTTTATCTCTGCAATGGTTTCGTTTTTTGCATTACATTTTTGCGCAAGTTCTGACAGGAATTGCATGTCAACTTTGGAGCCTTTAACGTGAGTTTGTTTTACTCCCATTGCCATCTTTGTTAGCTTTCCAATAAAACCTGCAACATGTGCTTTTTTGATTGGTCGCTTTGCACACTGTTGAACTGTATATCCTGAAAAATCTCCCATCTGTACAAAACAATGATCAGGAAGTTTTATGATCTCTCTTGAAAAATCTTCACTTCTTCCACCTGTTGTTAATACAACAATATCATTTCCCATTGCAACTGTAACATCAAGGCTCTGTCTGATTGAAGCTGCAAAAGAGGCAGTAGAGTATGGTATTACAATTCCACTTGTGCCTAAAATTGAGATACCTCCAATAATCCCAAGTCTTGGGTTATCAGTTTTTGTTGCCAGTTCCTTTCCTTTTGGAACTGAGACAATTACCTTTACACCATTTTTTTCAAGAATTTCTTTTCCTATCTCTTGAATGTTTTCAATTATCATCTTTTTTGGAGTTGGATTTATTGCCGCAGAATTTATTTCAAGACCAAGACCTGGTTTTGTTACTCGGCCTACACCTTCCCCACCATCAATTTCTATTTGATTTGGTTTATCAGTAAGTGAAACCTGTGTAATTATCTCTGCACCATGTGTAACATCAGGATCATCTCCACCATCTTTTATGACTGAACATCTTGCACTATGTTTATCAAATTGACAACTTAAAATTTTAATTTGAATCTTAGATTTTTTGGGTAAAGTTACCTCGACAGCATCAATTTTTTTTTGACTTAGGATTGCTAAGATCCCTGCTTTTGCACCAGCAGTAGCACAAGTTCCAGTTGTAAAACCGGTCCTAAGTTTACCCTTTAGTTTTGCCTCACTTTCCATAAAGAAAATTAATTTTTTTATGTATTAATCTTTATCAAACTACTTTAAAATCTCAGAGAGAATTATCCATATTGCTACTAGACCTAGGCCCACATACAAAATGACATGTGTAGAAATCTGTGAAGGCGCTTTTTCTTGGTTATGACTATAGCTTTCTGGTACATTGACACCAAATAGATTCTGAAATCCTGCAAAATTTGCTCTGTTAAACTGCTCCTCGTTTACTTTTTTATCGTATTGTTTCCAAAATTCAGTATAGGTGTTTGCTATATCCACTTCTGATCTCCTGCTTTTCTTTTTTTCTTCTAGTTTGAGGGTTTGATAAGCTTCTATAATTTGCTTAAATTTTTCACCATCTTTTTCGCTTTTATTTCTATCAGGATGATATTTTAGTGAAAGTCTTCTATAGGCGCTTTTTATCTCCTTTTGAGATGTGCCCTTTTGAACCCCTAAAATTTGGTAACAATCAGCAGTGTTCAATTAATACTATCTTTACCATACCTTTAAAATTAATTTATCGGATACATTTTGCAAGATATGGAGCACAAAAATTCACTAAAGGTAACAATGACTGGCGCTAATGGTTTTGTAGGCAAAAATGTTGGAAAGGCATTAGTAAAAAAGGGAATTTCTGTAGTTGGGATTGTACGTAAAGGCAAAGAATCTTCTATAAACTTTGGAGATGTTATCACATCAGAAGATCTTTCTGAAAACTATCTTACTTCAAAACTACATGGATGTTCTGCACTTTTACATTTTATTGGTAGAGGAAAACAGACAGTTGATTCTGATTATCATAAAGTAAACGTAGGTATTACAAAAAATGCGATAAAGCTATGCAAAAAAGCTAAAATTAAAAAAATAATTTACATTAGTGGGTTAGGTGTACATAAAGATACTACATTTGGATATTTTATTTCTAAATTCCAAGCAGAGCAAAAAATCATTAATTCAGGTTTAGATTACACAATTTTTCGCGCATCGTACATAATAGGCAAGGATGATTCGTTGTCTGATCTTCTTTTTAAACAAATGAAAAAAGGAACAATAATGATTCCTGGTTCAGGCAGATATAGATTACAACCAATTTTTGTAGGTGATGTAGCAGAAGTTGTTTTCCAATCAATTATACAAAAAAATTTTTCAAACAAAATTATTGATCTTGTGGGTCCAAAGACAATAACATTCAATGATTATGTTAAAGATTTTCTTCAAGGGAAAAAAACTCCTATAAAGAATATTGATTTAGAGGATGCGTATCATGCTGCATTAAATAACCCAAAAACGGATTTTGGTATAGATGATTTGAATATTTTAGTAGGAGATTATGTTGGAAATCACAAAAAATTGAAAAGTATGTCTGGAATTGAATTTAAAACACACAAAGCGGTCTTAAAGACCGGCGGCCTTTCTTAGTACTTCTGCCTTGTCAGTTTTTTCCCAACTAAACTCGGGCTCATTTCTTCCAAAGTGACCATAGGCTGCAGTTTTCCTGTAAATTGGACGTTTTAGTTGTAATTGAGATATTATCGCAGCAGGTCTCATGTCAAAGTGTTTTCTGACTAGATTTTCAATTTGTTCTTCTGGAATCTTACCAGTATCAAATGTACTTACCATTAGAGATACAGGTTCTGCAACACCAATTGCATATGCGACTTGAACTTCACATCTTTCAGCTAATCCGGCAGCTACTATGTTCTTTGCAATGTATCTGCACATGTAACATGCTGATCTGTCTACTTTTGATGGATCCTTTCCAGAAAAGGCGCCACCACCATGTCTGCCCATTCCTCCATAGGTATCTACGATAATTTTTCTTCCAGTAAGACCTGCATCACCAGGAGGTCCACCAATAACAAATCTGCCAGTTGGATTAACATGAACTTTGATTTTATCATGCCAGTATTTTCCACAAACTGGTTTGATTACTTTTTCAATTATCTCTTTTTTTATTTGCTCATTACTTATTTCTGGAGAGTGCTGTGTAGCTATTACTATAGTTTCAAGTTTTTTTGGTTTTCCATCTTCGTATTCTACTGTTACTTGTGATTTTCCATCGGGTCTTACCCAAGGAAGAGATTTATTTTTTCTAACCTCTGCAAGTTTCTTAGTAAGTTTATGAGCTAGCATAATTGGCATTGGCATCATTTCCTCAGTTTCATTTGTTGCATATCCAAACATCAATCCTTGATCTCCTGCACCTTGTTCTTTGTTCTCAGTTGATGAAACACCTTGAGATATGTCTGGACTTTGTGAATGTAATGAAACTAGGACACTACATGATTCTGCATCAAAACCAAACTGGGGATCATCATAGCCAATCTCACGCAATGTCTTTCTCACCACATCCTGTACATCGAATTTTGCTCTAGAGGTCACCTCACCGGCAATTACTACTATCCCAGTTGTAGTCAAGGTTTCAACTGCAACTCTTGATTCTGGATCCTGCTTTAGAAATTCGTCTAAAATTGCATCAGAAATTTGATCACAAACTTTGTCTGGATGTCCCTCTGTTACTGATTCTGATGTAAAGAGGTAATTTCGCCCCATTTTCAAAAACCTGTTTATTTAAAGTTCATTTTCTAATCTGATGAAAAGAACGTTATTTCCTCTTACAATAACTCTACCGTAATTTGCAATCACTTTACCATTGCTTATTTCTTCTGCATCAGTCATAATCAAATTCATATACGAATCAACGTTATTCATTTTTCCTTTGTATTCTACTTCACTTTTCAGCCTGACAGTAACTTTCTTGTTAATACCTTTCTGTAAAGTTGTCAACGGTCTTTTTGGCTGCGGTTGCGACAAACATAAATCACTTGTGACCACTGCCTGAGATCGGGAATAAAAGCCTTCCCGATCTTGAATAGTATTTGATATTCTTTAATTTGCGGTGTTCTGTAGATTAGAGATTTGATAATTACAACTGGAATTGAGAAGCTAGACGAACTCCTTGGGGGTGGCATAAGAGGTGGGATGATTACTGACATCTATGGTCCAAGTGGATCAGGTAAAACACAACTATTACTACAGATTTGTGTAAACTCGCTAGCACATGGTGGAATAATTTTATATCAAGATGCTACTGGTAGTTTTAGACCAGAAAGATTGATTGAATTTCTTAAAGCAAAAGGAATGGATCAAAAACTTCTCGATAAAATGATTGTTGGAAGGATAACAAATACTGCAGAACAACTAAGTTATGTAGACAAAATATTAGAAATTGAGAATTTAACTCTCGTTGTAATAGATAATGTTACTGATCTATTTTCTTTTGAATATTCAAAAGAATCAAACTCATTGGCAAAACATATTGCATTTATGGAATATATGCACAAGTTGGCACATGTTATTGTAAAAAGGCAGATTCCTGTAGTTGTGACCAACATAACTAGAAAATCAGATGATGAAGAAAGAGAAAGTTTGGATAGATCGATAAGTATGTTTACGCATCAAAAAATTAAACTAGAAAAGATTGGGCAAAAATATGTAGCACAAGTTTTTCCATCCTTTGATGGCAAGAAAATGACTAATTATATAATAACACAAACAGGACTAGAAGATTCACCTTAAGATATTTATCACTGTAAATTACTAAGGTGCTCATGGCAGGCATTTTTGATTCTATACCCATTATTACAGTAATTCTATTTGGAATTGGATTAGTGGGCGTTATGGTATATGAACGAGCTAGAACAAGACAGAGTCAAGAACCAGAACCAACTAGCTGATCTTTCTCTTACAGACAAGTTCCGTTCTCTAGGTTTTGAAAATTTAACTGATATTCAAAAAAAAGCAGTTCCAGCGGTATATCAAAAAATAGATTCGTTGATAGTTGCTCCTACTGGTTCGGGTAAGACCGAGTCTTCGGTAATTCCAATTTTTACCCATCTTGCAAATTCAAAAAAAATTGGAAAAATAAAAGCATTATACATTACACCGCTTCGTGCACTAAATCGTGATGTCTTTCGAAGAATAATGAAATACGCAGAAAATGAAAATCTTACTATACAGATACGACATGGTGATACAACCCAAGCAATTAGAAAAAAAATAACCGAATCACCTCCGGATATTCTCATTACGACCCCTGAAACTATAATGATACTTTTGACACAACAGAAATTATTGAACGCACTTTCGGAGCTTGAGTGGATAGTGATAGATGAGGTACATGAGCTTTTAGGAAATGAACGAGGATCTCAACTTTCTCTTAGTCTAGAAAGACTCCAGCTTAATTCCAAATTTCCAATAACTAGGGTGGGTCTCTCTGCAACAATTGGAAATACCAATGAATGTGCCAAGTTTGTTGTTGGGACAAAGAGAAAATGCAAAATAATTCAGGATAACTCGATAAGAAAATATGATGTCGAAGTAAAATATATTGATGGAACCATAACTGATGTTGTAGATTTTATTGTTGAATATGTGGAAAAAAATCATCCCAACTCACCAGTTTTGCTTTTTACAAATACACGTGGAGAATCAGAATATCTAGCTTCTATTCTAAAGGAGAGATCTACTTTAAGAATAGAATTACATCACGGATCACTTTCTCAAGAAGTTAGGGAAGAAACAGAGGAAACACTCCGACAAGGAAAACCTGGAATCGTAGTCTGTACTTCATCACTTGAACTTGGACTTGATATTGGTTCTGTTGAATTAGTAATTCATTATGGATCTCCAAGACAAGTCTCCAAATTAATACAAAGAATAGGAAGAAGCAAACACAACAGGGATTCCTCTGCAAAGGGATTAATCGTAACCAACAACCCAGATGATGAATTTGAGACACGTGCAATACTTGATAGAGTGAAGGAAAAATCAATAGAAGATCAAGTTATCCATGAAGGAGCGCTGGATGTACTAGCTCATCATCTAGTTGGCATGACGATACAATTTGGAAGCGTTCCAGTGGATTTAGCAATGAAGATTATTACGCAAGCCTATTCTTTTAGGAACATAACAATAGAAGAACTCTTCTCAGTACTTGATATTTTACATTCTAACTCGATTTTATATTTTGATAAAGAAGAAATGGTTTTTAACAAAAAGGGAAGGGCATTTCGATATTTTTTTGAAAATCTTTCTACCATACCTGACATTTTAAAATTTAAGGTCTTTGACACTGCAAGCAAGAAGATTATTGGAAGTTTAGATCAAAGATTTGTAGGAGATTATGGAGATCCTGGTAACGTTTTTGTTCTTAGAGGAATGCAATGGCGAATACTAAATGTTGACGAAAGCTCACTAAAAATTAATGTTGAACCCGTAAGCGCAGCAGGAATTAACGTACCTTATTGGGAAGGTGAAAGCATACCGGTTGACTATACCACAGCACAAAAAGTTGGTATCTTTAGGACTAAAACCCAGATGACCTCACCTGCAATATCTAATAAAATAATTGAAAATCTTAAACTAGGAATTATTCCAGATGAAAAATCCATAGTGGTAGAATCACTTAGAGCTCGTAACACAATAGTTATGCATTCATGTTTTGGAACAAAAATTAACTCGACTCTTTCCACCCTTCTTTCTACAATGCTATCATCTAAGACAGGATATTTGGTAGATTCTAGATCTGACGCATATAGAATTATGATGTCATCGACTGGTAGAATATTACAAAAACCTTTGTTGGATATACTTGAAGATGAGTTTGATTTGTCTTTTATTGTAGAGGCATCACTTGCTGGTACACATAATGTGAATTGGCGTACTTGGTGCGTAGCCAAGAAATTTGGTATTGTAGGTCGTGGTTCTATTTATGATAGAAAATCTGCTAGGTTTCTTTATGAAAAATACTCAAAGACACCACTTGTAAAAGAAGCATTACGTGAGCTGTTTCATGATAAATATGATTTAGAAAATACATTGGAATTATTAAAGAAAATAAAAGCAGGAGAGATTCAACTTCACTGGATTGAAGTAGAAAGCTTCTCTAAACTTGCAGAATCTATACTTGATCATACAACAAAATACTATGCAGCTCCCGCAAACATTGACAAAGGAATTTTAGATCTTGTTAAGACTAGGTTATTGAAAACCAAACATAGACTTGTTTGTGCACGATGTGGAAAATGGGAAAGAGTAATGGAAACAAAAGAAGTAAAAGAGTTACTTGCATGTCCTTATTGTAAATCTAGACAGATAACGGCTACATTTTTTTCCGATTACGACCTATCTAAAATAATACAAAAGAAATATTCTGGTAAAAAAATTACTGCAGATGAAAATCATAAGTTTGTACGTGCATGGAAAATTTCTTCTCTTATAGAAAATTTTGGTAGAACTGCACTTGTTGTTCTTTCAGGATACGGTGTTGGTGCTGATACAGGTGCCCGTATTCTAAGAAACATGGTAGGAGAAGAACAATTGTACAAGCAAATCTATGAAGCGGAAAGGCAATACGTGACAACTAGAGGTTTTTGGGATTCTTAATTTTTCTTTATAATGCCTGAAAATGGGGTCAAAAAGAGTTCAGTTCTGCCTTCCAAACCAGCTTTTGCAGTCACACCTGTTACCATGATTATCTCGCCTTGGGAAAATTGGTCTAGTAATCTAGCTTGATTTCTCCAACCTTTCAACCAGATTTGCCCAGTGTCATCTTCAATAAACATCTCTGAGAGAGATACCAATTCACCAGTCTTTGTCTGAATTTCACGTCTTTCTGGATTCTTTAGAATAATGGATTCTATACAATAGATACTATCACTTGGCTTAAGATCTCTGATTTTAGTTCTTATTTCTGAAATAGTTGGTACTTTGTCACCATCTATTTTTCGGATAAATGAATCTCCTTCCAATGTCACTGAATTTCCATATACTTTGGTTGGCATGCATTCTATTACGTCGCCAACTTTCAGATCTTTAGAAACTCCGGCTGAATCTACAATGTTTAAAATTTTCTTATTTTGTTCAGTTCCTAAAATCATTATATTTCCAGAATCATTTTTTGTCATAGATAAAATTCTGACAATTATGGGTTGAATTTCTTTTGTACCTTCGATTTCAATTGCCGTGCCTTCATCACCATGCAGTTCTAATCCCTGTTGACCCATCTTGGTTCTAACTCCAATGAGTCTAGTCTTTGCACCTGATGTAATCATTTTTGGAAGATTTTTTTCATCAGTATTCCATAGCACAACACGCGCATATGTTCCGTCTTTTCCTTTAATTCGTAAGTGAAGTGCTTTACCTGGTTGACCCTTAAAGTTTGTAAATTCGGAAACCCTGACATTACCATCTAAGATGCCAGAAACTACCAAATTTTGCTGGTTTTCTTTTATTGTACTAACATCATCAGTAATTGAATCAAGAGATGGAATATCATTTTGCACATCAGATGTCTCAATATTTGAATTGGAACCAACATTGATTATGGGATTGCCCGTCATGTCGGATTTTACATAAGCTTTGATTATCTTTACTAAATCCCCCGGTTTGAGGTTTTCTATTCCTGGAAGGTTTGCTTTTTCATCCCATAACTTGACTTTTGCTCTTGAATCTGCATCGTAAACTGTCATAGTTCTAAGAAGAAACTGAGAGCCGTCTTTTCTAGAATACTGTCTAGCTGGATAAACATTCATCACTCTTGTTTGAAGTGTAATTTCTTTTGCTCCTACGTATAGATCCTTAAGACCCATCTCAACTTTCAATTGCTCGTTTAAGGATACTCCAAGATCTGATGCTATGAGAAAGAGAGCTCCTTGATCTGTCAGATATCCGGCCCCGATCTTTTCCTTCTTTTTTTCAATCATTTCCTGTATGTCTGATCTAGAAAGATCAGGTTTTTGTTCTAGAAGTTTGTTTAAGAGAGACTCAAATTCTGACAAGTTACTGTGTGTTAGAAAGTGTGTATTAATAAAAATTTCATTAGCTAAATTAGTGGGAGAATAAAATATTCTTTAATGTCTTGTATTGTGGCAAATTTACTCACTAAATCATACGGATCAATTATGGCAGTAGATGGAATCGATCTTTCTGTGAACTCTGGTAAAATTTTTGGCTTTTTGGGACCTAATGGTGCTGGAAAAACTACTACAATCAAACTACTTACAACTCTGATCGTACCAACAAGTGGGACTATTAACATTCTTGGAATGGATGCCATCCGACATCCTCTTGATGTGCGAAAGAAGATAGGTGTTGTTTTACAACAACCAAGTTATGAACCAACACTGAGTGTAGAAAAATCACTGGAAAAATATGGTATGATGTGGAATGTTGAGAGGAAAACAAGAAACGATAGAGTAGAGGAACTTCTTTCCGCCTTTGATCTACAAGAAATAAGGAAGATGAAAAACGATGATCTTTCAATTGGTCAAAGAAGAAGAGTCCAAGTTGCGCGCGAGTTTATGCATGATATGGAACTTTTGTTTCTTGATGAACCCACAGTAGGATTAGATCCGTCTGCTAGACGTGGATTACTTGATTTTATTAAAAAGAAAGTCAAAGAAGGTCTTACAATATTTTTTACAACTCATATACTAAATGAAGCCGAATATCTCTGTGATGAGGTTGCTATTATTAACAAAGGCAAAATAATTGCAGTAGATACTCCTAATGAACTGAAAAATAAATTTGGCCGAGAAAAAACAATTAAAATTCGTATACCTGAAACAAAAAAAGACGTACAAGGTCTTTTAATTGATGTAAAAGATTATGAAATTGATTTCAATTCTGGAACAAACATAACAATTAGATCAAACGATTCTGAGGAAGTTTTACTAAAAATTCTACAAATCTTAACAGTAAACAATATTTCCATCGAGGATTTGTCTGTAATGCCTACAACTCTTGAAGAAATATTTCTTACAGTGGTGAAAAATTCTAATGCATCCAATAATTAGATTAGTAAATAGAAATCTCACTATTTCTCTTAACAAGGGTTTTTTGATCTGGCAGATTGTTTTCCCACTGATTTACATCTTTGTAGCTGGTTTTGCTTATACATCTTTGATTCATTCAGTTCCATTTGGGAACAAATCTCTAGACTATCCTGCATTCATAGCTTCAGGTATGATTGGCTTTAACATAATGAATAGTACTCTCATATCAGGAATTATTATTTGGAATGATAGAAGACATGGAATGTTTGAACAAATTCTTGTTGGACCGTTCACCAGAGCTCATTACATTTTAAGCAACATTTACACGATTGGTATTGTTGGTTTGATAAGTGCAGCTCTCATTACTGCTGTTGGATATCCTCTCTTCTTCAAATCTGTTGAATTTAATTTCTATACTATACCGCTTGTAGTTTTTGCTTCCGTTACTGGTTCTATCCTTTTTGGCTCTATTGCATCTATAATTTCTACAAGACTACAATCTAGTGAAGGATTCAATGTTGTTATTAATACCGCCTTTCTTTTTTTTGCATTCGTAAGTACGGCATTTTATCCTGCACAAGGTGCGCCAGAACCGCTTTCAACTGCATTTTATCTTAATCCACTTACATATCTTGTAGATGTTGTAAGAGCAGGAATATTTGGAAATTTTAGCACTTTTGTTGGAATTGAGATGACTGTTTTAGTTGTTGTAGCTTTGATTTTATTTACAATATCTACTAAACTTCTCTCCAAACTTGAAATATAATTAAAAATACAATGTAGTTTAAATTCCAATAACTAGTAATTTGTTCAATGGAAATAAGGAAAAGAAGCAGCCTCTGGTTTCTCTTACCTATTCTCTTTAATATTATAGGAGGGGTTATTGCTTATTTTATAATAAAAGACGATGATCCAAGTAAGGCAAGAAATTGTTTATGGCTTGGTATAATATTATCCGCAATTTCAATTGCAATTTTTTTGATTCCATTGTTGATTGGGATATCACTATTGCCGCACTGGCGCCTTGTTCCAACAGGACCTTACATGTAGTAATTTTAAAAATAAAATAGCCCGGCCCAGATTCGAACTGGGGTCAAGGGCTCCAAAGGCCCCTATGCTTGACCGCTACACTCGGTGGATTTCTCCTCTACCGGGCTTCCGGGCGTTGAATCTTCCATTAAGTTCCCTTATATGTTATTCAGTACATTGTTTGAGTTTAGGATGATTTTCTGAAGGTTGTTTGTACTTGAATGTTATTGAACGATTCTAATTGCAGTAAGAAGTTTAGAAGTAGGATCTTCCATTGAATTTAATATTGTTTTTGCTTTTTTTCTAAGATTTCGATTGTCAGATTTTAAAATTTTCTTAACTAATTTTATAATTATTTTTGGATTTTTTTGTCTTCTTACTAGACCAATTCTCACAAGATATTTTTCTATATGGTTAGGAACAGCATCGTAAGAAATTGTCGGAATTCCCATTAATGCAGCTTCCGCAGTCATCGTACCTCCAGAACCTACAAAAATATCAGTAAATCTAAGAAGTGCTTTACCGTCTACCACTTTGTCCATTACTATTATCTTGTTCCCGAATTCTTTTTTGAGCTGATTTATGTGTGGTAAATATCTACCTAAGACAACTATATTATAATTTGAGAATTCTTTTGCAATTTCATTTATAATGTTTGTACTAGGATTTTTTCTAGTCTTAATATATGCAGCTTGGGACTCCTCAACTCTTACAAGAATAGTCTTTTTGTCCTTGAGATGAAAATCATTCTTTGAATAATTTTTTGATTTCTGTTTTACTATTAATGCAGCATCAATCGATCTATAATGTATGATGTCTTTTTCTGCAATTCCATACTTGATAAATTCCTTTTTTGGAATTATCCATGGAATTAGAAGTTTTTGTACAAATGGTACAGAAAGTCTCATAACTGCCTCTGCATGGGGTGAATCAGAAAAGGCAATGTGTTTGATACCTGCCCCAAAAGAAATCCTTGCCGCTTCTGGTGAACAAAAGCTAATAGTTAGATCTGGAGCGAATTTTCCTACTATTTGAGATAAATGCAGTGTTCGTTCAAGACTAGCCTTTAATTTTTCAGATTTATTCGATCCGCCATGCTTTCCAACTAGTACAAGCTTTACGTTTCTAACTTTGGCAAGCTCTACAACCTCGCGATAGTTCCTAGAAGTACATAGAATCTGATTGTTTTTACGTAATTTTTCGATCATAGGCTCAAAAAACAAAAGTTGTTTCGGAGTAAGTATATCAAACCAGATTTTCAAACATTTTTGATAGAATTTCAGCATGGAAAAAGTTTTTCTTAGCCTTGTCTCCTAGCTCCAATGATTTGGTAGCTACAAAAGTTGTTGTTTATGGTCTTAGTACTGAGGGTTATTCCATTGCATGTCAAATGGCAATCAAAGGCGCAGACGTCTTTATTGTAGATGAATCTGCTCATATGGCCATTTCTCTAAAATCTGAGATTGCAAAGACCTATCCTGATGTCACCTCCTTAAAAGAAGATGAACCATTACTTGGAGTAGAACCAATAGACGTTGCAATTTCTCACTCAGAGTACCTCTTTTTTGCACCAAGAATCAGAAAAACCGGGCAAGAAACAAAAATGGAAATTCATTCTAAATTCAAAGATGCTACTAGTGCAATAAAGAAAGGAGGGTCTGTCATTTACAACCTTCCAACAGGAATTGGAGGTAACAATGAAACTATCTCACTTTTAGAACATGTAACAGGTCTTGAGATGGGTAAAGATATTTCATATTTTTATTATCCTCTTGGCGCAAAAAACCAAACTCCTGAAATTATTGGTTCTTTTAATAGTAGAGTCGATGACAAACTTGCAAAGTTGCTTGCTATTGATAAAAAAGAAAAAAAGTTTGTAGCAATTTCTTCATCAGAGCTTTTTCATGCAATAAAGATTCTTTCTCAGTTTTCTGGTCTGTCAAGTATACTTGAAGTATGTAAATTCGCTCAGGAACCGATAACAAGAGCAGATCTCATGTTCACTGAATTCAAAGATCTCTTTTTGGATGATATGACAAATGGACTTTATGATTTGAGATCGCTTGGAACCTCGATTGAAGGAGCAGGTACTATGATGTATCTAGTTAACGGAAGTATAAAGGGGATTGAAGGTTATGTTAAGAGACTCATAGATGAGATTCGTTCTACACTCAAAAAAAATGAACTCAAAGCCAGCAGAACTCGAGTGACTATTCTTTGGACACTTGATTCCTATGAAATGCGTGGCGATAAAGTTGATATGCTAAATTCACTTGTTACCAAGTTACGTGATTATATCGGAGATGTAGAAACTCATCAAGGTCCTACCTTTGATTTATTTCATAGTGATAAAACAACAATTGTTGTAGCGTGTTCAAAATCGGATTATGAGAAAATTAGTAAGAACAATAAAGATTCTGATATCATAATCATAAAAACAAATCCATTATGTGAGATCCTGTAATAAGAGTAAAATTAGACGAATTTTAATGGATTTAGTTGTCTGAAGAAAGCGATGAAAAAATGGAAGTAGAAACTGAGGATGTATCTGGTGATGATACATCACAAGAAAAAATTATTGATGAGTTAAAAATACAACTCAAACAAGAGCAAGAAAAAGCCACATCTTATGAGAAAAAACTACAGTATCTTCTGGCTGATTTCGAAAACCTGAAAAAAAGAACAGAATTGGACGTTCAAAGTAAAGTAAACTCTGCTTTAGATTCAATGATGTTAAAATTTCTATCAATATATGATGATTTTATCAGAGCAAAAGATGCACTTGCCAAACAAAAAATAAACACTGACGGACTATCTGCAATTCTAAAAAACATGGACTCATTTTTATCAGAAAATGGTATAACTCCTATCGAGGCACTTGGAGAAATTTTCGATCCTCAATTACATGAGGCAATATCTGTAAAAGAAGATCCATCACTTGATGACAACACAATTACTGCAGAAATTCGCAAGGGATATATTTTACAAAACAGAGTTATTAGACCTAGTTTAGTAGAAATATCAAAAAAAACATAATAGAATTGTGATAATAATATGGCAAAAATTATAGGAATAGATTTAGGAACAAGTAACTCTGCTGCGGCAGTAATGATGGGCGGTAAACCAACGCTCATTCCAGCAGCTGAAGGAACGACCGTAGGTGGTAAAGCATTTCCATCTGTTGTTGCCTTTACAAAAGATGGACAGCTACTTGTAGGAGAACCTGCAAGAAGGCAGGCTGTCACAAATCCAGAGGGCACAATTGTAGCTGCAAAACGAAAGATGGGAAGTGACTATATTTTCAAAATAAATGACAAGGAATACAAACCACAACAAATTTCCGCATTTATTTTACAGAAAATAAAAAGAGATGCAGAGGCATTTATTGGCGAAAAAATTGAAAAAGCAGTAATCACAGTGCCTGCATATTTTGACGATAATCAAAGACAAGCAACGAAGGATGCTGGTCAGATAGCTGGATTAGAAGTTGTTAGAATTATCAACGAGCCGACAGCTGCATCACTTGCATTTGGTTTAGACAAGGCCAAGCAAGACATGAAAATTTTGGTGTTTGATTTGGGTGGTGGAACACTTGATGTAACCATTATGGAAATGGGTGGTGGCGTTTTTGAAGTGATGAGTACCTCTGGTGATACACAACTTGGAGGTACTGATATGGATAAGATCATAATAGATTACATCGTTGAAGCTTTTAGAAAAAACACTGGAATAGATCTCTCAAAAGATAATGCGGCGATGGTTAGAGTAAGGGAAGCTGCAGAAAGAGCAAAGATTGAACTTTCTTCAGTGATGGAGACTGATATCACTTTACCATTTGTATCATATGATCAAAACGCCGGTCCAAAGAATCTAGAAATGAAACTTACCCGTTCAAAGCTTGAGGATCTCATAAATCCAATTGTAGAAAGATGTAGGCCATCAATGACAAAATCTTTGGAAGATGCAAAACTTTCTCCCTCTGACATTACTAAAATTGTTCTTGTGGGAGGACCAACACGAATTCCACTAGTCAAAAAGTTTGTTGCCTCTGTTTTAGGCAAGGAACCTGAATCTGGAGTTGATCCTATGGAAGCAGTAGCATTAGGTGCTGGAATACAGGCAGGTATTATTGCAGGAGATGTTACAAGTGATATTGTACTCCTTGATGTTACTCCACTTACTCTTGGAGTAGAAGTACTTGGTGGATTGCGTGAACCGCTAATTGAAAGAAACACTACCATTCCTACATCAAAAAGTAAACCCTTTACTACTGCAGCAGATAACCAAACTGCCGTAACAGTACACATTGTGCAAGGTGAAAGGCCAATGGCTGCTGACAATGTTTCTCTTGGAAGCTTTAATCTTTCCGGAATTCCTCCTGCTCCAAAAGGCATTCCACAAATTGAAGTAAAGTTTGATCTTGACGCAAACGGAATACTCAATGTTACAGCAAAGGATCTTGGTACTCAAAAAGAGGCAACGATAACAATTACTGCAAGCACCAAACTTTCAAAAGAAGAAATTGAAAAACTCAAAAAAGATGCTGAAGTTTACGCAGATCAAGACAAGAAGAAAAAGGAAGAAATTGAAATCAAAAATGAAGCCGAGAACTTTATTTATACTACTGAAAAATTAATCAACCAAGATCTCAAAGACAAAGTTACACAAGAACAAGGAATCAAAGTTACAAATGCAATAAGGGAACTAAAAGATGTACTTGACAAGGGTTCTGCAGAAATTAAACCAAAACTTGATACACTAAAAACTATAGTTAACGAAATCAGTACAGAACTTTACAAGAAAGCTAGCCCGCCGCCGGGACCTGACCCATCTGGAGCAGGACCTCAAGGTGGAACTAGTGATGAAAGTGCAGGTCAAAACGCTGCTGGCACTCAATAATTGATGATTTATACTTGAGATCAATCAAAATTCGTTTATGAGCTCCAAGCGAGATTATTACGAAGTTTTAGGAGTACAAAAGAATACTTCTCAAGATGAAATAAAGGCACAGTATAGAAAATTAGCATTAAAATTTCATCCTGATAGAAACAAATCTCCTGATGCCGGTGAACATTTTAAGGAAATTTCAGAGGCATATGCAATTTTATCTGACGCCGAAAAACGAAAACTCTACGATACTCATGGTCATGCTGGTGTTGACGGAAGATACAGTAGTGAAGATATTTTCCGTGGGGCCCGCGTAAACTTTGAGGATATATTTGGTGGATTCGGAGGAGGCGGATTTGATTCTATTTTTGAATCTCTTTTTGGAAGAGGAGGATTTGGCGGTGGAGGATTTGGTAGGGAAAGAGGAGCAGATCTTGTCTATGATACCTCAATTACGTTAGAAGATGTTCTTAAAGGAAAAAGAGAAGAAATTGATATTCGAAAGGATATTGATTGTGAAAACTGTAAGGGTTCTGGCTGTACCCCTGGGACATCTATGCGAACCTGTACAGTTTGTAATGGTCATGGTCAAGTAAGATCATCTAGAAGTACAGGCTTTTCGACGTTTGTTACAGTTCACCCATGTAACACTTGCAGAGGTCAAGGTAAGATAATAGAAAGACCTTGTAGCAAATGCAAAGGAATAGGAAAACAAAAAGGAACAAAACATCTCTCTTTTGATATCCCACCCGGTGTGGATACTGGTGAATACACAGTCAGAGGCGAAGGTGAATCAGTACCAAACGGTGTAAATGGAGACCTGATTGTCAGAATTCGAGTAAAACCACATGAGAAATTCAAAAGAGATGGCACGGACATATTTTATGATCAAAACATTTCTATGATTGATGCCACACTTGGTAAAACTATAATCATACCTACTTTAGAAGACACAGAAAAGATATCTGTGGAAGCAGGTAGTCAACCAAACATGATAATAAAACTAAAGGGCAAAGGACTCCCACATCAAAATAGCAGAGGAAGAGGAGATCAATACATCAGACTTGTTGTTAACATACCAGCCAAACTTGACAAGCAACAAAAAAAGATCCTAGAAGAGCTTAGGGATACTTTTGATTAAACTGGTGTAAAAATTGAGAATAGGGCTTGATGTAGATGGGGTTCTTGCTGATGTGATTCAGTCATGGCTTTCTTATAATAATAAAATAAGGACAATCATAGATAAATCAGAAATCTCTGAATGGGATTTTTGGAAAAAATTTAAGATAAATAAATTTGATTTTTACAAAGAACTTTCAATGTGTTGGACATCTTGGGAAGATATTCCTCCAACAGAAAATGAAATTTCTTCGGCAACTAGAGATCTTTCAAAACTTGGTACAGTAGATATTGTAACAGCAAGAGAAGAATCTACACATATTCATGTCAAAAACTGGCTAAAATCAAAAGGAATTGTTTACAATAACTATGTTGGTGTATTAGAAGGAATAGAAAAAACTAAACTTGATTATGATGTATTCATTGATGATTCACCAATAAATGCAAAAAGTATGCTTGATGGAGGAAAATCAGTAATACTCTACACACAACCATGGAATCTAGGATTTGGTGATTTGCGTGCTAAAAGAATCTACAAACTAAAAGATGCTATTTCGGCAATAAAGACACTTATTCAGGAATCTTAATTTTTTCGTTGCGGGGGTTGCCTAGCCTGGTCAACGGCGTAAGGCTCAGAACCTTATCTCTTAGGAGTTCGTGGGTTCAAATCCCACCTCCCGCATATTCATCATTCATTTTTCAAAATGAGATTGCATGATAAATTTATAATCTATCCTACAGTTGTTTGTCTATTGAAAAAGATTGAAGCAGTAATAGCTCATCAAAAGATCGATACAGTAGTCGAAGCTCTAAAAAAAGTTGGTGTTGGCGGTTTTACAATACTTGATGCAAAAGGATGGGGAAAAGCAGATAGATCTCAAATGACAGGCCAACGAGGTACTTCAAGCTACACTGCAGGTTTCAATATAAAAAATTATATCATCATTGTAGTTGACGATTCAATTGCAGATAAAGTGATAACGACAATAGTTGGTGCGGCAGGAACAGACTCCCCAGGAGATGGAAAAATCTTCATCAGCACTGTTGAAGATGCTATAGATATAGGTAGTAAGCAAAAGGGAATACACGCAATTTAGTTAAAGATAATTATTGACTAGAACCTAGTTTACGTTTTATTTTTTCTTCTAATAACTGGTTTATTTTTTGACCATCAATCTTACCACGCATAGTTTTCATAGCGATTCCCATTAGTGGACCAATTGCTCTTAATCCCTGTTCCTCGATCATCTTTAGGTTAGTCTCTACTAATTCATCCAATATTTTTTCAAGCTCTGAAGAATCCACTTTGTTTATAGATGTATTCTCCATTGCCTCAAAAACTGTGCGTGTTTTGCCTGACATTATGTTTTCAAAAATTATCTCAAGTGATTCTTTTGCAATTTTGCCATCTGCAAGTAAGTTAAAGGCTTTTTCAATTTCATTATTTTTTAGCAGCTTGCTATCTAATCCACGCCTTTCTAAGTTTGTAATAGTTCCGCAAAGAACTGAAGCAACAAAATTTGGAGAAATTCTATTATCTTTACAAATGGATTCAAACAAACCTAGGTAATCTGAATCAAAGATCTGCATCGTAAGCTGTGGATTTAATTGATATGTTTTTTGTAGTTCTGATATAGTCTCTTCCCACGATTTGGGTATCTTTCTTTGTATTTCTTCCAGTTCGATTTTTTCTACAATTATGGGAGGAATGTCAGTTTCAGGATACATCCTTGATGCGCCAGGTCTTGGCCTCAAAAACACAGTTTCACCAGTTGATGTTGCCGCCCTCGTTTCTGCAGGAACACCATTCTTGGCATCCTCTATTCTTTTTATAATTGACTCAATTACAAGCTCAATTTTTTGTTGCTCTCCAGCTAGAATCAAAAATCCATCCTTTAACCCTAAATCCAATGTCTTTTTGACTTGTTGAATCTCTAACTCTTCTATTCCATAATTTGGAAGCTCATCAGAGTGAAACACGCCTCCTAGTCCAAAAGATCTTACGAGTTCACCAAGCTGCTTCCCAAGTCTTATACCCTCATATGGTTCAAAACTGAACATTCCTGAAAAATTTTTAATCCTAACTGCCTTCACTATAGCACCTTCTTTGAGCGCTTTTTGTATAACTTTTGATTTGCAGCTTTTGAAAATCTCTGTAATGTCTTTTACATCTCTTTCTTTTGCTATTCTTTCTGTTTCTATCTCACGTAACTTTTCTGCTATGATATTCAAGCCATGCTGCCTCTTTGCTTCATATTCTATGACTTTTTCAAGTTGGTCAAGCTGTTGTACTCCCTTTACTTCAACCACATTTCCTCCTTGTATGGAGACATTGACATCTTGTCGTATGGATCCTAAACCCCGTTCCACTTTTTTTGTAGCACGCAAAAGCCGACCTAAGCTAAGTGCAATTTTTCTAATCTCATCAGGTTTACCAGATACTGGATCTAAAGCAATCTCTACTAACGGAATGCCGAGTCTATCCAAGCTATACTCTCTTACATCGGTGGTGTCACCCAGAAGTTTTGCCGCATCCTCTTCCAAACAGATGCTTTGTACGCCAATTTTTTTTCCGTCCACCTCAAGGTAACCACCTTGTGAAATAAGCATCGTTCTTTGAAAACCTGATGTGTTAGAACCGTCTATTACCAGCTTTCTCATCACATGAATTTCATTAAAAATATTTGATTTTAAGGAGGCTGCAATAATTAATGCGATTTCTTTTGTTTCAACATTTACATCATGAGGAGGTTCCTCATCCTGTTCTACAAGACAACTACTTGCAGGATTTGCATGATATACTATAGTTTTATCTTTGCTACGTTCAAAAACTGCGGTGGGATCAAACTCACCAAGTTCACTTTTTGCAAGTCTGAGTTTACGGCAAAATTTTATTGGATATTCTTCTAATTCTGTTGGAGGACAATTACAAAACAATTTCTTGCCTGTTGCAAGCTGCTGATGTATTTCAAGACCAACCTTGAGTCCAATTTTGTCCATTTGAGGTTGAGACACTTCTAATTTATCTATTCAACTTGCTTTAAAGCTTAGTCTGAAAATTCCATAGCGATATTTTCTTTCATAATTTTTTCCATATCCTCAATGTTTTTTGAATTGCCAAGTGCCCACATTGCTTTTACAAGAGCAGTTTCTGGAATCATATTTCCAAGAGGAATCATTCCTAAATTAAGCAGATCTCTACCGCTTTCATAGACAGTCATTCGTACCATGCCGTCTATACATTGAGACGTCATTCCAAGAAAGAGACCTTTCTTTTTTGCTTTTCCTACATATTCATACATGACTTTTCCAATATGCCCAAGACCGGTTCCCTCAAAAATTATTGCTTTGTAACCTGAACTTATGATGTGATCTAGTATTTTTGGATCAAGTCCTGGATAATATTTTACTAAAGCAACACGTGTATCAAAATTAATTTTTGGAACATAGTCTTTTTTTATAACATTAAACTGTGGATTTTTTTCAATTCTATCTTTTTTTATAATAAAAGCTGGATCTCCACCAATTGTTTGAAATGCATTACGCTTACTTGTGTGATTTTTACGTACTCTTGTTCCCCAATGGCAAGCAACATCATCATCACTTGAGCTATTGTGCATTACAACATAAATGCCTCCAGTATTACATTCTACAAGAAATCTTACTGCAGAAATTAAATTAAGTGCAGCATCAGAGGATGGTCTGTCAGAGGATCTTTGTGAACCTACCAGAGCTATTGGAATTGGAATTCCTGATAAAGAAAATGATAGTGCAGCTGCTGTATATTGCATAGTGTCTGTGCCATGAGCTATGATTATCCCTTTGTATTCTGATTTCACTTGAGCGTTAATTTTTTCCGCAATAATTTTCCAGTGTTCTGGAAGTAAATTTTCAGAATATTCTGAAAAAAGTACTTCGGTGTCTATGTTTGCTATTTTTGAAAGTTCTGGTACTATGGCATTAAGTTCTGCAGCTGTTAACGCGGGAGTTACTCCGCCAGTTCTATAATCTATTTTGCTTGCAATTGTGCCACCAGTAGAAACAAGGAGAATTTTTGGCAGTTTTGGATCTACATGTGACTGTGGCATGCTTTCTTTCTTGATGTTCCCTGAAGATTCTATTCCAATTTTTTTAATTTTATCTATTTCCAATCCTATATTATATCCACTTTTAAGCTTCAAAACTATGTGCTTATCGTCATTATACTCATAACGTGGCATCAAAATTCCAGAATATGTAGAATCTGTTTCAACGTTGACGATATTACCTACCTGAAGATTGTGTTTTTCTAAAAATTCAAGAGATTTTCCCTTATATCCGCTATGGTTAGACATTTGATTGGATTAGATGTGTTATTTTATTAAAATTACCTATAGTAAGGAACTGCGATCTTTTCACCAATCTTGAGTTCTTTTTGTGTTCTGACTTTTCTCACCGCCTCTTCAAAGTGTCTCATGGTTACCTTGGCTTCAGAGGCTTTCTTTTCGGCTTCTTTCTGATCTGGATATTTGTCAAGGAATTCATGTATGACAAGAGAGACTGCTGTATTTGCAATGGATGCAACATCTGCTCCACTAAGTCCATCTGTAGAATCTGAGAGTTTCTCCAAATCTACATAGTCTGGGTTCTTGCCTGCTTCAGATTTTGGTTCTTTGTCTATTGGAATTTCTTTCGTACTTATCTCTAGTATCTTCTTTCTGCCCGCCTTATCTGGCATTGGTACGAGAATTATCTTGTCAAATCTTCCTGGTCGTAATAGGGCTGTATCTATCATATCTGCCCTGTTTGTTGCTGCAAGGACTACAACTCCATGTAAGCTTTCAATACCATCAAGTTCTGTCAAAAGCTGGCTAACAACTCTTTCAGTAACTGCTGTTTCGCCACCTACTCCTCTGACAGGAGCAATAGAATCAATTTCATCAAAGAAAATTATACAAGGAGAAGCTTGTCTTGCTCTTCTGAATATCTCTCTTATTCCTCGTTCTGATTCGCCAACCCATTTTGATAGTAGCTCAGGACCTCTTACTGAAATGAAATTAGCTTCACTTTCTGTTGCTACGGCTTTAGCTAAAAGTGTTTTTCCAGTTCCACTTGGTCCATGTAGTAATATTCCGCGTGGCATTCTATGTCCTAGTTTGGAATAAAGTGTTGGATATTTCATTGGCCATTCTACCGCTTCTTGTAATTCACGTTTTACATTTTCTAATCCTCCTACTTCGTCCCAACTTACATCTGGATTTTCAATGAAAACTTCACGCATTCCAGACGGTGTAACATCCTTAAACGCATTCTGAAAATCTTCTCCAGTTACTATTAGTTTGTCAAGGGTTTCAGGTGGGAGTTTTTCATCTTGAAGGTTTAGCTCAGGTAAAAGTCTCCTTAGACATTTCATTGCTGCTTCTTTGCAAAGATATTCTAAATCTGCACCTACATAACCATGGCTAATTCCTGCAATTTTATCCACGTTTACATCATCACTTAGTGGCATGTTTCTTGTGTGTATCATGAGAATGTCTTTTCGTCCCTTCTTGTCAGGTACTTTGATTTCTATTTCTCTGTCAAATCTTCCCGGTCTTCTAAGAGCTGGATCTAATGCGTTTTGTCTGTTTGTTGCTGCAATGACAATTACTTTACCTCTTGCTTCTAAACCATCCATTAGAGAAAGTAGTTGTGAGACAACTCTTCTTTCAACTTCACCTGTTACCTCTTCCCTTTTTGGAGCAATAGAATCAATTTCATCAATGAAAATTATAGAAGGCGATTTTTCTTTTGCCTCTTTGAAAATTTCTCGTAGTCTGGCTTCACTTTCTCCATAAAATTTGCTCATAATTTCAGGACCGGATATGCTGATAAAGTGAGCATTACTTTCATTTGCTACTGCTTTTGCTAATAGTGTCTTACCAGTACCTGGTGGTCCATAAAGCAAGACACCTTTTGGTGCTTCAATTCCAAGTTTTTCAAAAATTTCTGGGTGTCGTAGAGGAAGCTCAATCATCTCTCTAACTTTTTTAATTTCATCTGTTAAACCTCCAATATCTTCATAGGTTACTTGTGGAACACCACGTAGTGTTTCTCCTTTTTCTGCGATGTGAAATACTGTTTTTTGAGTCACAAGTACTGCATCTGCAGCAGGTGTTACACCAATTACCTGAAAAGTAAGTCTGCCTCCAAAATATGGTACCATAACATTATCTCCTTTAATCAAAGGAACACTTTCTAATGCGTCTGCAAGATATCTTTCGTCTATTGGAGGGATTGCTTCTAATGGAGCAACTACAACTTTTTCTGCAGCTACCGCTTTTATCTTTCTAACTGCTACAGTGTCACCGATTGCTATTCCAGCATTATTTCGTACAAGTCCGTCTACTCTGATAATTCCTTTTCCTTCATCTGATGGATAAAGTGGAAGACATTTAGCTACAGTTCTTCGTTTTCCTTTAATCTCTATAACATCACCAGTTGATGCACTAAGTGAATCCATAGAATCATAATCAATACGTGCCACTCCTCTCCCAACATCGCGAGTATATGCCTCAAGTACTTTAAGGGAGAGTGCATTTTGGCTCATGGATTAAACAGGCTAAAACTAATTTTTATACCTTTGTCGTCTTTTATCCATTACAAATTCGATCACAAGCTTAAAATTTACAAGATAAAGCAGGCTTGTTACTTTGGGTAAACGACCTCTAGTTAGAAGACGTGGCCGAGGAGGAATGCAATTTCGTGCTGCATCCACTGGCAAGTTACTTCCAGCAAAATATCCACGATTTGCACTCGCAGAACAACGAGAAGGTGAAGTCATAGATCTTGTTCATGAGACAGGTCGCGATGCGCCTCTTGCAAAGGTTAAATTTGATAATGGCGCTGTTTCTTATTTTCCATCAATTCTTGGTACTAGGATTGGCTCAAAAGTACAATTTGGATTAAATTCAAAAGTTTCTCCAGGAAATGTAATTAGTATTCAAAACATTCCAGACGGAACCATCGTAAGCAATGTTGAAAAGCACTTTGGCGACGGCGGTTCTATTGTAAAATCAGCTGGAACTTATGCCACTGTATTTTCTCACAGTTCGGAAGGAGTTACAATAAAACTTCCCTCTGGAAAATTCACTACACTTCATCCTCAAAATAGAGCCATGATTGGAATTCTTGCAGGTGGTGGTACTGGTGACAGGCCATTTATGAGGGCAGGTCCAGCATGGAGAAGAAAACGATCCAAGGGTCACAAATACCCAATTGTAAGAGGAGTTGCACAAGCTGCTTATGTACATCCACATGGAGGAGGAAGACACCAACACGTAGGTAAAAGTTCTACGGTATCAAGAAATGCGCCACCAGGACGCAAAGTGGGTAGCATAGCAGCTAGAAAGACTGGTAGAGCACGAATTAAAGAAAGACAATAATTTTTACAAAAATCCCCAAAACTAATTAAGACTTTAATGAAAATATTTGGCGTGTCACAGAAATGCGTTCATATATTTGTTAAAGGAAAAGTTCAAGGAGTTTATTTCCGTCAGGGAATGAAAGATGTTGCAGAAAAGAAAAATGTGACAGGTTGGGTAAGAAATCTTCAAGACAAAAGAGTAGAGGCAGTTCTTGAAGGAAAAGACACCGATGTAAATTCCGTAATAGAATGGAGTCACATGGGACCACCAAATGCTATAGTGGATTATGTTGAGATTATAAATGAAAATTATACGGGTAAATTTTCAAAATTTGAAATCCTGATCTAGTGTATTGTATTATATGCATCAAGAAGAAGATTTTTTACCTCATCAAGATTTTGATCAGCTTTTGTCTCAATTTCTTTCTGCGGCTCCTTTCTATCTCTTCTTATTTT
>QYQE01000022.1 GCA_007280335.1 Nitrosopumilales archaeon | reverse complement strand
GTAATAGAAAGACGTGGAGAAGTAATTTACTACAAGATCTCAAAAATACAATTTCATGAAAATAAGGATCAGCCAGGCATTTCGCCCATAGAATTTTGACTTTATCTTAAAATATTGTGGAATCTTAATGTCATATGTGGAGTTTAAAGAAATATACTGTTTTAATTGCAAGAAAACTTTAGGGAGATATAACGAAAAATATTTCTCAGACTTGAAGATGGGTGAGATAATAAAAGTAAATCATTCTTCTCATGTACATGGAGGACACGAGATTGTCATAAGAAAAATAACTCTCTAAATTGGTTTTTTATATGCGCAAATGAATGTATAGTAAATATTTTATAGTAAACGTAACACGGTAGCGTTAATGAAGCCAATTTATCTTGCCATTGCATTATTTCCATTAATCATATCTATTACACCAAATGCTCTTGGGACATTTGGTGACATTACATTGACAACTCCTAAAATGGTTAATACCACTGGACAGGAATTAACTGTCTTCCAAGTTGGCCAGCAAATTGGCGTAGAATCAAAACTCACAAATCATGCTATCTCTGAACAAAAATTCACATATGTTGTACAGGTGTTGAACAAAGATGGAGGAGCAGTATTTCTTGGACAGTTTTCTGCATCCATGCTTTCTAATCAATCATTTACTGTATCAGAGGTATGGGTTCCAGATACACCAGGACAATATATTGTACAGGTATTTGTGTGGGATAGTTTGGCGTCTGCAATTCCTCTCACAAATGCACTGCAAACCCAAATTACTGTAAATCCATAGTTCTTCTGGAATTAACGGACAAAAATTTCATCCTGTGTTACAATTATTGAATTTAACTTTTTAGTATGAATCATTAGTACCAATTCTCAGCATTGCTTAATTATCATTACAAATTTTGGTTGCTAATGCCAGACGAATCATGTAGAACTTGTGGTGGAACACTTGTAAACTGTTCCTTATGCCCCAGTTGTAGGAAGATGACACAACGAATTTGCAATATTTGCAGTTTTAAAACAGAGGAACAAATTCATTCTAACTGCCTGCATATGGAATCATCTCAGACAAGAAGTGGAATGAAGATTAATGTCATTGCTCCTATGCCTAGGAAGAGAAATGAAATTAATCAAAAATCAGAAAAAATACATCCTCTGCGAAATGCACTTTTAGTATTTGGAATTATTGGCTTTTTTGTCTTAGGATTTGCAACCGCTAATTATTTTGATCTTTTTCAAAATCAGACAAGTGAAGCTCAGACAATGAAAACTACCATTCCACAACCGTTGCCACAAAACCATGATACTTTACCACGCGGATCTTTTGACAATTGTCTTGCATATGGAAGTGGTCAATCCATGACAGTTACCTGCCCAACCAAGTATGGCTATGTATACAAAGCCATACTGGACATTCCACAGAAACTTGCATCTGAATTTTCAGGCGAGGTTTTCTCCATAAGGGGACTCTCAATTGTAGAATATTCTGACGGTTCGGTTGTTTTACAATACCATAAAAACTTGTATGCTACCATCTTCTTTGCAAATTAATCAAGCAGACATCGCTCGCAGTCACACGTTACATTAGAATCATTCTTGGCGATACATTTGGCGTGCTGACCTGCCTGGCACTGAATACATGTGGTATTGGAATTTTCCAAAGTAGAATATTTTTTTGCACCATCAAAACCAAACCCGCCATTCTGGGGACCAACCATCAAAATAAGACGCATTTGCCAGTATTTTAGACTGTATTTGCTACACAAAACGCCAATTGAGGCTTCAGATGATATCTATTGGTTATTATGTGGATAAAAATCCCAAAAGTCATGGACGCAGACAGAAAAATGTATCCTGCCACTTGTGCGGATTGCAAAAAAGAAACCCAAGTCCCATTCCAACCAAAAGAAGGAAGACCGGTATATTGTCGCGAATGTTTACCAAAACACCGTGGCGAACGTAGATTTTAAGCTGAAATAATGCTTATTTTACTTTTTTTAACTTAGAATTATTTTCAAATAAAAAATTTTGAACTGTTTTAAAATAAAAAAATGCTCCCGCCGGGATTTGAACCCGGGATCACCGCCTTGAGAGGGCGGTATGCTTAGCCGGACTACACCACAGGAGCTTGCTAAAAACCATAAAGAATAGCAATTTAAAGGAATGTTTTGTCATTGAATAAATTTGTAAACTTTAACAGCTTAGATCCTTTATAGCAAAAAATCAAAATGAAATTTACATGGATTTGAAAATTATACCTGAAAAACTTTCACTTTCACATTTTCCAGTAGGATTGGGTGGATGTAGAAATAATGGTACTAATTTTCAATGTTGTGAGTATAATATCACGGTGTTTGATGACAAACAAGAAGAACCATCCATACATGAAATAGACGGCAATATGATAAAATTGCATCATGGTTCACTATCTGAAACTAACGTTGGCATCTTGAAACAATTTGAAGACATGAAAGTTTTGATAGATGAACAATGGAAGCTTCGGATGTTTTTGACAAAGATAAAAACAAAGAGTAAACAAATTTCAAATTCGTACGTACAAAATTGTCTTGTAGATGCAGGTGTATATGCAGCAAAAGCAAAAGAACTTGTTAAATCATCTGATCCTCTGGCACATGTTTGGATAAAGTGTGCAGCTTATTTTCTTGCAGATGCTATATTCTCCATAAACTCAAAACGACCTAGTCCAACCCACATGTTGGAAACAATTCGTGGATTTGATAAAAATAAAATAAACCAAAACTTTTCAGTTGTTCACCAATGCCTTGGAATAGAAAGAGCATCAACATCGCTTCTTTCTAGGATGGTAAAATCTACTATTGGTTTTTCTGATATGGTAGAAAAAAATGATCATTCAAAAATAATTCAACAAAAATATGATTATCTGATACAAAACTCACTTCTTTCAGATTGTTATTTTTACCTTGGTTACATAAATCGAAATAATGTGATCAAAACAAAGGATACATTGTACCGTAACTTAGAATATGCTCATTTGCTCAAAATTGCTCTTGATACAGAAAGTGATCCTTTGGTAGTTGAGCGTCAAGCGATACTCCTCTTAAAAACAACAAACGATCTTCTAACTACCGTAAAAAATTGAAGCCCATAACACTGTTTTCCAATTTGATGATTTTTTGACAACCTTTAAAACCCTGTAGGAGAAATCCCAGTTATGACAGATGCAGCATGCGGATGCGATTCTTCCGCACATACTAAAGTAGAATGCGATTGCCAAATGCAAGGAGAATGCTATTGTGATGCTAATTGTACTTGCAAACAATCAGTCTGTAAGACTCAGGTAGCTACATTCAGATAGATATTAGAGGAACTCCTTTTTCTTTTATTTTTAAGACACAAGTTATTACTTTTCGTCTTCTTCCTGAAAGCCCCATGTTTTTACTAATTCTTTTCGAAATTTTTCTAGTTGCTTTTCATTTAGGGCAACTCCACAGTTTTTGTGCGTTGGGACAACAACCATTCCATCTAACTTGAATTCAACTTCATACATGTGGACCTTGTCGCATTCACACATAGCCAAAATAATATCATGCCATTATATTTGCCTATTTGAAAGATTTAACTATAGGATTTTTTCTTATACATCCAATGCAAAAGTATTTCCTTTTAGCATTTTTTGTCGGTTTGTTTTTAATCCCACTTGGATTACATTCTGCATTTGCTGAGACTTGGTATCCAGGTGAGGGACTCAAAGTAGGTGATTATTACAGATACAATACATGCTTTACCGACTGGCATAACTGTACTCCAATAGAGCTTGACTTTTGGATTCAGAATAAAACTAGTGATGGTAGTGGTTATAATGTGCAGTTTCTTGCTATCGATGGAAGTAATATACAAAAAGGTCATACGGTATTTGGAACAGTTAGTCCTGATCCTACATACTCTGATCCAAATATAGCAGATTATACTAATGTTTACAGAAATACAATAATTTGGCTAGATGCATTTGCAACATCTGAATCCCCAAAGGACTTTGGTTATCCAGCATGGGGTAGAACTGGATCAGTTGGAGGTGGAACTGTAGGACCAAAAGATCAAGAACAAGTGACTGTTCAAGGTGGCACATACAAAGCTTGGGTGATTTTTTTCCACAAAGGTGTAGATAACAAAATTTGGGTAGTACCTAACATGCCATTTCCTGTAAAAGGAATTGTATATGCAGATGTAACACAAGGCCAGCCTCCACCTCAATATGTATTTGAACTATTAGAAACTGGAAATAGTCAAACTCCGCCAGCATTTCTAAACAGGTCTTCTTCCGCTATAGCTGGATCTGGAATTTGTCCTACAGATGATACATCAGCAGTTCATGATTCCATAAATACTGACACAAGTTCTATGATTATTGAATATAGGTATACTCCAGCAGTACCACACCAAGGATGTCCAGTTCAGTGGTCCTTGTACTTTGAACATTACTATGATCCAGGCCAGAAAATTGGAAATATTCAATATGATATCTATACTGTAGATGATCAAGGAAAAAAAATTGGCTCAGTTACAGAAGACCTTGGTAAGAGTACTCTATTTGCACCAGCGGGAACCGACTTTAGAACTATTATAATCAACCAACCTCCTCCAACAACTCATTATGTGATATATGTAGCTGGTACTGGACCCGAAAATACAGTTCCAAATCCTATATTGTATGGATTAATCAAAGTTGATGTTAAAACCGAACCTCCGCTTGGACCATTGCCAACAGGAACACCTACCAATATTGTTCCGGAATTTCCAGTCAGCGCTATAATGATAATGGCTCTAGTTGTATCGATGGTTATTCTATTTACCAGATTTAAGACAAACTTTTCTAATCTTAAATTTTAGAACGAGTAATACGGGCTGATAGTAAATGAAAATCAAGCTAATGCTTGGGATATGTGTTGTATCTGCAAGTGTAATAGGAATACTTTGGTTTACATATTTTGCAGGACAACAAAATGGAGAAGTTGTTCCACGTGAAGCTAGTCAATGGCATATGGGAAAAGGGGCTCAATACAATCCAGTGATGCAATATGACATATCGGCAAACACAACAAAATTTTCTGCAAAGATAGAATTTTTACCTGCCGCAAATCCCGGAAATCAAACTCTTTTTGTTCAGATAAATCCCAATACAAACGAGGAGATAAACCAAACAGTCCCAGTAAACATAGTTTATGATTTCAATCAAGTATCAGATAATGCAAAACCATTTTTTACAATTTTGGATTCAACAGTTTTTTCAGTAAGAGATCTTGCAATTGAAAACAAATATCTAGTAAAAGGAGCAACTTGGGGCGATATGTACATTCATGATGTACAAGAAGAAATTAAAGTAACAGATCATGGCAAAGTCTCACTCAAATTTGGTTCTCTTGATTCATACATCATTTCATATAAAGAAGGTCAAAAGGAAAACAAACTCTGGATAGTAGATAATTTGCCTCTTCCAGTAAAAGCCGAAGTATACGATCTTTCTGGAAATCTCCAATATTCTTATGAACTTACTTCGCTTTCTGCACCTTTGACGCCAGGTTTAAGTTGATAACAGTTTGTCAAAAGCCAATTACAAAATTCTATAACCTTTTCATCAAACTTGCCCCATACGTGTAATGACGCTGGTAAGATATCTAATCTCCCAGAATCTAAAACAACTCTTACACCTTCTTTTCCTTCATATATGTATGCATCTTGAATTTGTGCATCGCCAAAAATTTCTGATGCTTTTGATTTTATTAATTCCCTTTGAATCGGAAACGTCTTTCTAAATCTGTCAATTACCATGCCTATGTTCTCTGTCCCATATGATTCGAAATCTTCTATCTTTCCGCGTTCTGGAAAATTTATAGAAAGTGATAGATTGTACTTTTTCCCTACTTTTGCTGAAATTTCATTTATTGTGGTAAAAGTAAGTGCTGGAGATTTTTTTAAAAGAAATCTTATTTGCGGCATGTTTGAGTTTAATTCATTTTGAAGATCTTGCGTAATAGCTGAAAAACTCATGATTTAAAATTTAAAATTTTTGTCATATATTTATTGGGTTTATTTACGAGATATTTTAATAAAAAACGTGCTTCCATTAGATAAAGAAGGTCTTCCTTATGATGAAGGCTCAGAAAGAGCATCTAGTGTAGATGACTACAAAGTAACATGCATCCAGTTTATCAAAGATATCAGTAATGATTACCTTGCATGGGTGGATTACTATAAACTTCCACCTGAAGAGGATAAAAAAAGACGTGATAGAATATTTGCTACTGTAGAACGGACAAACGAATGGATTGCCAAAGTAGCTACGACAATAAAAGGAGTAGATGTAGTAATGAATGATGGAATACAAAAAATGGCAGAAAGCACAGCAGGTAATCCTTTTCAAATTGGCGTCTTTGTAAATAATTCGTCTGGCTATACATTGGCAAAACCGGGAATAATAGACATTAATGTTAAAGCAGTAGGTCAAGAAGGGTACAAAGTCAAACTTGGTTGGCACCAGAAAGACAGACGCTTCTTAATTAGCTCAACTGCTAGTGTTTCAACCGATGAATCCAATATTGTAGAAGGACAAGAATTTGATTTGCTTGATCTGCATCTGAAGATGAATGCACAAGAATGCAAACAGCGCGACATAATCTCATTCACAGTTATTGTATCTGAAATGAGTGAAGGTCAAGAGCATGAACGACGCGGTGTAACTACAATTGTTCATGTAACGTAACCTCTAAAACAACTCTTGATTCCTCAGCTCTTTTATCGGAATATTTTAGTTGTGAGATTTTTTTTGCCAAGTTTTCATTAGTTATTAGTGATGCAATTCCAGGAAATATGACATCATTATATTGTATCCTTACCTGGGGATTGACAAGTGAGTTTTTTAACCAATCACTTTGAGAATTTCTCCTTGAAAAATAGAATTTGTTATCATAAAAGACAGCTTTTAGTTCTACAGCGTGTTCCTTACCTGTCTTTCTTCCCGCTTTGATTAGTATTGCCTTGAAGGTTACTTCTTGCGGCTTCATGGGATTTGTTTTGTTCTAAAGAATTTAACCACTTGGATTGAAAACTCTGATACTTGATTCAATAAATCAAAATAATTGATCTTAGGCATGACCACCGAATTACAAGGAAGAGACAATAATCAACTAAACGCAGATGAATTCAGAGGAAGAAAAGTAATTGATAGAGAAGGAATTGAATATGGAAAGGTAAAGCACGTGCAAATTGACTGCGATACATTACAGGTGACTGGAATTACAGTCCATGAGGGATTCCACAAGGATTATTTTTTACCGCGTGGTCACATTGACAGATTCACAGATGAGTCAGTTTTACTTGGAACCGCACCGTTAAGGAAGGATACATCTGTAGTTGATATTGACGGCCACAAAATAGGTAAAATAAAAAAAATAAATAAAAACCAAAATACCAACGAAATTGAATCAATCGAGGTCTCTGAAGGGTTGACTAGCTCACGAATTTTTTCAAAATCTGAAATATGGGGAATCGGAGAAAAAGTCATTCTTAAACTAGCAAGAGACGAATACAAGAAATCACATTAATTGTTTTTGCTTTAACAAACTTGCTTCACATTGTTTATGTGCAAATATTGGCTAGATTTGTGTAGTACTAATTTATAATCCAAAAATTATTTGTTTATTGTTGTATGCTGTAGAAACAAGATCACTTTCAAAAGTATATAGAAACGGGCTCAAGGCAGTTGACGAGATCTCAATCAAAATAGAAGAGGGTGAAATCTTTGGATTTCTGGGACCAAATGGTGCTGGAAAGAGCACTACCATTATGATTCTTACCACATTGTTAAAACCAACATCTGGGATGGCATATGTTGCCGGTTTTGATGTAGTAACGCAAGCAAAACAGGTACGGCAAAACATTGGCTATGTGCAACAAGACTCTACGGTAGATGAGTATTTGACAGGAAGGGAAAATCTTCAACTTCAAGCACGACTAAACCATATGCCAAAAAACTCTGTCAATGAAAGAATTGATGAGATCCTAGACCTTGTAGAACTGTCAGATAGGCAACATGATGCAGTGGTAACATATTCAGGCGGTATGAGGAAAAGACTTGATATTGTAGGAGGATTGTTACACAGACCCAAAGTTCTTTTCCTAGATGAGCCCACTTTGGGACTGGATATACAAACAAGATACAAGATTTGGGATTACATAAGGAAAATTCACAAAGAGTTTGGCATATCTATTTTTCTTACTACTCATTACATGGAGGAAGCTGACAAACTTTGTGACAACATTTCCATAATTGACCATGGAAAAATTAAGGTGACAGATTCTCCAAAATCACTCAAAAATGCACTTGGAAACGAAGTTGTAGTCTTCGAAGTTGACTCTGATCTTAAACTTGGGGATTTACTTTCTGAATTAAAAAAAGCATCCCTCGTAAAAGATGTCACTGCTGAAGGATATGAAGTTACAATTTTTTCTCCAAGTGGTAATCAAGTAATGCCAAAAATATTTGAGATTGCTGGAAAACTTGGAATAAAAATAGAATCCATCACGCTTACCAAACCTACTCTTGATGACGTGTTTTTATCATATACTGGAAGAGAACTCAGAGAAGAAAGTAATGGATACAACAGAAAAAAAGAACGAGAAAAAATGAGGAGACTACGAGCTTGATTTTTTCAGATACTTATACAATTTTCTGGAGGGAGATGAAGCGATACAGGAAGTCTAGGAGTGGTATATTGATAAGATTGATCCAACCTGTCATCTGGATCATAGTCATTGGAAATACTTTTGCAGGAACTAGACCACTAATACAATCTGTAGGATTCAACGGATCCTACATAGAATTCATGGCACCTGGTGTGATAATGCTTACAGCGATTTTTACCAGCATTTTCGGAGGAGTCAACACGTTATGGGATAGAAGATATGGTTTTATGAATAAGGCATTGACTTCTCCAATTTCTCGATCATCTATCGCTGTTGGAAAGATGCTTGCGATATCTTTGATTTCAGCTTTACAATCAAGTCTTATTTTAGGAATTGCACTTGCACTTGGTGTCGGAATTTCAAACTATTTGATGATTATTCCAATACTGTTAATCGTGATTGCATTTTCACTTGGCTTCTCGGGAATTTCTGTTATTGTTGCGGCTGCTGCAAAATCACAAGAAACCTTTTGGGGAGTGATCAATTTTCTTGGAATGCCACTTTTTATGCTAAGTCCTGCGCTCTTTCCTCTAGAACTTTTACCACATTGGCTTGCCTTTATAGCAAAGCTAAACCCAGTGACTTACTCTGTTCTTTTAATTAGAGAGATGATGACAGGAAAGGCCCAAATCTTTTCTATTGCTGTTGATGTGGCTGTAATTTGCGGCTTTGTAGCGATAATGATCGCTATAGCAAGCTATGCCTTCACAAGAGAAGTCAACAAACCCTTCTAATTGACCTTAATTGACAAAAACTGCAATAATTCCTCACTTTAGAGAACTTTTTGGTATTTTGTAATTTATGCCAGTTGAAAACTTTCCAAGTCCTACTAATAGGGATTATAGCTATTGTACTTTCTAGTATCATGATACAATATTCTGGTGCAACTACTGCTCTTCCATATGCAACTCAATGGGGGTCATACGGACTTGGAAAACTAGGTCAGTTTGCCTTTCCGCAGGGAATATCAATGGACTCGGCTGGTAATGTCTATGTTACAGACTTGGGTAACAGACGAGTTGAAAAGTTTGATTTTAATGGAAATTTCTTAGATACCTGGGGAATTAAAGGCGATGGAAATGGACAATTTCAGGCTCCTTCTGGAATTGCAGTTCACGGAAATTCTGTTTATGTTGTTGATAATGCACAAAACAAAGTTCAAGAATTTGATACAACAGGCAAACTCATAACTCAATGGGGAAGTAAAGGTAATGGTAACGGACAATTTTTATTGCCACAGGGAATTGCCACAGATCCCAGTGGAGATGTGTATGTTGCTGATACTGGAAATAGCAGAATAGCGAAATTTTCACCTGATGGTAAATTCATAACATCAATTGGACAAAGTGGTCTTGAGAATGGTCAATTTCTTTCTCCACGCGGAGTAGCTGCAGATTCACAGGGAAGTATCTATGTAGCTGATTCTGGAAATAATAGAATTGAAAAGTTTACCCAAGATGGTGTTTTCTTGAAAACTTTTTCTGCATCTTCTGGTTCAAACTTTAAGACACCACTTGGATTAAGTGTTGATTCATCTGGAAATATCTACATTGCCGATACTGGTAATAATCAAATTGTAGAAATCAATAAGGATGGAAATTTGCTCACTTCATGGGGAAGTCAAGGAACTGGGCCTAATTTCTTTGATAATCCAAGAGATGTTACCGTTGATTCTGCTGGAAACGTCTATGTGGTAGACAGTAGCAACAACAGAATTCAAAAGTTTGGTTCTTTATCTTCGCCAATGTCACAAACCTCAACTTCAGTTGATAATCAAACACAACAAAATATTCCAAAAATAATTAATCCTAATGATAAAATCCCCCCTACAATAACCGCATCATCAGACATGACAGTTCAAGCATCTGGAATGCTAACTTCTGTTTCAATTGGTCAGGCAACGGCAACAGATGATACATCGGTTACTTCAATTACCAACGATGCGCCATCAAAATTCCCGCTTGGTACTACTATAGTAACTTGGACTGCAACTGACTCTGGAGGAAACATAGCAAAGGCCGTACAAAAGATTACAGTAATTGATACAACCGCACCTACACTAACTGCACCACCAAATGTAACTGTAGAAGCAAAAAGCCCTGATCATACTTCTATTGATCTTGGATTGCCATCAGCTTACGACTCTGTTGGCGTTCTATCTGTTACAAACGATGCACCTGCATACTTTCCACTGGGACAGACAATTGTAACTTGGATTGCTAAAGATGCTTCAGGAAATGACGCTACTGCAAAACAGATAATCACTATTCAGGATACCACTCCTCCAATAATTCATGCCCCATCTGACATTACAATGGAAGCAACTAATGCTGCAAACAATGTAGTTGATTTAGGTAATGCAACTATAACAGATAACGGCATAATACAATCTGTAACTAACAACGCACCAAAAATATTTCCAATTGGTACAACAAAAGTAACCTGGACTGTTAAAGATGCTTCAGGTAATGGTGCAACTGATACTCAAACAGTCAAGATTATTGATACCACTGCTCCAAAACTTACGCCACCACCAGATGTCACATTTGAAGCCACATCCATGACTGATAACCATGTATCATTAGGCAATGCAACCGTAACTGATAATGGAATAATACAATCCATAAAAAATGATGCCCCGTCAGCATTTCCACTTGGCAAGACTCTGATATTGTGGACTGCAAAGGACGCAGCTGGCAACATCTCTAATGCAACTCAAACAGTTGATGTAGTTGACACCACTGCACCAAAGATCACTCCACCAAAGGACATCAAAGCAGAGGCAACTTCCCTTACTGATAATACCGTATCACT
>QYQE01000008.1 GCA_007280335.1 Nitrosopumilales archaeon | reverse complement strand
GTACTTGATGTCTTTGCAATAAGACAGTCATTTGTTATTCTGGCCTTGGTATAGTTTAGTTTCAGTTTTTTTTGCATTTTTGTAGTGACATCAAAAAGTCCTACCATCTTGAATTTCTTTGAACCATAATCAATGGATTTTGTAAGATACATCAAGCCACCACATTCTGCATAGATTGGCATTCCAGACTCGGCTAGAGTCTTGATGTTTTTTTGCATTCTAGAGTTTTTCTCTAGTGCACTGCCTATCACTTCGGGAAACCCACCACCAATGTAGATTCCATCACATTCAGGCACCTTTGAATCAGATACAGGACTGAAAAACTCTATCTTTGAGCCTTCTTTTTTTAGGGCATCTAAATTATCCTGGTAGTAAAAATTGAAAGATTGATCCAGTGCAACTGCAATTGTGGTTTTCTGTTTTGGATTTTTTTCTTTAGGAATCATACCAAAAGATGGAACTTTGTTTCCAATCTGAATAATTTTCTCAATATCAATAAAACCAGACATTACTTTTGCTATCTTTGATATCTTTGATTGAAGTTGTCGTTGTTCAGAAACTGGAATTAATCCAAGGTGTCTTGACTCCATGACAAGTTCAGGATTGCGTGGAATCACACCAACAATAGGAATGTTCAATGAAGAAAGTGCCTGCCTGCATAGATCCTCATGCTTTTTGCTGCCTATCTTGTTTAGAATAAACCCAGAAATTCTAGAATTTTTGTGAAATTTTGTAAATCCAAGTGCAGTTGCGGCAATTGATCGTGCAGTCTTACTTGCATCCAAAACAAGAATTACTGGAGTTTTTAAAATAGATGCCACATGATGTGTGCTGGAATAATTCGAGTCGCCAGAAAATCCATCATAATAACCCATCACACCTTCAATTACAGAAAAATCTGAATCAAAATTTTGTACAAATGATTTAACAATTCCAGTTGTTCCCATAAGCCAAGGATCCAAGTTTCGCGCAGGTTTGCCAGATACAAAACTAAGATAACTAGGATCTATAAAGTCAGGTCCAACTTTGAATGATTGTACAGAATATTCCTTCTTTTTTATTCCATGAATTATTGCACAACTAATTGAGGTCTTGCCAACACCGCTTGTAGTTCCAGCAAGCACAATCCTTGGTATTTTCAATTCTCAACAATATTACGGAATTTTATTTAAATGGATGTTTACTGTTCAGACCTTATACTTTTTACCATATCAAATAGCTGCCTGACAGCTAGTTTTGGATGGTGTGTTGCAAGCTTGACCAAATTACCCATACTAAAGTCAGCTTTTACAAAATCCAAAAATTCTTCTGCTGAGAGCTCTTGGATTATTGCAATTTCCTTGTCCCATTCTTCATCAGATAGACCAAGCCATCTGGTTTGCACCTTGACTGCAGCTTTTATCTTGGATCCTATTGCCTTTTTCCAGTTTTCTTCATATGGTTTTAGGGATTCCTTTGATGTGTCATTTTTTAAAACTGCTTCTGCACCTACCTGACCTGCCACTCTTCCAAACTCTATTGCATATCGAATTCCTTCCAAGACAAGCGGGTTTGCCTGTCCAGCAGCATCACCAACCAGTATGAGATTATCTGCAATGGTAGTATGGGTTAGTCCTTCATTTGGAATCAATCCATAATGAAATTCTATTGGAACAATTCTACCAAGATTTCCTATCGGACCTGGTTTTTTATCAATTAGTTCAAGCAGTCTTTGGGTTGGATCAATTTGTGATTCTGGTTTTCCAACACCAACACCGATTCTTACTTTGTTTTTTCCCAATGGAAATATCCAAGCATAACCGGCTGGAGAATATTGTTGCCCAACCATAAGATGCCATGTTTCTGGATCAATGTTATCAACATATGCTTCAAACTCTGCACCGACACCAAATCTTTTCCATTGTGATACAGTGCCAGTATTTTTTCCAATTACTGAATAAAATCCACTTGCATCTATTACAAGTTTTGAGTGAAAAACAAGATCATCTTTTATTGATGTAGCCTTGACTCCCACCAACTTTCCATTCTCCTCAAGAATACTAGTCACATTAGTTCTAACAAAAATATCTGCACCTGCATTTGCTGCTTGATATGCAAGAAACTGATAAGTTCTTCTTACATCCAAGACTGCAGCTTGAGGTTCAGATCCTGTTATTGTTACATGGTTATTTGGTGAATAAAACGAATAATTCCTAATCGGGTTATAACAATCAGAAGGGATCCCAAAAGATTTTGCCTCCTTAATCCAAGTAACGCCGCTTGTTCTAACTGAATGTCCTATTGCTTCTTCTCGCTCAAGTACAGCTACACGTACACCTTTTTTTGCAGCTGACCATGCTGCAGAAAGGCCAGCAGGCCCACCGCCTACTATAACAATATCAAAATCATATTCTTTTGTCAAACAATCAACGTTTTTTCTTTGATGATTATAAACTACACATTTTCTGTTGCAAAATTACAGACAGTTTTGATCCGAATCTTTTTAGTTCACACTTGAAACCAAAAATTGATGGGAAAAGACGGATTTGTAATAGTATACACAGGCAAAGGAAAGGGCAAAACAACGGCTGCGCTTGGAATGGCCTTACGGGCTGTGGGATATAATCACAAAATTTGCATGATCCAATTCATCAAAGGTTCTTGGCATTATGGCGAGATGACTTCATCAAAGAGACTAGAGCCAGAATTTGAGTTAACTGCCATAGGAAAGGGTTTTGTTGGAATTATGGATGATAAAAGCCCAATCGAAGATCATAAAAAAATTTCTGATGAGGCTCTTCGCATAGCAAAAGAAAAAATTCAATCAGAAAAATACGATATTATAATACTTGATGAGATAAACTATGCAATCAATCTAAATCTAGTAAAATTAGAAGATGTTTTAGATTTAATAAAAATTAAACCGCCAAAATTAAATTTAGTTCTTACTGGAAATTACGCTAGAGATGAAATTATAGAAGTTGCAGATCTTGTTACAGAAATGAGAGAAATAAAACATCCCTTCAAAGCAGGTATTCGAGCCAAGAAAGGTATTGATTTCTAACCAGCAACATTAAATTACGTAACAAAAATTTAAAAAACTATGACTACAGCTGTCCAAGAACTCCCAGAGGTTGGTGAAATTATTGTTGCCACAGTTACAAGAATCATGGATCAGGGAGCGTATGTCACTCTTGATGAATATAATAATATTCAGGGATTTTTGCACATATCAGAAATTGCAACCGGTTGGATTAGACATGTAGAAAAGTTTCTCAAAGTTGGAGAGAAAAAAGTATTATTAGTAAAACGAATAAATACATCAAGATCTGAAATTGATTTATCATTAAAACAAATTTCAAGTGATCAGAAAAAGAAAAAGCTTCTTGAATTAAAAAAGAAAGAAAAAGAAAAAGTCCTTCTTGACAGTTTAAAAACAAAAGCAGAACTTTCTCAAACAGAAGCTGAAAAAATAGAAGAATCCCTAATAAACAAGTTTAATTCTGTTTATGACGCCTTTTCGGAAATAGTATCAAAGGGAATTATCGTTCTTGATGGTCTTAATCTGTCTACCAAAGTGCTAAAAACGATAGAAGAAATCAGTTCAAAGATCCAAGTACCCCATGTCGAGATACGTGGCGTATTAGAAATCACATGTACCAAACCTAATGGTGTTGAAATCATAAAAAAAGCACTCCTTGATGCTGTTGAAAATAAAGGAGTTAATGTAGAGATAATCTACATCGGGGCTCCAAAATACAGAGTGACTGTTTCTGCTCAAAATTTCAAGACAGCTGAAAAAGAACTAAAACCAATTCTTTCAGAAATTCAAGATACCATAGAAAAAAAAGGCGGTACCTTCAAATTCACTAGGGAAGAATCAAAGAAAACACGTGAGGGATAAACATGCGATTTCAGATGCGTAAATGTCCTGACTGTAAACGATATACACTAAAAGAAGATTGCCCAAAATGTGGTAACAAAACTGTAACAGTTCATCCTGGAAAATATTCTCCAGATGACAAATATGCAAGATATAGAATTTCTGATCGTTACAAGTAACTTATTTTGTATCTAATCAGTTGAGGATGTGTTTGTAGGAGATATTGTAGATTGTGTCTCTTAAGATTGAATGACCACTGTACTCATACGTGCTTCCTCAGGATCTAATGGTTGGTCTGTAGCTGGATCTGTTTTAATCGCTCCAATTTTATCAACTACATCTTGTCCTGAAATCACTTGGCCAAATATCGTATACTTACCATCTAAATTTGGAGCATCACCAAGCATTATGAAAAATTGAGAGCTTGCACTGTTAATGCTAGGGCCACGTGCCATTGATACCATGTATTTTACATGTTTAAGAGGGCTAAATTCAGGCGGAATTGTATATCCTGCGTCACCTGTTCCCCAAGTATTACGCGGGCCAGTTTTCGCATTTGGGTCACCGCCTTGAATAACAAAACCTGGAATTATTCTATGGAATATTGTTCCATCATAAAATCCAGATTTTGCAAGTTTTTCAAAGTTTGCTACAGTTTTTGGAGCAACATCATCTCTGAATTTAATGACAATGTTCCCATACTTTGTAGAAATGACACCCACATCGCTTGTTGGATTTACACTAGTTGGATTTACACTAGTTGGATTTACATTTGTAGAATTAACTTGAGGTGTTATCTTTTGATTTGTATTACTTGTTTGTGATATATAATTTGGATTTACTTGATATAGTAAAACTCCTGAAATAATTCCAGAGCTATTACTATTAAGACTTGGTGATGAGTAGACAAGCTGCAGTGGACCATTGCCATCTACTGGATATTTGATTGTTTTAGAATAAACAGCAACGTATCCAGATTGATAAGTGGCTGATTGTACATGAGTATTTGGATCAAAATAAGTCACTGGTGTAAATGGAAACATTTTTCCTAACAAAGTGTTTTGCCAAAAATAATCGGTTGGTGTAAATTGATCATTTTGGAGAAACTTTGATGAATCTTCCCCTGCAATTCTCATAAACCACTGTTTTTTACTTTCATCTCCACCACCGCCTAGCACGTAAAGAGTCTGTCCGTTTGAAGAAAACTCTTGTCCTACTACATATACGAGAACATAATTAGCACCCCAATCATGCAACATCTTCCATGCCTCATCAGGTGAACTTAGGAATATTTTTGCGATTTTTGCAATTATATTTGTATCAAGAGTTGCATTATCTGCAAGTGTTGTTCTTCCGCCTAGTGTTTGTATCCAATACCCATAATCCCACCATGATGCAATAACAGAACCTGGGGGAGTATTATTTTTTATCCAATCCAAAGTAGCTGGCCAGTCATTTGTAGAAATTGCATAATTAGAACCGCCGTTGAGGATTGTCGGTGGGGATTTTGTTATCGAAATCCAATTGGCATTTGCAGGGAAAATAGTTGGTACTAAAAGGAGGGCAACCAGAACGGCAACAAATGATATTTTAGTAATTCTTCCTATGGTGCTTGTTGATTTTTTTACTTGTGTATTTCCTTTCTTTGAGTGATCAGATGTTTTTCCTTGTTGTGCTTTCTTTGATAAATCAGTTTGTTGTACTTGTGTTCCTTTCTTTAGTATTTCAGACGTTATTACAGCTAGCCCAATAGATGAGAGGACAATAACAGAAGTTGCAGTAAGAAGTTCTAGTCTTGCAAAAGTTCCTCCCGCATAAGCACCAATAATACCTATAATCAATGCAAATATTGTCATCTCGTTTTTGATTCCTATCGGTAAAGAATTGTTTTGATCTGACCATTTTTTTCTAAAAATAAGCCAAATACCCAAGCCAGCAAATAACATTAGGATTGAAAAGTAGGTAAAGTTTTGAATAAGATTTGGTGTTGCATGTTCTGCAACAGAATCAACTAATGGATCTTCTGATGTAAGAAATGGATTTATTGCATTTAGATAACGAAAGCTTGCTGAATGAAGGAGGTTTGATGAAATTATTGCAACACCAGCTATAACAGAACCTCCTAAAAGTGCCAAACTATTACGTAAAGCTGTTCCCTGACTGCTAAATTTTTGAACAAGTATCATTACTGCAAGAAATATAGTTGGCCCAACGAGTGCAAATCCACGTACTCCTAATAAAAAATTAATTCCAGGTCTTGCAAATCCACCAGAAACTGCCAATGTAACAGCGACAAAGAGAGGTATTGCCCAAATCAGGAATTTGTGATCTTTTCTGATAAATGGAAGTATAATAATGAATAATGCTAATGGCATAAGGAAGAATTCCACACCTCCCCATGAAGCAAACCCAGTAGCTAAAAATAGTCCTCCACCGATTAATTTTCCAAAAGCAATCTTACGGTTTTGTGATTTTAATCCACTAAGAAATAGGTATAGGCCTAAGAGACCATAAAAAAGTCCAAGTGGTTCGGATTTGAACCAACCAATAGTACCTCTAACAATGATAGGTGGAGATATTGCAAAGAAGAGGGAGGCAAAAAGACCTGCAGTTGTGCCCCCCATAACTCGTACAAGTGCAAATATGATTATTGCTGTCAGGGAACCAAAAATAACAGGAAACATTATTGTAAAATCGTAAAGACTAGAACCTGCACCAAATATTTTATACAAAAAAGCATCTGTGAAGTGTAATGGAACTTGAGATGTTGAATAGACATCTCTACCATTTGGGTACCAGCTCATGTCATCGTGCCAGTGAACGTAAGCGTTTACACCGTGATCTAAAAGATATTGTGTTGCTCTAAAGTTAAAGAAAGGATCAAATTCATTTAATTGAAAACCATAATCAGCTGCTTGGGAACGGACCATGACAGAAATAGAAAATGAAATTGCTAGAATCCCAATAATCAGAAGATGATGTAGATGAAATTCAAATGTTCCAATTCTAAATAACTTTAAGTTTGAAATCAACTAAAATGTGTGAAATTTACTCTGCTTATTACTCTTTTGTAAGAATGTGTACTTCACACAATTTTACTGTATCTTTGAATTCTTTTGCATCAACATCACTACCAACTAATGTGCCATAATGCATTGGGATTGCTACTTTTGGTTTTATTTTTTCTACTGCTTTTGCAGCTTCCTTTGCAGTCATAACATAAGTTCCACTTACTGGAACAAGTAAAACATCTGGTTTTAGATCATTCATTTCTGGAACAAGATCCGAGTCTCCCGTATGATAGATTGATGTTTCGCCTATACTTATAACATAGCCAATTTTGTTGTCTTCCTTTGGATGAAATGGTTTGTGTGTATCTGGATTAATCTTATCAATGTTGTATGCAGGAACAGCTTTGATTTTGATATTGTTTATTATTTTTTCCTGTCCTGGACTAAGACCAATTTTTTCTTTTGAAGGAATTTTAGTGAGTTGTTCCATACATTCTTTTGCTGCAATAATTATAGTATTATTAGTTGAGATTTTTTTTAAATCATCTAAACTCATATGATCAAAATGATTATGTGATATTAGTATAATATCTGGGCTAATAGATTTTGATAATTTGTACGGATCTATACAAATGGTAATTGACTTTTCTAGTGTAAAGGTATCGTGACCATACCATCGTATTTTAATTCCCTTGTATTCAAACATGCCTTAGATAATAATTTTTGTTTAAATTAAATCTTACTTGGTTCAAGAACAATTTTATCATTAGATAAAGAAATGACAGATCCAAAAAATTTTATTCTTTTTTTCAATTCCACATCTACCGTTGCTATGATTCCATGATGTTCCCTCACATATGATACCAAAGCATCATCTACATCACTTCCTGAAATTGAAATTTTTTTGAAATTTTTTACTATTTTTAGTGCATTAATAGCGGAAGTTTTTTTTTAAGATTTGCATCTTTTGAAAGTCTTTCAAGTTCACTTATAACCATATCAGGAACGGTAAATTCAATTGCTCCAATCTCAGTATCAAGATTTGAAATGTTTTTGACATTTTTTGATGCAAGAATCATTAAAAAACTAGTGTCACAGATAACTTCAACCAACTACAACACCTGCTCCAATTAGTCTCCATCTTTCTTGAATTCTTCTACTTATCGCTACCCTACCTTTTTCAAATAGACAGACTGGTCTTCTGAATTGTACATCTATTCTTTCACCTCTTACACTGGTTACTTTTGAAAGAACAGGGGCAGTTCCTACACTGAGTCTTAACGATTCACCAACTTGGACAGATGAAACTTTTATTTCATCAGCTGAGCCAACAGCAGTATCAAAGAGGTTTATCTCTAGTTTTGCAGTAGAAGAATTTTCTGGTAATGTGTTTGGTTTTCCAATAACAGAACCAATAAGTGAATCACTTCGTGTCATTGATGGATCAAGTTTTGTACCTATTGCAACCAAACCACCAGGTTTGACTTCGTCTACAAGTCCTGCACCAGTTCCAAGAGAAGAGATTTCTGTTATGATTGGTTCATAGCTGCCATTTTTCTCATTAGCAAGACCAGGTTTTATCTCAATTTCGTCTCCCACTTTGAAATATCCTTGAATCACACTTCCTCCTATTACACCACCTTTTATGCTCTTTATTTTAGTGCCAGGTTTGTTAACATCAAATGAACGTAACACATGCATTACAGTTGGTTTTGACTCATCTCTTTTTGGAGTTTCAATCGTAGATTCTATAGCGCCTATTAATGCGTCAATGTTAAGTTTTGATTGTGCTGAGATTGGAATTATCGGTGCTTTTATAGCATTAGTGCCTTTAACAAATTTTACAATATCAGAATAGTTTGTCATTGCATCTTCGTATGAAACTAGATCTGCTTTGTTTTGTGCAATCACAATTTGTTGAATTCCAAGTGTCTGTAGCGCAAGTAGATGCTCCTTAGTTTGTGGTTGTGGCACCTTTTCGTTTGCTGCTATTACAAGTAAAGCACCATCAATTAATGCTGAGCCTGAAAGCATGTTTGCCATTAAACTTTCATGACCTGGGCTATCCACAAAACTTACTACCCTTGTTAATTCACTTTCCTTTCCGCAGTTATTACATTTTGGTGTAACCGAATATCCTAAAGGAGGTTGACAGTTTTTACATTTGTAAAATGCAGCATCAGCATAACCAACACGAATAGTGATTCCACGTTTTAGTTCCTCGCTATGTGCACTGGTCCAAATGCCAGTAAGAGCTTGGATAAGTGTTGTTTTTCCATGATCTACATGTCCAGCAGTACCGATGTTAACACATGGTTGATGTCCATATTTTTTAATATACCAATCAGGAAGTGTTTCTTTCCAATGCACACTCAAGTTTTAAAAATCGCCTATGTTAACTTATGCCTTTTTTGGTTTGTCTGTCGTTTCCTTTTTTTCTTCAGTTGGAGCTGCTGCGGCTTCATCAATTTTTAATTCGCCATCTAAGGAGCAGTTTATCTGATATGCCTCTTCAGTAATGGTATTCCCTCTGATAAGTTTACGAAAACGTTGTCCCTTTTCAGCATCACGCAAACCAACCCCTTTTGATAACAGGATATATTTTCGTGCTCCACCATGAATATCTTCTCTCAATGGAACTCCAGATTTGTCACTTCCACCAGTAATTTTGATTTTACCAGCTTGACCTACAATTGCTGCATCTAATTCATTTCCTATTTGTAGACCTAAAAGTGGATTTGCATCTTTTTCTTTCAGTTCTCTTGTGATGGATTTTCCTTTTTTATCAGATATTGTAAGCTTAAATGTTGCCAAGTATTTTGAAAAAGTCTTTACACTATTAATTAATCTTTGTACCTAAATCTTTTAAAATTATGAAATACAAAACTATACAATGAAAGAAGAAATCAAATGCCCCAAGTGTGAAAATATAATGATCTCAATGCAGGCATGTCACATGATTTGTACAAATTGTGGAGCGCATCTTGATTGTTCTGACAAAGGTTCGTTTTGGTAATTTAAAATCCAGCTCTATCAGGGTTAAAATTTTCTACCATACCACCAACTCTTTCTTTCATTAATTTCAAATAATCATCATAATTTGCTTCGAACCCACAATGAGGACATTTTACATTTGTTATTTCATCATCAAGTACAGCTACTTTGTCGCATTGTGGGCATTTTGCATCCATGTATATTTTTTGTAATTAAACTATATAATGTTAGGTTTTAAATCTGAATTGGCGGAGTTAGTCCAGCCCGGCACGACGTCAGCTTCCCAAGCTGAAGGTCGCGGGTTCAAATCCCGCACTCCGCATTTAATTTTAATCAAAAATTATATGCAATAGACTAATGATAATAATTCTCATTTGTATATCTTGAAGATGTTAGAGATATTGTGTTCTATTTTGTTGTAAGTAATAGAATTGCTCTTGCAAGATCTCCTTTGGCTTCTATGAGAGCATTATTTGCAGCTTCTTGAGAAACGTTAGCTTGTTGAGCTACAAGCATGATATCTTCTTGGCTAAATACTGGTACTTCAAGTTCTCTTTCTTCATAACTCTCAGCTATCACTTGAAATATAGAATTGTCTTTTGCTTTCATTTCTGATACAGATGGTTTTATTATTATGATTTCTTTTTTGTCAGTTTTGATGATTACCTCTTGTACATTGGAAATTTCCTTCATTTCCAGACCCATCTTGTCTAGCATTCTGCGCATTTCGCGGTTTCCGCCACGCATCATATGTAATCAGTTGGTTAGTCTGGACTTTTTAAACTATCTCTGACTTTGATTGCTACCCCTCGTTTTAGAGATTTTATCATTCTTGAAGAAAGGACAGCTCTTCCTACCGCAATTACTGTACCTTTGTAAAGAATAGGCACGTCAGCCCCGATCAAGATGTTTTTGCCGCACCATATAACGTGCTTACAGAAAACGGAACTGCCATTTTCCACAAAAGGCTTGGAATCATCATCTACTTCAAGACAATTTTCTCGAAATTTCTTACTTTTTAATAGCAATTGTGCAAAGTAAGGTGTAATTGCAAGCCCTCCATCTATTCTCAAAGTACAAAGAAGATTTTCATTTTTGTATACATGTTGTATCCTTCCCGTTCTTTTTGAATAAGTAATTTTGATTTCTTTTGGCAGATATCTTGAAACCCCAATTCCAAATAGTGCATCCAAAGTATGTTTAATTTTAAGAATTGAATCCAATGTTAACATAGTCAAGTTATTGGGTTCTAATTGTTTTTGCACGTCAAGTATTACTATATAGTAATTTTGAATAACTATATAGAATAGCAAACACTATGCGAGGTATGGGAACTAATGAAGAAATGCGCAAGATACAGTTTACAGGAAAATCATCATACATTGTTTCATTACCAAAGCAATGGGTAATGGATATGGGTCTAAAACAGGGTGATCAAGTTACAGTTGTAAGACAAGGTACAACGACATTACAAATTACTCCACTAAAACATCATACAAAATCAATTAACACCGAGGAAGCAACGTTTGAAATAAAGCTAGAGGATAAAAGCTCTGCAATTGTTAGAAAACTTATTTCACTTTACTTACTTGGTTTTAGCACTATAAATGTAAAACCCAAGTCAGGAAGATTAAAACCAGATCAACGAAATGCAGTAAAAGGTGCAGTAAAAGGAATTCTAATGGGAACTGAAATCATTGCAGATTCTATAGAAGGTATTACCATTCAGGTATTGATAAATTTGTTTGAACTTTCAGTAGATGGAGCGTTAAAACGGATGCTCATCATTGCAAAATCCATGCAAAATGATGCGTTGTTGGCACATGAAGAAGCAAATTTTGATTTGGCAAAAGAGGTAATAAACAGTGATGATGAAGTAGATAGGTTTAGTTTTTACATCATACGACAACTCAAGATTGCAATTCAAAATGAGCACATGATAAAAGACATGGGTATTGAAAATGCAAGAAGTTGTCTAGGATACAGACTTATTGTTAAGAATATAGAACGTGTGGGGGATCATGCTACTGACATAGTCAAAGATCTTCTGGAATTTAAAAAACCAATCAAAAAATCTGTACTGGATACTATTCATGAAATGAATAATTTCGCACTATCTGTGCTTGATGATGCCTGTTTATCACTGTTCAAAAGAGATTTTACCCAAGCAGAACTCACTGTAGAAAGGACTGCTGATATTACAAAATATGAAAAAAAGATGCTTGAGAGCACCAAATCATTAAAAGACAATGAGGAAATCTACAGGGTAAGAAGAATGGGTGAAAATATCAGAAGAATTTCAGAATATGCAAGTGATATTGCAGAAATTGTCATGAATATGACTATAGAGAAAACGCTGCGAAAGCAATAAGATACGAATCCACATCTTTTATGGTATTGAAAGAATCTGCAATTCTCATTACATATGATAGAGCAGATGATGTAAAGGAAGCACTTGCTCTCTGCGATACCGCGGGATATCAGGTTATAAAAATAATCAAACACAAATATCTTAACAAATCAAAATATGGTCTTGGAGAGGGTAAGGTTGAAGAATTAAAAGAATTTGTCAATTCGAAAAAACCTGATGTCATCATATTCGATGAAATACTCAAACCCAGTCAGAATTATAATCTAGCATCAAAGTTAAAGACAAACATTTTGGACAGAGAAGCTCTAATCCTTGAAATATTTGAGCGTAATGCAACAAGTGCAGAATCAAAATTACAGATAAAGATGGCAGAATTAAGATATGAAATGTCACGGGCAAAAGAAAAAGTACGATTGGCAAAGATGGGAGAACAGCCAGGATTCATGGGAATTGGTAAATTCGAAGTAGATGTCTATACCAATGACATAAAAAATAGGATGACCAACATTAAATCCAAACTTGTAAAAGCTGGAAAACAACGTGCACTACACAGACAGGGTAGAGATAGAATTGGATTCAAGATAATTTCTTTAGCTGGTTACACATCAGCTGGAAAAACAACTCTTTTCAATACATTAACGGGTGAAACACGAGAAGAAAACCCAAAGCTATTCACAACCCTTTCTACAACAACACGAAAAATAAAGATCTCCGAAAATGATGTTTTAATTTCAGACACTGTTGGATTCATTAGTAATCTTCCTGCATATATGATAGAGGCTTTCAAATCAACACTTGAAGAGCTTACCTATACTAATGCAGTAATACTTGTAATTGACATAAGTGATCCAATTTTGGAATTACAAAAGAAATTTCGAAGTTGTATGCGGGTATTAGAAGAACTTGGTGTAGATTATAACAAGATAGTTTTTGCATTAAACAAATCAGACTTGACATCACATGATGAAATTCTGTCAAAAGTTGACATTCTTGGATTAAAAGAAAACAAAAAATGGATATACATCTCAGCAGTAACTGGAAAAAACTTAGATCAGTTAAAAGAACTTTTGTCAGTTGTTTTAAAAAATGAACCTATGATAAAGAAAAAAAATGAAATCATAAAAAAAGAAATTGAGATAAATTATGAAGATTGAAGTTCTAAGGATAGGTCAAAGACTTGTACGCGATGATAGAGTAACAACGCATGTCGCTCTTGTTTCAAGAGCCTTTGGAGCAACAAAAATCATAATGCAAGAAGTCAATCCTGATATCAAAGATACAATATCAGAAATCAATAGAGTTTGGGGAGGTGATTTTGAGGTCGAAATAATAGATAATTGGAAAAAAATGCTGAAATCAAAAAAGAATCAATCTTTCAAAATTGTACACCTAACTATGTATGGTGAGATCATTAATTCTGTTATTGATGAAATTAGAAAAGAGGAGCAGATTCTTGTTGTTGTTGGGGCAGAAAAGGTACCTAGGGAAGTGTACGATCTTGCGGACTATAATGTAGCAATAGGCAATCAACCTCATTCTGAAATAAGCGCACTAGCAGTTTTACTTGATAGAGTCTTAGATGGAAGACAGTTCTTAAAAAAACAAGTAAATGCACAACGAGAAATTATTCCTACAAAAAAGGGAAAAAAAGTATTAGATAAAACAATTGATTAAATATAGAATCTAAATCAATGACGACGATGACTAATGAACATGAAGATCCTTTTATAAAAATAACTGCTTTAATTGGCGGTGACGAATATCTAAAAGTAGCACGCTCTCTTTTGAATACGGAAGATGCTACAGATGAAGAAATTGCGAGTTCTACAGGTCTTAGAATTAACATAGTAAGAAAGGTGTTATACGATCTTTTTGGAAAAGCTCTGATAACTGGTATTAGAGTGAAGGATGAGAAAAAAGGTTGGTTTGTCTATAGGTGGAGAGCAAGAAAAGATGAAGTTGACAATTTTATTGAAAACCAAAAAAAGAAAATCGTTGAGAGATTACAACAAAGATTAGATTATGAAAACTCAGCTGAATTCTATCATTGTGGAACCGAAGACTGTCAAAAGTTGACATTTGAAAAGGCGTTGGATTTATCTTTTAAATGTCCAACATGCGGAAAGCTTGTAAACATAACTAAAAATGAAAAGCTCAAGAAATCATTGCAAGCTAAGGTAGATCAACTACGAGAAGATCTTAAACATTAAATGGTATAGTATAATACAAGTTCGTTTTTCATCCTACTAGTTTTCTTTAGTGTTAACAAGGGTGCATTTGAAATTTTATCAAATCCTTTTCCTTGGAATAATGAAATTGCGCTACTACCTCCTAGAACATACGGAGTAATTGTGACAATGATCTCATCAACAAATCCATCTTTTATGAAAGACCAATTAGTTAATCCACCGCCTTCTACAAGAAGACTCTTTATGTTCTTCTTTCTTAAGATATGTAATAGTTTTTTAAGATTAATTTTATTTTGTCCGCATTTTATTACTTCAAGTCCTTCTCTTTCTAGTCGAATTATATTTTTTTGAGTTATTTTTTCTGATGCTGCTATTATTGTTGGGATTGTTTTACAAGTTTTAATTATTTTTGAAGTAGACTTTATTGAACCCGTGGAATCCAAAATTATACGTATTGGATTCTTTCCTTTCACATATTTTACTGTCAACAAAGGATTATCAATCATCACAGTATGTTTTCCTACAAGTATTGCATCTACACTTGCCCTAAGTTTATGAACTCGTATCAAATCTTCTTTTGAAGAGAGTTCAGAGTTACCAGTTCTTGTCGCTATTTTTCCATCCACACTCATTGCTGCGCTAAGTATTACATGCGGTCTAGATTTTACCATCGACTATTTTGCCTCCAAACATTACTGCTTTTATGGTTGTTTCAGATGCTCTATGTACAATAGATGCATGAGGATTATGCATTGGTTCTAAATCAATAGCATGTTTATTGATAAAAATACAATCAGCCAAGCTATTAGATTGAATTGTGCCCATATTCTTATGTCGGAGCATTTTTGCGGCATTTACCGTAGCCATCTTGAGTATAGATTTTGGATTTAGTCTAGTTCTTTGTAATCCCATAGAGACTTTCCAGAGATAATCCATTTCTCTAAACATGTCAGGCGAGTTTATCATTACATTATCTGTTCCTATGGTTAAATTGCAATCACTTTTCATCATTAGATTCACATCAGGAATTCCTTCCGCAAGTGCAGCATTTGCACGTGGACATACAACAATACTGGCTTCATTTCTTGATGCAAGTATTAGATCTTTTTTTGATGCATGTGTCATATGAACCAAAAAATTTGGTTTAAGCAACAAGGCACGTTGAGTTTCTGTTTTTGCAGTTGTCTTTTTAGAAATCATACAGCTTTCTAATGTTTCAGCTGAGTGAATAGCCTTAATTTTTGGCACTTGAGAATAAAACCTTAGTACAGAATCACTAAACTCATTGGGACCACTTACACCAATTCCATCACATTTCTTTAATATGTCTCTAAGCTCCGTCTTTTTTGATTCAGGTAATGAAGTATTTTTTTTAATTGATTTTAAATCCTGATAGTAATTTATTCTGCCAAGAATTATGGATCTAATTGGAAGTCCTTTTGTAGCATTCCGTAAAAGTTCAATTCCATCTAAACCACCCTCTCTAAAATCAACAAAAGTTGTAATTCCCTTTTTTATCATTGAAAGACATGAATTTCTGATAAAACTTGCTAGATGCGATGTCTTAGAATTTGTTAGAATTTTTTGTTTAATACCTATAATTGGATGAATTTTTTCTTCTACTCCAAAATCTAGACCAATATCTTTTCCTATTGAATCACCAACGTGAGTATGTGCATTAATAAATCCAGGAATCATGATTAGTCCTTCACAATCATAAACGTCTTCTTTTTTGTCTGGTTTTAGATTAGTGCCTATTGCCTTAACAAATTGGCCAGAAATTCGAATATTTGTACTATTAATGTAATCTAAATCATTTCCGTAAAGGATACTGACATTTTTTATCAGCATGTTAGCTCAAGTACTCGTTGCTGATTTTTACCAGAATCTCTGAGTTCTCGAATAGTATCAAGAGATTTTGTTGCAAGTTTAGCAGCTTCTCGTGCAGTATTTGCAGTTCCAATTCCACAGTTTAATGCAATACCATGTTTTTCTTTCATCAAATTCAAGAATTTCACAGCGTGATCCTTTCCATCACCTGAGGTGACTATCATAAAATTGTCCCCTCCTATAAAGAAGGCAAGATAGTTTTCTGTTAAGAAAAATTCTGACATCTCTGAATATAATTTGAACATAAGTGATGAAATCTCATATGGTGATTTTTTTGCTGAAATAGATGTAGAACCATCTACATCCATATGCATTATCTGCACTAATTGTTCTGCCTTACCATCAACATAACCAAAAATGTTATGTTCCTTCTCTAAAATTATTTTAGACTTTCTTGCTTTGTCTGCATTCAGATTTGCTTCAAATGGAGAATCACCATATCCTATTGTCATAGAAAGTTGTAGATCAAATGATTTTGCTAATTTTTTTTGAATTTCAATATGATCATTTAGAGACAAACCGCTTGTAATTGCAAAAAGCTCATCAAATCTATTAGAAAATACAAGGCAGTTTTTTTGTGAAAAAAGGTTTTGTATTTCATTATAGATGGAAGATTGAAGCATCTGTAATTTGTGTTCTCTATCGCTACCTAAGGTAAGTGTCCATGGTCCATATCCTGTGATTTTGATTATGGTAAGTTGGATCATCTCATATCTTCCTTAATTGTTCAGCTATCTTTTCTGCAGCTTCTACAGCTCTCTCTGCGACAGGTCTTATTCGTGCCTGTGCTTGCCTATCGGACATGCCTGGGCCTGTTATACCTAAGGTTACTGGTTTTTGGTATTTTATAGAAAGATCGGTTATGGCTCTAGCCGTCACATTCGCAATAAGTTCATCATGTTTTGTTTGTCCCTTTATTATGGCTCCAAGTGTAACTACTGCGTCTATTTCTTTTTTTTTCAATAAGGAATCAATTACAATTGGCATATCAAATACACCAGGAACTTTGCAAATGTATTTTATGTTTAGTTTAAGATCTTTTGCTTTTTCAACTGCTACATCAAGCATTTTGATGGTAATTTCATTATTAAATTCTGAAACAACAATTGCAATATTCAAATTTAGTGCTCCTTGGAGAATTTTATAATCTCATTACCATCAAAATATGGAATGGTGTTTTCTTTTGCATATTTTTTGGCCTTTTCAATTGAAAGAGCTGTATGTGTTTCAGAATCAAGCATTTCACAGATTGCTGCAGCAGGACATAAACCAGCAAGATTAGTCATATAGATGGACATTTCAGTATGACCTAACCTATCGGATAACAATCTTTCTGATGCAATCAAAAGGGGTACATGTCCTGGTGTCTTAAATGAAGAAATAAAAATTTCTTTTTTATTTCCATTTGTATTTTTGTATAGATGTGCCATTTCATTTATGGTTAACGCTCTATCACGATCTGTTATACCAGTATATGTTTGTGTATGATTTATAGAAATAGAAAAAGATGGTTTGTCACCATATGGCGCGGTTCCCATGATCATTTTTTTTGATTGATTATCAAAATTCTGTGCATTAGAAAGTATATCATGCATATAATTTAGTCCAAGAGTTTTTGCAAAAGAATGATCTATGGATAAGCATATCAGACCACCAGCATCTTGACGCATTCTTGAGATATGTTCTGGGGTCACAAATTCTGCTGCAACTACCATATCTACCTCATTTTCACGCTTGTTTGCATCATGAAGTAAAATGAACCCACCTTTACGTAGGGAGGAAATTGCCTCTTCAAAGGACATAATTAGGAAGCTTGTTGTAATGATTATAAATCTTACTACAAAAGTGGTTACTACCACAAAAATGGTAAAGAACTAATCTTTAGAAATTGCGTATTTTCCCAATATGTCAGTTTCAATATTAACTTTATCGCCAATTTTTTTTGAACCAAGATTTGTAATTTTCATTGTATGTGGAATTATACAAATAGAAATTTTGTTTTTGAGTACATCAACAAGTGTCAAGCTTATTCCATCAACTGTAATTGATCCTTTTTTTACTACAAATCTAGCTAAATCTTTAGGAAGTTCAATCCAGAATTTGATCTCTTTTGGTAGTTTTTCTATTTTCATAATTTTACCAGTACCATCAATATGTCCAAGTACGAAATGGCCCTCCATTCTTTCACCAACTTTTAGGCTACGTTCAATGTTTACTTTATCTCCTGATTTTATCATTCCTAGATTTGTTTTTTTCAAAGTTTCAGCAATCATTTCAAATTCAGCTTGTTTTTCTGAAATATGTGTAGTCGTAAGGCAGACTCCATTTATTGCAACACTATCACCTATTTGAAGGCCTTTTGCAAGATTTCCTAAATCTATTCCCATTTTTGCCGCACTACGATTTTTTGTTTTATTAACAAATTTCTTAACAATTCCCTGTCCCTCAATTATACCGGTAAACACTTGATTGATTGTGTTTATTAGATATAAAATGATTTAGACTGAGATATTTATGGAATCGAGTAATACCTTTGCTCTCTTGAAGTGAACTTCGTCAATCATTTTTCCTTCTACCTTAGTTGCACCTTTATTTTTCTTTGTCGATTCCAGATATGCTTGGCATACCTTTTTTGCCCAATCTATTTCGGCTTGGGTTGGATAGAATATTTTGTGTACTGTTGGAATTTGATTGGGATGAATAATGCTTTTTCCTATATATCCGAGATTTCGGCCAATTATACAGTCGTCTTCTAGGCCATCCTCATCAGTAAGATCTTGCCAAATTGCATCTATCACATGTTTTCCTGCAGCTCTGGCATCTATGGGAATTTTTGCTCTTGCATATTTTGCTCCCTCTGATTGTTTTGTATATTCAATACCAAGATCATTTAGCAGATCAAACACACCGAAAACAAGAACAGATACTCTATTGCTTGATGATGCTATATCATATGTATTTACAACTCCTTCTGCAGACTCTATCGATGGTATGATTTCAATTGGTTTTAGTTTACGTTTTTTTTCAAGACTAGCAAGTGTTTTTATAATTTTTTTTAATTCAGCTACGTTATTTATTTTGGGAATAACTATGCCATCAATTCCTTTTTGAACTATCTTTGACAAATCCTGCGAGATAATTCCAGAAGCAGGTGAATTCGTCCTTACATAAACTTCAGCTTTGTATTCAAAACGTTTGCTAAGGGCTTCTTTGATTAGGTTTCTAGCAGATTCTTTTTCTTCTTTAGGGACAGAATCTTCTAAATCAAAACACACTATATCTGCTGAAAGAGTTTTGGCTTTTTCTAAAAATCTCGAATTATTACCCGGTACAAAAATAAGACTGCGTAAAAGTCTTGTCATATAGAGATTAGATTTATGGTTTCAGTAAGATTTTGCCAACAAGGCCTTTACCTGTTACCATTTTTGTATGGGCCTCAGCAGCATTTTCAAAGCTAAACACAGAATCTATAGTAGCATTAATTTTCTTTTTACCCATCCAGTACAAACCTTGTTCTAATTCTGCTTTGGTTCCTTGTGTTGAACCAAGAATATTAGTTCCCTTAAAGAAGATATGTCGTAAATCCGTCTTTGCATCATAACCTGTGGTTGCACCACATGTTACTAGTGTTCCACCATATTTTAGCAAGGTGAGTTGTGCGTTCCAATGAGTTTGACCAATGTGATCAAATGATATATCTATACCGCCAAATGGTTTTGCAATTTGTCTAACCTCTTTACTCCAATCCTCTTTTCTGTGATCTACTGCAAAATCAGCACCAATCTGTTTTATCTTGTCTAACTTGTCTCCACTTGCTGTAGAAATTACTGTACAATTGTAAAGTTTTGCAATTTGTATTCCAAAACTGCCAACACCAGATCCACCACCCATGATTAAGACAGTTTGTCCTGGTCGTATCTTTGCTCTTCCAACCAACATGTGCCATGCTGTTAGTAATGTCATCGATGCAGCTGCTGCTTCATCAAAGCTTACACCATCAGGAATTTTTGCAATGTTTACTTCTGGAAGATGAGTTATTTCTGAAAAAGCTCCCCATAATGGACCTGTTTGAAATCCCCAAATTGTTCTTTGAAGGCAATCAAATTCACGACCATCAGTACATGCTTCACATACTCTACATGACATGTTAGAGTGTGAAACAACTCTATCTCCAACTTTGAAATTCTTTACGTCTTCTCCAACTGCAATTACTTCACCAGCAGCATCAGAACCAGAAATATGAGGTAATGGTACTGGAATCGGTACTCCCCTCAATCCCCAAATATCATTATAATTTAACGCTGCAGCTTTTACTTTGAAAACAACTTCATTTGATTTTGGTTTTGGATCAGCTACATCTTTAACTTGTAAAATTGATTTGAAATCATCGTTTGGAGCATATTTTTCATAAACTACTGCTTTCATAGATGGTTTCGCCTAATTTACCCCTAATATATTTTCCCTAGTATCTATAGGCGATTTATTTTGAAATCATGTTTTGGTTGTTGAATTGATTGTAAAATTTGTTTTAATTGTTCGTCTGTAATTTGTGTATTTAATTTACCCTGTGATGCCATGCCAATAAGATAGTTTTCTACCATAGAAGCAAGTTCTGGTTTTACCATTCTTACATTAGTTAAACGCAATCTTGCTTGTGGCGAGAGTATTGTTCTAAGTGCTTGATCCTTCATTGATGCAACTTCTGCATCATCTGGCTTTCTCTCATCACTTGGATTTGGCTCGCTCATAAGACCACTAGGAATATTTCTTTAAGCTTGGATTCTTTGTAATTAATTCATTTAAGATTTCTGTAGATACTCGATCAATTTTTTTCATTCCTTCATGTGAAACTGTCCTACCTTTTCCTTCCACTTTGTCAAGATAGCCCAATTTTTCTAAATTGTGAATAGCTGTTCGAATTATTGCTCCGCCAGCATCTCTGTGATGAGCTCCTCCGTATCCTACTGCTTTAGCTCCACCATACATTCCTCTCAAATCTTTTACACCTACTGGACCATGAAGATATATTTTTCTAAGAAGTGATGCACATCTAGTATACCACCAATCATTTTTTTGTGGAGGCTTTTCTGCATGTGCTCCTGTTTTTACAAATGGAACCCAAGTTGGGATGGCAATATCTTCTCCTTTTAGAATCTCCGATAATTTGTTAATCAATACATCTGCTGGTACATCATATGCCTTTGCCATAAAATTGAAAATTTCAAGTTCGTCTTATAAATCATTGACCTTTTGTAATTGATTTTTGAATGATCTTTCTATATGTATGATTACAAAATCCGCAAGTAATACGAATTGATTTCACAGATGACCTTCCTATCCTAATTCTTGCATTTACTCCAGGAGCGATGAATTTTTTACATTTTTTACAAAAATTAATTCGTATATCATATGGCATTCTAATTCGGTATTTTGTGCTTAGTTTTTTTGCAAGACTTGCTTGTCTCTGAGCTAGTTTAGGATTTGTTCGTGCATTTAATATGGCATTTTTAATTAGAATTTGCATCCTTTCTAGCGCTATTTGTCGTAGTGCTGGTTTCATGTTAGTTAAATAAATATCAGTTCTCTTAAAATACATCTTGCTTTCGCTCATATTAGTCGAGTCTGCTTTGGAATTAGTTCCAAAGGAACTACAGAATCATAATTCTGTACTAGCATACAGTAAAAGAGTAAACAAAAAACCGTCCGAAGTAATTTTAGATGTATCTTGGCACTTTGCAGCAATGAAGGGGATCAAAAATGAGATAAAACGAGGTCGGCCAGATTTAGTTCATTTTTGTCTATTAGAAGCTTGTAGCATTCCACTATATTTTGAAAATAAGCTTAGAATCTACGTACATACAATAGATGATAAAGTAATTTTTTTGGGAGAGAATGTACGTCTACCAAAATCTTATCATAGATTTGTTGGATTAATTGAAAAGCTATACTCTACTGGAATAATAGAAGAAGGTGAAAAGAAACTTTTAGAAATGAAAAAGATGGATTTTGGCAAGTTAATTGACAAGATTGCTCCAAAAGAAATAATCGGTCTTTCTGTAAAAGGAGCTGCAAGTTCCTATGAAAAATTTGCAAAAACGATTAGTAAAGATTCATGTATTGTAATTGGTGGATTCCCTAAAGGCCACTTTTCAGATCAAATAATAAAAAAGATCAATAATCTTGTCTCAGTAGATAAGAATCCTCTTGAAGCTCATGTAATCATTTCTCGTGTATTATATGAATATGAAAAAGAATTATTATGTAGCTAAAAGATTGGCAGTGTTAAGCGGTCGTAGTATAGTTTGGTTAGTACACTGGCCTTCCAAGCCCGTTACCCGGGTTCAAATCCCGGCGACCGCATTTTTTGTTATTTATCAAGAAACAATTCCAACTGAAACAAGATATTGAATCTCGTTTGTAAACGTGCTATCATCTACCAATCCTTCGTACCACCAACTAGCATTCTTTTTAAACCATTCAGGAATTTTGCTAGGATCATGATTTTTTCCAGTTTCAGAATATGAGACCATGCCTTCTTGAATGAAATATTCTATAATTTTATGAAAATCAGAATTTGTAATGCTTCCGTTTGACCATAAACCGGCTGTTCTTTTAACCCATGATGGTATTATTTTTATTTTAGTATTAGAAGTCTGGTTTTGACTTTCAAAAATGTAAAACCATGCAGTTCCTGACGTTGTCTTGTTTACTAGATGACCAGTTAATGTAACATCAGGACCTGTAGAGGAAAATATTGTATCAGCGATGTTTATGCCCCGTAAAGTTACTCGAATTCCATTAGCATATTGAGGATAATCTTGTTTACTGAATACATCTACAGAAAAGGTATCATTGATTGTTTCTGATGGCAAAATTTCTTTAATAATTAATTGTCCCCCCTCATTTTTTACAAGTTTAGATGTAAACTGAGTTTGAAGTGGATTAATTATTTTATGAGATCCATCAGCATATGAATAATCAATATTTCCATTAGGTGATTTGTTGCAGACGTCCTGCTTCCATTTGTCAGATGATTTTATTGCATCAATCATGAGTTGGCCATGTAAAAACTCATGATAAAGAATAACTAAGTTTTCGACTCGATGTACTCTTGGATCTATGCCGGTATCATTAGTGAGAAGATCAGGATTTAGTCTCAAGTCATTGTTGCAATCATTAGTAATTTTTCCTTCATGTGTTGTAATTTGACACTGCCAAGTATATGTTCCACCTGTAATTAGCTCACCTTGATGAGCTTGAGTTTTATCAAATCTTGCAAGTCTAGTCTTAACCACATTTACAACAAGATTATTGATATCAGTAGAGTTACATGGAAATGTGACAATAAGAGGTTTATCAAATGTGCTTAACACATCACTGACATCCTTTTTTTGAATGTCCAATTTTGTAAACTCGGCAAGCAACTGATTGTATAAATCCTGTTCTCTCTTTGTTGGAGGTTCATAAATTCCAAATGCAGGCACCAAGTTTACAAGTAAAAATCCCATAATAACAAATGCTATGTATCTCAACTAAACAATCGAATTCCTTATTATTAATTAAGAATTAGGGCTAAGTTGAATTTGGTTTTTCAATTCATCCCAAGCAGGTTTTAGATTTTTATCTACATCAATTAAGCCCATATTGCAAAGTAATGCTGCGGCATTGTTTAACATTATATCATTACCAAAGCCCACTGGAGATGCGTTTAATGAGTTGTAACATGTCTCTACAGGTCTATCATACTGTCTATACCAAGTTAGAAACTCAAATTGAGAATTGTTTTTTCTGTAAAAATCAAACACTGTTTTCATGAATTTTACTTGATCATCTTTGGTTCCGTTAATGGATTTTGCTGTACTCCAGCCAACCTCAACTAGGGCAATTTTTTTACCATCTGCAAGGTCTATCATTTTTTGTAAGTTTTTACTCGCTTCCTCAGGACTTTGCTGTTCATATCCTGTTGAATCTATTGGATAGTACGAATAAGCAACAAAATCTCCTTGGTTTAGTTTACTAACTATATCTGTGTGATATTGATTTAATATGGAATTAAGTGAGAACCAGTTCCCAAACTTGACATCTGAGTGTTTTGCTTTAAGCTTGGAATACACTCCGTCAAAAAACTTGGCATAATTTTGAATGTCGTTAGGGTGATCTCTAAAGTATCCATCAACATCACCACCAATTATGACGTGATCTACTATGTAATATCGAGATAATACTACGTCAAGAGTTTGTACGGTTTCGTCTTGAAGTTTTTGATCAAACTGTGGTTTACCCATCCAATTTGGGAATGGACCTAAGACACGATCATTAATTACGGAAAAGTAAAGCGTTACATTGAGATTTTGTTCTCTGTTTAAACCCATTAGAATATCAGAGGTTTTCCAGTTGTACTGTCCTTCTTTTGGTTCTATATTTGGCCAAGTAAGATAGACGTTACTTCTTCCAATTCCAGTTGATGCAGCTTGTTGATACGCGCTTTGTATTTCTGCAAGAGTAGGAGTTTGTGTTAGAGGCATTATAACCAAACCAAGTTTAGCGTTATGCGATATAGTTGACTGAATTGTCGGAGGTGTTTGCAAAGGTTGTGTAGGTTGTGATTGTGGTATTATCCACAACAAAACTATCGCAATAATTACAGCAGCAGTTCCTCCAGCTACTGCACCACGCAGGACTTTTTTATTCAACAATAGTTTCAGTAATTGAAGATACTAAAAGAGTTTGGATATAGTTCTATCCAGATGTACAACCGCTGTATCCACATTCTATGCAGATATTGCATCCTTCTGCAAAGACCAAGCTGTTCTTGCATGTTGGACATAGTCTTTCTTCCATCTCTTCTGCAGTAAGTGGAACTTGTGGGGATTGTACTGATGTCTCTGGCATCTTTATCTGCAATGCTTTTTCAGTTTGTGATTTCAGGTATGGATTTGTGACATTTTTTGCAACATAATCTGTCACATATTGACTTGGAGTAACTTGGAATGTTTTTTGTACATTGTTACCAGTCATGTGTAAGACTTGTTCATGTCTTGAACCGTCTCTATATATCGTGATTCCTTTGAGTCCAAGCTCATGTGCTATCAAATATGCTGCTTTGATATCTTCAGCAGTCACATCATATGGCATGTTAATTGTCTTTGCGATTGCATTTCCAATCCACTTTTGCCACACAGCTTGTGCCATAAGGTGATCAGCCCAGTGTATGTCCATTGCTGTAACAAATATTTTCTGCATCCATTCTGGAATTTCTGGAATTCCTTTCAGTGAACCATAGTTATTTGCAATTTTTTCTAGGATTTGATCATTATACAATCCGTGTTCTTTGAGAACTTCTTCAAAGATTTTGTTTGTGTAGAAGAATCTTCCAACAGTTACACGTTTTTCAAATGCTAAAGCAAACATTGGCTCCATTCCGTTTGAGCAATCACCAATCATTGATAGAGTACCTGTAGGAGCTACTGTAGTTGTCAGTACGTTTCTAATGCCGTGCTTTTGGATCTTACTAATTAATGCATCCCAATCGTATGAGCGACCATTCTTTGGTTTTTCGTAGTATCCTGCCACAGGTATTTTTCCTTCAGGAAATTCTGTTTTTGCACATAATGGAAACGCACCTCGTGTTTTTGCCAAGGCTACGCTTTCTTCCATGGAATAGTAAGTTAGTGCTTCAGCAAGTTTTTCTTGGAATTCATAACCTTCTTGTGAATTATACGGAATTCGTAGCTTAAAGAGAAGATCTGCAACCCCCATGACACCAAGTCCAATTCTACGTGAATCCTTTGATGCCTTATCGATCTCAGGAATTGGATAATTGTTTACGTCTATAACGTTATCCAAGAATCTTGTTGTCTTTCGAATTGTCTCTTCATATCTTTGCCAATCAAATTCATACTGTCCATCAGCTTTTCGTTTAACATAGTTTGCCAAGTTGATAGATCCCAGATTACATGATTCATATGGATACAAACTTTGTTCTCCGCAAGGATTAGTAGCTCGTATTGGTCCACCTCTAGCTTTTGCAAATACATTGTATTTGTTAATAACATCAAAGAAGATTAGACCGGGTTCAGCACTTTTCCAAGCTGAAAGTGCAATTAGATCAATTAGTTGGTGTGCATTTATCTCTCGTACTGGTGAGTTATCACGTGGACTTCGAAGAGTATATTTTCCATCTTTTGAATTTACAAGTGCATTCCAGAAATCTTCCCAAACTCCAACACTTACATTAAAGTTTTCCAAAACACCTGGTTTTGTTTTTGCAGTAACAAATTTTTCAATATCAGGATGCCATGATTCAATAATTCCCATGTTAGCACCTCTTCGTTTTCCTCCTTGTTTAACAACTTCAGTTACTGTGTTTATAATATTCATAAATGACACAGGACCAGATGCAACACCAGAGGTAGATGCTACCATATCTCCTTCTTCTCTAAGATCAGAATAGTTGATGCCTACCCCTCCACCAGATTTGAAAATTAATGCTGCATCTGAAGATGATTTCATTATTTTTTCCATATCATCAGGCATGGCAAGCACAAAACAAGCTGAGAGTTGACCTAGTCTACCCCCCGCATTCATCATAGTAGGAGAGTTTGGCAGAAAGTCTTGTGAAACCATCAGATCATAGTATTCTGAGATTCTCTCTGCATATTGATCAAACGTTCTTGCTGCAAGCATGGTAAGAAATTCTTTCATGCCTACTTTCATCTGACCACGCTTGGCCAAGTCCATGTAATGAATGATTAATGACCTGAAATGCCATTTGTTAAGAAGATATTTGCCAATCTTGAATTTGTAATCAAAGTCATCAAGTTTATCAAGATATCGTGAGGCCTCCTCTATGTTTTGTGCATTTCCTCCTTCTACCGCAAATATGGAAGAGTCCTTTAGTAGATCTCCAATTCCAACCAAAATTGCAACTCGTTCAAACATCTCTCCTGGACTTTCAATTATTGTTCCTTTGTTATTGCGCATCAAGTATCTGGATGCTAAAACTCTCAGGCAGTTAAGATCAAACTTCTTTGCTACACTATCAAGAGATTTGGAATCAAGAACCTTCATTTTTTCTTCTCTAAGTTTTCTTCGTTCATGTCTGTAAAGTATGTAGGCTTTGGCAATTTCACCTAGTCCTTCATCGATTAGAGTAGATTCAACCATATCTTGTACGTCTTCCACGCTTGGTGGACCAGAAGCAGAATAACCTTGATTAACAAGTTTTTCCATTACCCGATCTGCCAATTTATCAGATAAGCTGTGTTCTGGCCTACCACAAGCAACTAAAGCCTTGTATACTGCGTTCGAAATTTTATCCTTCTGGAAATTTAACACTCGACCGTCGCGTTTCTTAACTTCAATGATCGAATTCTCTATTTGTGAAAAATCTGTCAAATGACTCCCGCAGACCTAAGAAAAGGGGAGTTAAATAAAGATTGAGGCAAAAAATATTTTTCCAAAGATCGACTTTGGATCAACTTTGTTGACACCGTTACGATTTCCATAGTTTTAGATCGATATAGAACCCAAATAAATCTTCAAAAAATTAATATAAATTTCAGGTAAATAATATTGTATTTTACGATTTTTTTAAAAAATTTTATTCGTGAATATTAAAAGATCTATTCAGTCCTTAAGGAAATTTTAGGCGAGTATGTAGGGTGACTTGCAAGTAGGACATTTGTCAGTAAGCTTTTCTTCCTTTAGGCCGCAGTTACTACAAATATGCACCTTTCGTATTGGCCTGAATGAACTTACAAGTTCACTTGTTTTTTCTATAGCCTTTTTTATTCCTGCTACATCTGTGTTATCTGGGATTTTTAGTTGTACTAACAATCCACCATTAAGAGCTTTTGACATGTGATTAGCCTCAACAATTTTATCTGTTTTTAGGTTCATTCCCTCTATTTCTGGAGCATTTAACACTATTCCTTCAGAATACGATTCGCCTTCTACGTATTGGAGAACGGACATCTTGCCGTATTTTTCCCCATCCAGGACTGAAAATCGTGTGGCTGCATCGCTTTCAGTCATAGATATGGTAACATTATCACCCATTTCTTTTCCTTTCTTGGTTGCTACTTCCATTGCTGTTGCTATGACCTTAGAGAATATTTCTTGCCCAGCCTTGTTGTTTTCATATCCAAGTATTCCAAATACTGCCTCTTTTAGACCGATCAGATTAACTACCAAGGTAACTGAGCCCTTTTGCATGTATTGAGTATTATTTGCAAGAATTGGATTAAGTCCACGTCTAGTTAGATCTGATATTTCCTTTTTCCTAAGTGACATTGCTGCAAGTGCAGGCTTCATCAAGAGTGCAAGACGTGCTCTAAAGTATGTTTCATCTTTATTGGATTCAAATGCAAGCCTAGGCATGTTAATTGAAAGTGACTGAAGATTAATTGTAGTTCCTGTAGTTTTTGCATCTCCTCGTAAGATTCCTTTATTTGACATAATACCCTTTGAAAAGCTTACACGTCCACCTAACGCAATAATTTCAGAAAGTATATCGGAAAACTCGCTGACTTTGCCTTTTTCATAGTCTATTATAATACCAACTGAAGGAATAGGTGTTGATTTTACATATTTTTTGTAACTATCAAGTATTACACCTATTAATTTTGAATCACTTCCAAGTGAGATTCTAAAGGAAGCAAGTGTACCATTTTTACTGTATCTTGGAGCAGTTGATGTTGCTGCAAATGCACTTGTAATCTTTTCTTCTACTTCACCAAGATTTTTTGAATATTTTTGCAAAATTGTTACTAATCCATCCATTATAACTTCCTGTGATGCTTCTCTAAACAATAATGAAGTAAGTAACGATAATGATGTAGCAAGTTCATCTAATGTATTTATTGGAGGCATCCTAGTTACTCCAAGGAATTTTCCTCTAAGATCTATACCGTCTTCTAAGAGCTCCTTGATGTTTACAAATATGGTATCTGGTAAAAGTGACCATATGCCAGTATTTGTGATATGAATATCTCCTGAAAGATGTGAATCAGCAACATCCTTGGGTAGTATGTTTAGAACCAGGTGTTCTCCAAAGACAGTTTGACCAGTCTTAAAGAGGAGACCCTCTACACCATTATGAATACCATCGACATTTGTTATCATTTCATGAATGTCATATGCAGGAAGCCCAAACCTAGCAAGTTTGTGCCTATAATCCTCATGTCCTTGCTCTAAAAGGACAGAATTTACCATTTCACGTATCACTGAGGCAGTAAGGTAGGAAGTTTGGAATTTGTAGATGCGGTTTTCTACCTCTTCAGTTATTTTTTGGGCAAGTTCAAGTGGAAGACTACCCTCACGTACAAGAGACTGGATTATCTTATGTGAGTTAAACTCCTCTATTGATTCATGTGAGGTTCTGACGTACATCTTGCCGCTCTCTATTATCGAGCGTTCTTCAATTTGTCTAGCAAGACTTAGAACTAGCTTTCCTAAATTTGTAATAGTGTAACGCCTTTCTGATTTATTCAGAGCTACTAGAGATTGTCTTAGTAGTTTTCTTAAGTGGTATGCAAATTTACCACTTTCTTTTTTTGATTTAAATCCTGCAAGAGATTTTAATTCTGAATAAGTAAGAGGGCCTTTTGAATTTAAAATACGCAAAATATCGATCCTGTTCGGGCTTGCCATTACCGAAAAAATCATTCTTACACGTTTTGATGCTGACTGTAAAATACCTCCTCGCTTTTGCTCGCCAAATTCCTCACTCAGTTCCATAGGCATGTCTAGATAGTATCGGTAAATAAGATTTGTGACGAAATTGATCCTTAAACTAGTATTTTTGATCAGTTTTTCTGTACATCTACTGTAAACTCAGAAGATGAAAGTGTTTGCCCACAAGAAGGACATTTATTGTTGTATGGTCTGATAACTTCTTTAACAGATTTTAACATGCGCATATTTGCAATTTTAGCACCACATTTTCCGCATACAACATCAACTGACATGCGATCAGTTTTGGATAAAATTATAAAAGAACTGTTTTGTGTTTTTTTTAATCAGTTTAATAAATTTGATTTACAGTTTTTCAATCAACATTCCACGTTCATCATATCCAACAATTTTCACTCTTGTCCCAAGTGGAAGATCTGCGGGAGACTGTATATTTGACATAAATCCCGAAATTCGAAGATCTATGCCATCTAGATTCATTACAACCCAAGCATATGGAACATATTTTTCATATCCATCTGGTGGAACCGTTATTATGGTATAGGTGACAACTGAGCCTTTTCCCTCAATGAATACATTTTCAAACCCCTTATTTCCACAATTTTGGCAGAAATAGGTAGTAACTAGGTGTAAATGTCCACATTTTGTGCATTTTCTGGCAAGAACCTTACCTTCTTTGGCACTATTGATGAATTCTTCTTTTGTTAACAAATTATACACTTTTGAATATGTGAACAGCGCAGCTTGCACCTGTTGCGCCAAAGTTATGTGTTAAACCGATTTTAGCATCTTTTACTGTTCTTTCTCCAGCTTTTCCTGTTAACTGATCAAAGACTTCAACTATTTGTCCAATTCCAGTTGCACCAATTGGATGTCCTTTTGATTTTAGTCCTCCTGATGGATTAATTGGTATAGCTCCATTTAGCCTAGTCATTCCTTGTCGCACAGCTTCAACTGCTTTTCCTTTTTCAAAAAATCCCAAGTCTTCAGTATCAACTAGTTCTGCAATTGTAAAACAATCATGTACTTCAGCAAAATCAATATCCTTTGGTGTTATTCCTGCCATCTTGTATGCAGCTTGAGCAGCAATCTTCGTACTTGGAATTGTTGTAATGTGTTCTCTTCCTTGTAATGCTGCAGAAGATCCTCCTCTCCCTGATCCTATGACTTGGACGTAATTTTTTGTATGTTCTTTTGCAAATTTTTCGCTGCATATAATTACTGCACTAGCTCCGTCTGAAAATGGACAGCAATCATATAATTTAAGTGGACTTGCAACAACTGCGGATTTCATAACATCATCAATTGTAATTTTTTTTCTCAGATGTGCTTTGGGATTCAACAAACCGTTATCATGATTTTTTACTGCAACCATTGCAAGATCTTCTTCTGTCGCTTTGAATTCAGCTAGATAAGCTCTTGCCATTGATGCAAAGAGTCCTGGAAATGATGCACCTGCTCCCCCTTCATAGAAAAAATCAGAACAATATGAAAAATATGTTGTAGTCCATTCTGTACCTGTGTGAGTTACTTTTTCTACTCCTGTTGCTAAAACTGCATCATAAAATCCAGCTGCAACATTTGCATAAGCTTCTCGAAACGAAACAGAACCACTTCCACATGCGGATTCTATTGATAAAGATGGAACTTCTGGAATACCAAGATCACTCATAATAACTGGTCCCAAGTGAACCTGTTTATCGGCTATACCAAATACGTTAGAAATGTAACCTGCCTGAATTTCTTTTGGTTCTATTCCTGCACTCTCAATAGCGTCAACTGATGCCTGAATTGCTATATCTGTAATGCTATCTTGTAATTTACCATATTTTGTGCTGCCTGCACCAATAACACAGACTTTTTCCACAAAATTCGCTGACTCGATTCCCTATAAAAATTCTTCATTAATGTTCAATTATAAGATGATGATATGACAGTGATGCAAGTAAAAAAAAATCTTCAAATTCAGATTTCAGT
>QYQE01000031.1 GCA_007280335.1 Nitrosopumilales archaeon | reverse complement strand
CAATTATATCCATAATTGCTGTTTCTGCAAAGACTGGGCTAAGATTCATGCCAAAATACTAAACATTCAATTTTTTCATTTTTAGTTAAACTTATTATTATACAACAACCAACGTCACATAATGAATTTTGAGTTCGAGGAATTTAATTCTCCAGAAGATATTTTTGTATATATGTCAACCATGGCACCACCCATGAAAAACATGCTGCCAATTAATTCTTACAAAGGTTATATATTTTCACTAATTCCGCTCAATCCAACGACAGGGGACATGTATCTTGTTATATACACAAAAGGAAAACTTGATGGAAAAATGCTGGAGTTTGACATGAATACAAAAAAATACAAATCTGTAGAAGCAGCTGAAAGGACAGATAAAAATTATTTTGTGGTACTAACGCCAAAAAGAAATACTATTGCAGATGCAGCAATAAAAGAACTAGAAAAAAATCCTACCTAGTATATGCAGGAGCATTAACGGATCTACTTCTAGCATAGTGTTCCATTATTTCGTCAGGAAGCCTTCCATTGAATAGTTCTTTACTCAAGCCTCTCAAATATCGCATAATTGCCCAAGTTCCAGCCTTTATCATACCATACATAAGCACTTTCATAGGGGGTCCAAACGATTTGTTTCTAATAATTATTGGGATGATGTCATTTATGACACGTAAGTTATGTTCCCAACACTTCCAGAATAATGTAAACTGGGCCTCGTTTAGGTTACCAAAGTGCATAGAGTTTTTCTCATTAAAGTCTTGATAAAGCAGAGGTGCTACAAGACCACGCATTCGTGTTTGTTTGAAATCTTCTACTAGATCTATGGTGTATTTTGTTTCATCTGGAGTTTCATCTGGCCATCCTATTATCAGAGTCGCTGCTGGGAACCAGTGATTCTGATTTAATATCTTTGCACCCTCTCGGACAACCCAACCCCATTCATCAGTAGAGAATGGTTTAGCTTTTACTCCAAGGTGTTTTTTGACCATTCTTGGTGCAACTGTTTCTATTCCCAGATTTGTTGCAAGCCATTTTTCATTACTCATGTCATTAATTTCCGACATATCATGTAACAATTTTGGATCAGCACAAACAGCAGAAAATGTCATGTGGGTTGTACCAACAAACCTTGCACCTAGTGATTTTAGTCCCCTCCACAGTTCAGTTATTGCATCATAGTTTGGTTGAAAGTTTCGATTGTCACAACCATAGAGCAGCATTTCATCAGAGTGTAACCAGATCGAATCAAATCCGTAATTAAGATTGATCTTTGCCTCATGCTGCAATCTGTCTAAAGGTAAATCTTTTTTTGATCTCTTATTAACATCACAAAAGTCACAGCCTCGTCCACATCCACGCATTGCTTCAATCAATGAGTTTACGGTAGGACCTTGGATAATTGGAATATTTTGAATATTTTTAACAAAACAATGCATTAGTTCTGGAGCATCGCCTTTTTCTAAATCATGAAATAGATCAAGTGCAAGCTCATCTGCTTCACCTACAACTACAGTATCAATACCATGAATTTTCATTCTATCAGTTTTTGCAAGTTCCCACGCACCATTTCCACCAACAACAACATGAAAATTATATTTTTTCTTTAATTGTATTATACTAGCACACATTCTTTTGAATTTCATTGCAACATAGGAAAGTTTCTCTGGAGACATTGTTGTAGTAACAGGGGCCATACCAAGGGGATCCATGACATTTATCCCAACAACTTTTGTGTCAGGACCTATACATTTTTCAAGATGTTCTGGTTGAGCTACAAAGACTTCATCTCTTTTGTATCCTTGCAAGAGTGCAGATTCTACTCTTCGTAAACCGACTTGGGCTACTTTTGCTTCACCAGTTACTGGATCGGTTTCCACACTCGGACAAAATACTTTATCAAATACCCATTCAGGGAGTACCTCGTAAGGACCGCAGGCAATAAAACCATAAAGGAAGTTACCTCGGTAATTAGTCATCAGGCTACGGTCTGCAGTTAAGACTATCCTCTTACCAGCCATTTCTGTCTTATTCTTTATACTATGATATAAATCGTTTAGTAGGTCGATCTTCTTTTAACAGACTTATATTTTGACATATAAATCGGGACAACTTTGTATATTGTTAATGGGCATATCAGAACCAAGACATGTAGAAAGACATCAGAAAGAAATCAGTTCGATTAGGGACTTTGTGTTTGGTTTTGGTGATGGAATCAACACCTCTCTTGGTATTGTTGCAGGAGTAGGCGGTGCAGATGTTTCTTCAAACATAATCATACTTGCTGCCATTGTAGCAATGTTTACAGGGGCAAAAGCCATGGCTGTACAAAATTATCTTGCCGTAAAAGCACAAACACAGTTATTACATTCAGAGATAGAACGAGAAAAATGGGAGATGGAAAATGTTCCCGAAGCTGAAAGACAAGAAATCGAAGATGTTTATAGAGCAAAAGGATTTTCTGGAAATGAACTTGAAGGAATCGTAAACAAGATAACTTCCGATAAAAAAGTTTGGTTGGACACCATGCTTACTGAAGAATTAAAGTTAAACTTGGAAATTATTGGCAGTCCATTAAAAAGTGCGTTTCGTATGTTTGGATCTTTTCTGGTAGGAGGAATATTGCCAATCATTCCATATTTCTTTGCACATGGTTATGTACCATTACTTGTTGCAATAGCAACTAGCTTATCTGCATCATTTGTAATAGGAGCAGTCAAATCAAGACTTGCCAATCTTAGCATCATACGCGGTGGATTAGAAATGGCAGGACTTGGTACCGGTATTGCATTATTAGGATTTGGAATAGGTTCAGAATTAGCAAATATCGGAATACTCAAACTCTAGCCTTTTTTCTGACACTTCTGTTTGCGATATTAGCTGCAATAGCGCCTGCTCCTATACCATTATCAATATTTACCACTGAAAGTCCAAGTGTACAACTTTGTAACATCGAAGCAAGCGCTGCAACTCCTTTTTCGCCATAACCATATCCAACTGATGATGGCACACCTATTACAGGAATATCTACGAGTGAAGAAACTATGGATGGTAGAGCTCCTTCCATTCCAGCAACAACTACAATCGCATCTACATCTGCTCGTATCATTTTCTTTATTATAGGAAATACTCTATGCAATCCAGCAATACCTACATCATAGCTACATGTACACATACAACCCATAGCCTCTGCAATCAATCTTGCATCTTCAGCTATACCAATATCCGAAGTTCCTGCAGTTAGTATGCCAACACGACCGCCAGAAGGCTTTATCATTTTTTTAAAAAAAAGAATGGATGTAGTATTTTTTCCAAGTTTGGTTTTGATTTTATTTTTATTTGAAAAAGAAATGATTTTTTTAAAATCATTTTTATTAATTCTTGACACAAGTAGTGGATCAGATCTTGAAATAGCTCCAAGTAATATTTTTTTTAGATCTACTAGTTGTTTTTTTTCTGCAAAGATTACTTCAGGAATACCACGCCTAAATTTCCTACCAACGTCAAATTTAGCGATATCTTCAATTTTTTCTACAGAGTATAAGGAAAGTAGTTTTTTTGCTTTAGTTACAGAGATCTTTCCTAGCTTGAGTGATTCCAGAATTTCTATGAGATTCAATGATAACTGTAAATCCTTATTGTAGTTAAAAATCTAATCAGAATTCCAGACCAGAAATAGCTGTCTTGACGCTTTCAATTCCTTTTTTGAACAATTCTTTTTCATTAGAATCAAGATCTAGTTCAATAATCTTTTCTACACCGTTTTTACCAATAACTGCAGGTACACCAATAGTAACATCAGAATAACTATATTCTCCATCAAGATATGTTGCAACTGGAATTACTTGTTTTGTATCTCTAACTACCGCTTCAATTATAGCTGAAATCGCATTTCCAGGCGCATGTACAGTAGCGCCCTTTAGTTCTATGACTTTGGCCGCTACTTGTTTTGTGTCTTGTACAATCTCATCGAGTTTTGGTTTTGATAAAAGTGACGTAAGTGGAATTCCTGATACAGTCGAATATCTTGCCAGAGGCAACATGTTCTCACCATGCTCTCCTATAACCAATGCACGTATAGAATCACGAGAAAAACCAGTTGCTTGATGTATGAATTGTACAAATCTGGATAAATCAAGCATTCCGCCCATTCCAAATACTCTGTTCTTTTGAAACCCAGATACTTTGTAAGTAAGATATGTCATTGGATCAAGTGGATTTGTAACAGGGATTATCATAGAATCTTTTGCATATTTTTTTATGTTCTCTACAACACCTTTAACAATAGACGCATTTATTTTTAAAAGATCCATTCTTGTCATCCCTGGTTTTCGTCCAGAACCTGCTACGACAACAACAATGTCAGAGTTTTTCATTTCAGAATAATCGTTTGAACCGCGTATATTCACATCAATTCCTTTTTCTGACAACATATGGTTAAGATCCATTGCTTCTCCTTGTGGAAGACCTTGTACAACATCCAAAAGAAGAATTTCATCAGAAAGTTTTCGTAGAGCAGTAAAAAGTGCAGCTTCTCCGCCTACCTTACCAGAACCAACAATAGTAATCATAAACAGGCGTGATTTTAATCGCTAATTAAACTTCACTATTAGTAATATAGAATAAAGTTGCGTATGCAGTAATTTCTCTAAATTTGGTAAAAATTACTTGAAACTGCTCGTGAATTAAAATTACAATTTATATGCATTCTCATGAGTTTACAATTCCATGGTGTTAATAATAGATCCACAAGTAGCTGGTATTTCAGGTGACATGTTACTTTCGGCTCTCATAAACATAGGTGCAAATAAATCAAAAGTAATTGATGGAATTCATACTTCAGAGAATTATCTTTCAGGATCTAAAATCCAAAAGATTGATTTTGATAAAATTGTCAATCATGGAACGGAAGCAACTCACCTTTTACTTGACATAAAAGAAAATACTCATGAACGCAGAGGCACGGATATTCAGGAATGCATACTATTAACATCAGATAAAATCGGTCTTTCTGAACAAGCCAAAGTGTTTGCCAAGGAAAGCATTAGATCTTTGATAAAGGCAGAATCAAAAATTCATGGAGAGCCAATGGAATCAGTACACTTTCACGAAGCTTCAAGCATGGATACTGTAGTTGATATAATTGGAACTGCAATTGCTTTAGATGATTTGAATTTTTTTTCAGAGGAGATAATATCTATGCCAGTAACAGTGGGTGGAGGTACACTTACTTTTTCACATGGAACTGTATCAAATCCTGCTAGTGCAATTTTAGAAATTTTCCGAAATTCAGATATTATAATATCAGGTGGACAAATTAAAGAAGAACTCACTACGCCTACCGGAGCAAGTCTTCTTGTCAATCTGGCAGATAGTTGTTCAGAATTTTATCCTGCAATCAGAGTAAAATCTATAGGATATGGAGCTGGAAAGAAAAACTTTGATGGATTTCCTAACGTGCTTAAAATTGTAAAGGCTGACAAAACAGAACAATTTCAACAAGATGCAGTACAAATACTTGAGACAAATATTGACGATATTTCTGGTGAAGTTTTAGGTCATATGATTGATAAAATAATTGCAAATGGAGCAAAAGACGTTACAGTGGCTCCTGCTATAACGAAAAAAGGCAGACCAACAAATCTAGTTTCTGTAATATGCGATTCTAGTTCTGTGAATACTGTTCTTGAAACTTTGATCTCTGAAACAGGTACATTGGGAATAAGAATTAGATCATCTGCCAGATTTGTTGTACCAAGAGTAATTATTTCGGTACCTGTAATAATACATGGAAAAAGTTTTACAGTAAGATGCAAAATGGTAAAAAATCAAGATGTTGTAAAGCACTTCAAAGTGGAAGCATTAGATGTCAAATTAGTTGCAGATTCACTTTCAATATCATTTAAAGATGCAACCGAGTTTATTAGAACTGAGATTAAGCAAAAGTTGAGTTTGAAATGACAAAGATTGATGAATTAATTAATTGGTTTAGTGGACAATCTAAAGTGCTTGTTGCATTATCTGGTGGAGTAGATAGTGCACTTGTTGCGTATGCAGCACACAAATCACTTGGAAATTCAGCAGTTGCGGTAACAGCTGATTACAAGACACTTGCACAAGAAGAACTAGAATCTGCTGAAAAAATTTGCTCAGAAATTGGAATCAAACATATTGTAATTCAATATAATGAACTTGAAAACCCTGAATTTGTAAAAAATGATAACACTAGATGCTTTCATTGTAGAACAGAACTTTCAGAATATCTTAATGAAATCTCTAAAAAAGAGAATATCAGTACCATCGTGGACGGTACCAATCTTGATGATCTAAGAGAATACAGACCTGGAATAAAGGCTCTAAAAGAAAATGGTGTGAAAAGTCCACTTGTAGAGACGGGGTTTACAAAAGAGGATGTTAGAGAATACGCACAAAAAGTTGGTTTATCAGTATACGACAGACCATCAAACTCTTGTCTTGCATCTCGTATTCCATGGGGACAAGAAGTAACAGCAGAAAGACTTGTAAGAATTGAAATGGGCGAAATTTTGGTCAAGCAGTTTTTTGGAGTACGACAAGTTCGTGTACGTGATTTTAATGGTGTTGCAAAAATTGAAGTAGAGCAGAAAGAAATGAGTCTACTTTCTGATCAAACAAAATTATCAAAACTCGTTGAGAGATTAAAACAGATTGGATTCACATCAGTTTTTGTAGACCCGGAAGGATATAGACCTGGAAAGCTCAATGTGATAGTAGATTGATATATCTAGATAACGCTGCATCAACTCCAGTACACGAAAAAGTAATTGAAGAGATGATTCCATATTTCAAAGAACAGTACGGAAATCCCTCATCTATTCACAAGTACGGTCGTCTTGCCAACATTGCAATTCAAAATGCAAGAAAAAGAATTGCGTCATTGATAAATGCAGAAAGCAGTGAGATTCTCATAACATCTGGGGGAACAGAATCAAATAATACTGCACTTTATGGAATTGCGCACCATAACAAGGGTAAACATATCATAACATCATCCATAGAACACGATGCAATACTAGAACCATGTAAACGTCTTGAGGAAGAAGGTTTTCAGATAACATATCTCCCTGTAGACAGATATGGTCTTGTAAACCCAGAAGATGTTGAAAAAGAAATCGCTTCTGACACATGTCTTGTCAGCATAATGTTTGCCAACAATGAAGTTGGTACAATACAACCAATTGCAGAGATTGGAAAAATCACTCAGGAGAAAAAAATCGTATTTCATACAGATGCAATACAAGCAGTAGGAAAAACTCCAATTAATGTAAAGGAACTTGGTATAGACTTGTTATCCATATCATCTCATAAAATAAACGGACCAAAAGGGGTTGGTGCGTTATACATCAGAAAAGGAGTCAAAATAGATCCTCTCATTTTGGGTGGTGGTCAAGAAAATGGCCTTCGATCAGGAACTGAAAATGTGGCAAGCATCGTAGGTTTTGGCATGGCGTGCCAACTTGCAAATGATAACATTGTACAAAATCAAGAACATTTTAGAAAATTAGGTATGAAGCTTATCACTGATGTTCTAAAAGAAATCCCACATACCAAACTTAATGGCCATCCTGAAAAAAGAATACCGAATAACATTCATTTTACATTCCTTGGTGTAAATGGTGAGGATCTGATAATCAAGCTTGACGAAAATAAAGTTGCTGCATCAACTGGTTCTGCTTGTTCTGTGAAAGTACAAAAAGCATCACACGTACTTAGAGCCATAGGATTTTCTCATGAGCAAATAACAGGATCTCTGCGTTTAACTATTGGAATAACAAACACGGAAGAAGAGATTAATGAAACTGTGCAGGTCTTAAAAAAAGTGGTAAAAGAATTACGTGCAGTTTCACCATACAAAGAAAAATATAATTTTTAGTTATGACAGAAAAAATATTTTAGTTTAAACAACAGATTGTTTATTTTGAAACAACTTCTATGTCATACTCTGTCTTTTGTGTAAGAGGTAATGCAACTCCACTTTTGTCCCATACAAAAATTTCTATACTATATTTACCTGCAGATTCAGGAGTCCAAGAAATTTCCGCTGTTTTTTTGCTGATTGGATAAATACTTCCATCTACCAAGTTGATATACACAACTTTGTCATCTGTATCTTTTACTTGTACGATATAGGAATAACTTTGTGTAATTTGATCATTGTTTGAAATCTCAGTGACAAAATTAAGATTTATTCCTACTGTAGGTTTTTCTAATAGTGGTCTGTCAAGAGTATCGGTTATCTTTGGAGTTATGCTAATTTTATGTGCTATAGTTCCAGTTAACTGGTGAGTTGTGGAAGATTGTGTAGAGTATGAAGGAGACAGACCTACAATCACTGATCGTCCCAAAGCGTCTCTGAAATCATGGTACCATACTTCAACACTTCCTCCTGTTGGAGAAATTAGTGCGGTTCCATCTTTATTACAAATTTGTGTTGGCATGCCAAAGCTTCCTTTGAAAATTCCAGTATCAGGATCAGTTTCAGTAAGAGAAAATCCTGTTGCAGTAAGACCACCATGTGGCATACCACTTATTGTGCAGTGGTGAAATCTGAATCCTTTAATCCAAATTTCTAAGAGTATGTTACCGCTTGAATTTCCTACCGTATCATCTGCAGAAGAATTAGGATCATTTACTGTAGTGTATGTCTGAATTGTATTTGGATCTGTGTTAAGATCTGGATCATTTAGAGTTATAATAACAGGTTGACCAAATCCGTAGCTTTTCGAATCAAGTGTAACTATCCCTGTGTGTGTTTGGATATCAGAGTGTAAAGTGTTAATTTTATTTCCTCCGCTAGCTGAAACACCCGAGATTGAAAGATGTATTGCATTATTATCGGTCAGTTGATCATTTACAAGGAACTTTATATCCTGGCTAAATGTACGAAGGCTTTTGATCAAATTCGGATCATATTGATTTAATTGATTTGTAATTACATATTCCATAGATCCCGTAAAGATACCTGAATTACTTGATGTTTCTTGTAGTTCAGATCTGTATATCGCATTGTTTATTTTTTGATTATTTTGATTTCCAAAAGAGAACAAATCAAACACGATTGGTTCAGTTCCACTCGGTATGGAACCTATATTTGATGAACCACCAGAAGTATTAAAATTAATTTCTAGAAACACCTGTGATGATGGAGATATTGCGTTTATTGCTGCCACATTAGCATCGCTTATTTGTACAAGGCCGTTTCCAGAGGATATGCTACCAGGAGTCAGGATTGTAACTTGATTATTTCCTAAAGCTCCAAAGTATAATGTCATGCTCGTATCTGAAAAGGAATTAATCCCGAGCTGTTGTTGAAATGATCTTAGATCATAATTTATCCAATTGCTTCCACCTGAGTTGGGTTGGTTCACATTGATAAACAGACTTTTCAGAGTTTGTTCTGTGATCCCAAGATTTAATGTAATTTTCTTAAAAGAACTGCTGGGTGAAGTGGTAGTATCGATTATCAATCTAGCAGAATTTGAATCAGGCACATTAGATGGTACTGATATTCCTCCAGCAAAGCCAGTGGAACTTGGATAAAATTGTACGTTCGATGCACTGTTCAGTGTAACTGGATTTCCAAGTTTTAAGGCAGGTAATATTGCAGCGCTCCTAAAATCATCAAGATGTTCAATTATTGCTGAGTTTAAGTTCTGGTTACTGTCTACAAGTGTTATGGTTACTTTTTGACCAGGATTAAGTTGTCCGTTTGGCGAACCAATTGATAGCACTGGTTTTTGATCAGAATTTAATTGTGTATTTGGAGGTGTACCAAGATACAAGACTGCATTAGAAGTGCCAGATAGTATTGATGCCGATTTTAAATTATAAGATATGGAAGCAGATTGAAACCTTGGTGCGTTACTTAAAATCCCAATTGTAGATTTACTGGCATACGAGCTTTGAAAAATTCCTGAATTTGGAGAAGTTTCTACAAATGTTACTAATTTATTATAAGTAGCTCCGCTAGTGATTGATGCAACAGTTTGAAGTTGATTTGTTTTCAATTCTGCAACAGAACCCAAATTCATTTCAACATGTCCATTATCTTTGAAACCCAAGCTGTTAAGATTTGGATACAAGTTTACTAGTCCTGGACCTCCAGGTGCAGAACCAGATTCTGGAAATGCCTGATAGAAGGTTGCTGCTGGTGAATTAACATTGAATGTCCAAGAATTTACAGAAGTAGGATCTTCGTTGAGTTGCATATCATTTATTGTTGCAAAGACATCAGATCCTTGTGGGTAACCACTTCTGTCAAGTTTCAAGGAAATGTCAGTCATGTCATCATATGTCAGGTTTACAGTTTCAGAACCTCCTGCTTTAACATATTCTATAGTTACATTATTACTAAAAGTAAAAAGTTGTATAAGTGGCCACGCATTAGAATTTATTCCGATCTGACCAGTTCTTACGCCAGAGTTCATGTTAAGACCGGGTGAATTTCTAATCACACTCATTTGGTTGTTAGGAACACCTAGATTACCTGTACATGCCGTAAAGGATGTTGTACCTTGAGTTGCACCACTTATTCCGTTAGAATCAGGAATTGCAACCCCATCGGTTTGTGAAAAACTAACTCCTAGTACAGATGGATCAGTACTCCTAGCACAAAAGACCCCAAAATCTAAGTTTTGACCAGCTGTTCCTGTTGAGGAAATTTGATCTGCTTGTTTTGCTTTATCTACGTTAGCAAAAAATGCGTACCAAGCTCCACTTGAGCCTTGTACCATCCTAAGTGGACTTCCATTTAATGTAACAGTTGGTTCACCTAGTTGTTGATCAAGTGGACTAATACTACTATCTCTTACAATTACTTCGATAACCATTGATCCTGAAAAATGGTTCTCAAAGATACTATTTTCTGCAGATACAAACAGATCAGGATGATCAGAATAAGCACGTGCATTAATGACTGAAAGTGGTGTAGCCATAAGAAGTGTGATGAGAGTAAAGGTCATTATCGTGCGCAAATTCATTCCACATTTACATGAACTACAGAACTTGCAAATATTGCTGTCGAATGATTTGTACTTTAGGTAGAAGAAATAATCTAGATTTACAACTTAGAAATATATTTTACATTTTCAATTTGTTTATGTACAATCCTAAGTTTTAACTAGGGTTATCCTCAACTTTTGCTGTGAAAAAATTCAAACTAGTCATAATAATCAGCGCAATTTTGATAATTATAGGAATTGGACTAACATTTTATGAATCTCAACTAATAAATTGGAACGTTATAAATCAGCAACAAAATCTTTTGTCCGGAGGATCAATGACACTAACAAAAGATCTTGATCCATCGAAGAATCAAAATGGTGTTTATTCTGTTCAAATTATAGATTTTCAAGAAGGTGATAATATCAAAGCGGCCATTTTTAATCCTGCTGATGAGATAATTGCATCAAAACTAATAACAAAAAACCTACTCCAAGAAAATTTTCTCATTTCTACTAGCGGCACATATAAAATTCAAATAGAAAATCAAGGACTCCGCGAAGTTCAAGTGTTGTTAGTAATAGGAAATTATCCACAAAACATATCATTAATAGACATTTTGGGTTTTATCATCCTCATAACAGGACTAAGTGGACTTGCAATAGGAATTATGTATCTTGTTAAGAATCGTGGAAAGACTAGTTAGTTAAGATATTGATCAAGCTCAGTTAAACCGTCAACAACGCCTGAAAAATTCTCATCCATTTCCATAATATCATTTAGTTTTTCCTTATCAGCAGTAAAGATAGTTTTATTTTTATCCAGATTTATTCTAACAAAACCGCATTGTATTACATACGCTAATCTTTCTTTTATCTCCGTATCTGATATTTGTAATTTTTCTGCAAGATAGGAAGATTCTTTGCTTTCATCTTCAAGTTCTAATAATATCATAGAGACATTTGGATCTACTAAAGTTTCTAGCATTTTTTGTTTGTCATAATTTTCATCCATTTTTACCATGTCTGTTTTGAGCTCAATATTTTCTTCTTGTTTGAAATGAAATCGGTAATCAATATCTTATCAATATTCTCTGGATTTATGTAGTATGCTCTTCCTTTAAGGTGCCTTTCCAATCCTTCTACATAGCTCAAAAGTTCAACTTCCTCACTTACCATAATAGTATCAATTTCAATTCCCTCACGCTTACATTTTTTCGCTTCAAAGAGAGTTTTGGCATCTATGACAGGATCAACCTGTCGATATCTGTAACAAAGATACACCATTTCCCCTCCTACATCTAATCTTATATCTCGCTCATTTTGCAGTTTCAAAAGTGTACCTTCATCAGGTTTGTAAAAGTGAGAGTATGGTTTATCAGACAGTATGTCTTTTTTTTGGGATTCATTATCAATAAAACTAGCACTTGGTTGACCATCTGTTATCATTACTATTCTTTTATTTTGTGAACCATCACGTTTTAAAATTTTTAGTGCTAGTCTAAATGCTGCTTGATAATTGGTATAATGTAGAAAATTGTCATTTGCATCATATGTTTTCAGGTATGGAATGTCATAAGGATCTACTTCTGATGCAAGAGATCCAAAACCTACCACGTAAATAGAATCATTAGGGAAAAATTTTTTGTTTAAAACGTACAAAACCCAAAGCGCTTTTTTTGCAGCTTCTATTCTACTTCCTTCTCCTGAACTAATCGAATATTTCATAGTAGAGCTCAGATCAATACAATATACAACAGCAACTTTTGTCTCTTCAATAGTATCAAATTCTTCAAAATCATCAAGATTTAGAAGGATCGGAAATTTGACTTCTGAAAATTTTTTAATTCTTTGAATTGAATTCAATATGGTTTGTGGAACATTAAGATTCTTTATATCATCACCAAGTTCTAGTTGTTTTGTAGTATCCATTATTACACTACCTGTACCAACATTTTTTGTTTCATGGAATCCAAACCCTCCTTCACTTATTGATTTCATTACATCGTGAAGGAGTTTTCCGCCAATCTCGAAAAATGCTTTGTTTGTTAGCCACTTTTTTTGATCTTTAAGATAACCAATTCTTTGCAGATATTTTGTGAGTGGCTCCCCCATTCCTTGAATGTCTGTATCCTTTTCTTCTTGGTTTTGCTCTACTGACTTTTCATGAGATTGTTGAATAACTCCTTCTAAAATACGATCAAGTTCTTGAACATTAGGTGTTTTTTCTTTCAGAACTTGCTTTGCCATAGTTTGGAGGATTTTTTGCAACATGTTGTTTGATATCTCCGTGTTCGATTTTTTATTTTCATTTTCTTGATTTAAAAAATAAACAAAATTTTTTGCATTAGGCTGCAACAAAACCAGCCTCTTTTTTGTCAAGGATTTTTGGCTCTATCCAGCATAGTCCTTCTAGTACCAATTCTGTTATTGCAGCCCTAAGTTCACTTTTTGCACTTTCAGATACAGAGAGATGTTCAGACATTATGTTATATTGCTGTGTTTTTTTCTCAAATTCTTTTTGTTCCCCAGATATTTTTTCATATATTGTTCCAATCAGAGTTCTCATAATTTCAAAATTTTTCAGTTGATTTTCGTACGAATTTTGCATGCTATTTGCACCTAAGATCTTTTGAGAAACTTGAAAAGTCTTGCCAACAAATTCTTGTTTAATCTGTTCCAACACTAAGAGATCAATTCCTTTTATGTATTCAAGTGAGGTCTCTTTGAGAGAGATTGCAATTAAATCGTTAAGCACTTTTTCTCTATTTGTGATAGTATCATCCATTTCTGCAAGTTCAAACTTTGTAGCTTGACTTATACAAAATATATCAGAAGGTCTTGGGATTGCCAAGGTTTTATGCAATATAGCTCGTGTTCTTTCAGCTTCACCTACTAAAAGCTCAAGACTATGTACACCCATACGTACGCTTACTCCCTTGTCTTGATTTACTTCATTGCTTACACGTGCATCGTGAATTATTTTTGCTAAAATTTTTAACATAAAAATTGGAATAAATGATTTGGAGATTTTTGCTTCTTGTATTATAATTAACATTTCGTCTTCTACCAATTTTGGATAATGAGTGTGAATGTGGCTTTTTAGTCGATCATAAAGAGGTTCTATTATCTTACCAGAATGTGTATAATCAATCGGGTTTGCAGTTGCAAAGAAGACAGTTTTTGGCTCAAATATCACAGGGTAAGCACCAGTTGTAAATTTGCCTTCCTGAAGAACCGAAAGTAACGCAACTTGTTTTCTAGTATCAAGCACAGGTAATTCATCTATACAAAAGAGACCATGTTTTGCTTGCATTAACTGACCTGGCGAATAGGATTCAATTTTATACATCTCTGTTCCTTTTTTTGTAATTTTAATTGCATCTATCTGTCCGACTAGATCTTTGACGGATATATCAGGTGTAGCAAGTACATACTTGTATCTGTCCTTGCCCTCAACCCACTCAATTTTAGTATCAAGTTTGTTATTACAAATTTTTTCCATGCTTTCAGAATCCATGTAAAATTTTGGAACCGATGTAGTACTCTCCTTATCTTCTAATAATGAAATCATCTCGTCTTGTGGCAGATCCATTGGAGAATCATTTGTTATACTTCCTTTGATAATTGGAATTGGTGATAAAAGATTCTTTGAAATGGTGTGAGCGATCTTTGTTTTTGCTTGGCCAATTTGCCCTACTAACATCACATCATGACATGCCAGGATGGCTCTATCCAGTGCAGGAATTACATCGTCTTCAAATCCAATAATTTCTGGGTATTTAGTCTCATTTGCCAACATTTTAGAAATCAGGTTTTGCCTAAGTTGTTCTTTAGCTCCAACAAGTTTGTAGTTTATTTCTAAAAGATCACCTAGAGTCTTAATTTGTTTATAATCTTCAGGAAGACCAGCCATTACTTCAGTATATTTTGGAGTTGAAGAATAGCTTCGTCTTACAAGATTTTCAAATTCCTGCGTCAACATACTAAATTAGCCTAAATGCGATTTAAAGTATTGTTTGCTTTAGCATGGTTTTTATCGGGGTTACAGGAAATTTTGGTTTACTTGTCTTCACAAGAATATAGACACATTGTCAGGATTGCAGGAAAAGACGTTCCTGGAGCAAAAAAAATGATCATAGGAGTTAGTCAGGTAAGAGGAATAGGTTATAACTTTGCCAAAGCAATCTTAGATGTTCTTAAGATAGACCAAAATAGCAATATCGGATTTCTCACAGAATCTCAAGTAGAAGAAATAGAAAAGGTCATGAAAAATCCATCATCAATTAACGTACCTTCATGGTTTCTAAATAGACGAAAAGATATCGATTCTGGAGAAAACTTGCACTTGATTACTTCTGATATAGAATTTAATGTTAGAAATGATATCGAACGAGAAAAAAATACAAACAGTTGGAGAGGCTTTCGTCATACTTATGGATTAAAGGTTAGAGGTCAGAGGACACGTACAACCGGAAGAAAGGGTGGTGCAGTTGGAGTTCGTAAAGGAGGTAAAGTTCTTCCACCAGGTGCAGTTTCAGAAGGCGGTGCAGCTCCAGCAGAAGGTGCAGCAGCTCCAGCAAAGGGTGGTGCAGCAGCTCCAGCAGCTCCAGCAAAGGGTGGTGCAGCAGCTCCAGCAAAAGATTCGAAACCAGCAGCTGCAAAACCAGTGGAGAAGAAACCGACAAAATAGGTGATTTGATTGGGAGATCCTAAAAATCCACGAAAAATTTGGAGAAAACCAAAACGTCCACTAAACTATGATTTACTAAATGAAGAGCTCTATGTGTTAGGAACTTTTGGATTGAAAAATAAAAGAGAGCTCTGGAGAGCACATACGGAACTATCACGAGTAAGAAAACAAGCAAGATCACTTTTGGCTCTAACTCAAGAATTAAGAGAAAAAAAAGAACCAACTTTAATGAAATCACTAGTTAGAGTAGGATTTGTAAGAGAAAACTCTACACTTGATGACGTTTTAAATTTGAAAGTAACTGATTTACTATCACGTAGATTACAGACTATGGTTCAGAAAAAGGGTTTGATAAAGAGCCCATATCAAGCAAGGCAAGCAGTAGTTCATGGTCATGTAATGATAGGAGACAGGGTAGTTACAATTCCTTCATACACCGTTAAAGTAGACGAAGAAAACGAAATTCATTTGGCTCCAGGTGTAAACTATGCACCGCCAAAAAAACAGGAAGTTGAAGCTGTTACCACAGAACAACCACAAGTGTAAGATAACTTACACGCAATTATTATTATTGAGAAGGAGGTAAAAATCATCATGTGTTCAATTATTGGCTATCTTGGCGATGGTTCCGCTGCACCAATACTAGTCAAAGGACTAAAGCGAATGGAGTACAGAGGGTATGACAGTGTCGGTGTTGCCACAATTTCAGGTAATCATATTACTTTAAGAAAAGGCGTTGGAAAAGTTGCTGAAGTAAACAACGCAATAAAGCTCGACATGCTCTTGGGTTCAGTCGGCATAGGTCACACAAGATGGGCAACACATGGTGGTGTAACTGAAACAAATGCACATCCACATCCATCAAGTTCTGGTGAAGTTGCCATAGTACATAATGGAATAATCGATAATTTTGAAGAATTAAAAAAAGAGTTACAACAAAAAGGATATGTCTTTAAAAGTGAAACAGACAGCGAAGTCATTGCAAATCTTTTGCAACACAATTTTGATCAAACAAAAGACGTTAAAAAATCCATGATTCAGACCGTGTCATCCTTGAAAGGAAACTATGCTTTTGTTGCAGTATTTGAGGACGGCACACTTACAGCAGCAAGATTTCACGAGCCATTAATTATTGGTGTAGGAAAAAATGGTTATTTCATTTCAAGTGATGTTTTAGGATTTATAGAACATACAGATGAAGTGATCTATCCTGATAATCGAGAATTCATCATCATCAATCTAAACGGAATTCAATTCTTTGATTTTGATGGTAATCCAGTACAACATCAGATAACCAAAGTTTCAAAAGAACTTGCAGATGTATACAAGGGAGATTACGCGCACTTTACTCTCAAGGAAATTTCTGAGCAGCCTGATACAATACTAAAAGCAGGAGAATCCACAAGGATGGAACTTGATTTGACAACAGAGTTTGTAAAACATGCAAAGAATCTTTACTTGACAGGAAGCGGTACGAGCTATAACGCAGCTCTTGTGGCAAAACATATTTTTTCAAAATATGCAAAAATAAAGATAGAGTCGATAATATCTAGCGAGGTAGCACATTCCCCAAACAATTTTGATCAGCAGTCAATTCTTATTGCACTTTCTCAAAGTGGAGAAAGCGCTGATGTCTTAGAAGCTGTGAAAATTGCTCAAAAAGAAGGAGCAAAAATCATCTCTATTGTTAACATAATGACCTCATCGCTAGTACAATCATCATCTATTTCTATTGGCTTAAACTGCGGACCTGAAATCGGCGTTGCTGCAACTAAGAGTTTCACCGCACAACTTTCTATTTTATACAAAATCGCCGATAAATTATGCGGAGGTTGTATTGGATTAGATCTTGACAAGGTTTCTACATGTGTAACAAAGATACTTTCTGATCAGACAAAGGTTCAGGATATTGCAAGAAATCTCAAAACTATTTCTGACATTTATGTACTGGGCAGAGGAATTCATTATGCAATTGCATCAGAAGCATCACTAAAGCTAAAAGAGCTTACCTACATCCATGCAGAAGGCCTTCCTGGAGGAGAATTAAAACACGGGCCCTTGGCACTAATGGATTCTAACGTCTTTGTAATAATAATAAATCCTAATGATTCCACTTATGTCGACACTTTAGCAAGTGCCCATCAAATAAAAGCTCGTGGTGCAAAAATAATTGGAATCTCTGACAAGCCAAACGAGGTATACGATTACTGGATAGAAATACCGGAAATTAATGAAGCATTATTTCCCCTTATTGAGATAATTCCAATTCAACTCTTGGCATACTATGCTGCTCTTGAAAAGGATACAGATCCTGACTATCCAAGGAATTTAGCAAAGTCTGTTACTGTGAAATAACTCTATTGTATTCTCTTTCTGTTAGCAAGAGTAATTTTTCTGATCCAATTCCAGTCTTTAACATGCATGCAATTGATGCACCTCCAGCTCCCGCACCTTCCTTTACAAATCCTTCTGCATAAGATCGTAGTCCAGAAATTTTTGATTCACCTAGTTTTAGTTTTGCAACAAGTATTGGAATATCAGAAATTTGTTTTATTGATTCCACAAGGTTTGCCGTCTTATCATTTATGATGTATGAGGTGGTTCCAAGCGCAGTGTTTGTTTTGTTAAAACCAATATGTTTTGCAAATGCTAGAACTGCTGCCATTTGTGTGCCCCCTGCCAAAATTACATTTGTAGATTCTGAGGCGGTACCAAGTATTCCTGCAACGGTAGGAATCATGGGATCCCCTAATTGTGAAATAACGTCATAAGGATCTTTAGATTCTAGTCTTTTTAATGCAGATTGTACCGTTTGTTTTTTTAACAGTGTGGGATTCTCTGGCATGCTACTGCTTACATATGCCTGCATCCCAAACCCAGTCATTACAGCAAGAGCAGTTGTAGTACCTCCAGGAATACTTTCTCCGATTACCAGACAGTCTGTTGAAGAACCAAGAGATCTTCCTACAATTCTTCCATATTCAACAGCCTTTTTGACAGAGTCTTGATCAAGGCCTGGTTCCTGTGCAATGTTTTTTCCTGGCTCTAAACCAAGTTCTAAACATGGCAGCTTTGGAATGACCTTACTTCCAGCATTAATAACAAAGCTTGGGATGCTTGCAGCCTCTAGCGCAGTTTTAGTAAGTAGGGCCGGAGTTGGTTTTCCATCAGGAGTCATGGGTATTGCATCAATAGATTTACAATATCCATAATGAAGAAACTCGGCATCAGCAGCTGCAGTAAACTTTAGCAGATCAGGATTTGCTCCAGCAACAGTGATTCCAGGTATCTCGCAAGTGGCAGTATATGAAATTACTAATGAAAATACAAATTTTTTATTTTCTACTCTTTTTATAAAATCAATTCCCTTTTGTGTGTTTCCTAAAATTTCAATATCGTACAATTTTTATTCACTATTCATAAATTCGAGAAACTCTTGTTCTGTCCTGGGCTGTAAAACAAAATTTGTCTTTTTTTCTTTTCCTAATGTAGAAATGGATGAGCTTCCATAGTCATGACCGGGATAAAGAACTAGTTTTTCATCCATTTTATAGAGAATATCAAACAAACTATGATAGAGTTCCTTTGCACTTCCGCCTGGAAGATCAACTCTACCACAATTACCAACAAAGAGTGTGTCAGCGGAAAAAATTTTTCCATCACCAACAAGACAGATACTATCTTTTGAATGACCCGGAGTATGAAAGACAGTAAGCTCAGAATTTCCAAATTTTATTTTATCGCCGTCTGATACTATCATATCGTTCTTTAATGTAGAAGCACTGTGTTGTATTATTTTTGCCCCTGTGATTTTTGTCATGTATTCATCGCCTATGGTATGATCAAAATGGTGATGTGTATTTACAATGTATTTTACCTTCAGGTTGTTCTTTTCTATCACCTTTTGGATCTCCTCAAGATCCCATGAAGGATCTAAAATTATGGCAGTATCGGTATCTTCGTCCTCTAAAATGTAGGTAAAGTTCTGCATATTTCCAACTTGTATTTGATGTACTTTCATAGTACACCAACCTCGGCCTCTGGAGGTATACCAATTTTTTCAATCAGAATAGTTCCACACATATCTTTTCTCTTTGGCATCCCTACTTTCATTTTATAAAATGTTATAGTTACATCAGCTTTGACACACTTGTCGTTTGTATTTCCAGTATCTGGATCAAGACCTGATGGAATGTCTATTGCAATCTTGAATGCATTTAGTTTGTTTATAGAATCAATTGCCGATGCATATGGTTCTCTAATTTTCCCAGAAATTCCTGTTCCCAAAATTCCATCAATAACAATATCTGCTTTTAGATCAAGATCACTAATATCAGACGCAATTACCAAATCTATCGAATTCATTTTTTCAAGTATAGCCCAGTTTGTCCTAGCTTCATCGGTTTTTATTTTGTCTGGATTTCCAAGTAGTAATACTTTGACATCAGACCCAAAACCAGCCAAATGCCTTGCAACTACTAGAGCATCACCTCCATTATTTCCAAGCCCAGCAAAAACAAGGATTTTTTTTGATGAAATATCTGAAAATTTTTCTGATAAATATCTTGCAACAGATGCTCCCGCATTTTCCATCATGAAATTTCTTTTAAAGCCCATCTGATGACCGTTTTCCTCTATCTGCATCATTTGTTTGACTGTTATATCCATATGATAACTCAAAAATAATGTCAAATAAGGGCTTTACCAAACGACTTTATCCTAGTTTTTTATCTATTCTTACGTGTCATTGAAGAATGTCAAATTATCGTTATCCAAAATATCAAAGTCATTAGAAGATGCTCAGAGCTCACGTGAATACATCATAAAGAGAACTCGTGAGGTAATCATTTTATGTAGCCAAGCAATAATTTCTGTTCACAAATTAGACATTGCAGATGGAAAAGAAAAAGCAACTAAAGCGAAAAAACTACTTGATGAAATAAGAAAAAAATCAAACGCTGAATTGTACAGACACATCATGACATCAGAGCAAGAACTTGTTGAAGCATTTGCATTTCTTGCATTAGTACAAAAATTAGAAATACCTTCTGCTGAATCCCTTGGAGTAAAAGGTGAATCATACATACTTGGTTTACTTGATTGTATTGGTGAGCTAAAAAGACTAGTTTACGACTCTATAAGAGCAGGAAAAGCTAAGGATGCAAGTAAATTCTTTGAAATAATGGAAAATCTCTATCTTTCCCTGTATCCTTTTGCCATATATGACAAATTAGTAAATGAAACCCGAAGAAAACTGGATGTAAACAGAATACTAATCGAGGATGCAAGAGCGGCTGTAACTGAAGAAATAAGGCGTTCTGCACTCATTGATTCAATTAACAAGTTTAAAAAATAGAAACAGAATCTATGGTTAATTTGGTACTGAATAATTATTCCATGTACTGATTATGTAGTTAGATTTTGCAGTGTCGTTAAGTTTTAAAGTATTGTAATATCCACTTACTGGAAACAGCCTATATTCATTATTATGCTTCATGACTGCAAGAACTGATATTGTTTTTGCATCTGTTTTAAAATCATCGGGTGCCAAGTTGTATAAATCACAAGTTTTCAAAAATCTCTTATATTCATTCCCAAATTTTACAAAACATGTTGTTTCAAGATTCCATTCTGTCACTTTGCCAAGATAGACAGTATAGTTTCCTGTAGTTATTGGGTTACCAACTATTCCTTTACTATAAGTAATTTGTTGTGGCATATTCACAAAATAACTTGAACTCGCTAATCCTTTATTATATCCGTCCTTTGTGACTACCACATTTATAATATAATTACCTGATGATGCAGGGATTGCCGATTGGTATCTAAAATTTCCTGATAAATCAGTTGTTGTTATTACATATTCCTTTCCAAATGCGATCATAACACGTGCATTTGAAACAGGTTTGCTTGCTTCATCTGTAACTTTTCCCAATATGACTGGAAAATCATTTGGATTAATCATTGTCTTTTCTGGTTTTACTGTAACAAGAAGATTATACTGCAGATACGAGTCAGACACATGAATATTAGAAAATACTAAAAGCATACCAAGTATTATTCCAGCAAGTATAATTTTCATCAAAAATTCGTTTTAATTTCATTTGTTAAGCTCCAATATCTACTGCTTTTATCAAGCAGGTCAAATTTGATTTGTTTAGAAAATTTTCTAGTGCGGGAGAAGGGATTTGAACCCTCGAAATCCTAAGATACTAGCCCCTCAAGCTAGCGCCTTTGGCCAGGCTGGGCGACTCCCGCATTATGCAAATACCCATGTATGGTTTTTATAAGCCTTGATTACTTTTTGAAAATATGTTAATTCCTGTCAGATGTTTTACTTGTGGAAATTTAGTAGCTGACAAGTTTAGGGATTATCAAACAAGAGTAAAATCTGGAGAAGATCCAGCAAAAGTTCTTGATTCTTTTGGATTCAAAAGATATTGTTGCAGAGCTATGTTGTTAACATCGGTTGAAACAATTCACCAAGTTATTCCATTCTACGAAGCAATTCGAAGAAGACAGCAAGAAGTGCAATCTGAGTTAGAATAGGATGCCGAAAATTACTTCCATAAAAGGAAGACTACTCTACAATAGTAGGGGAAGTAAAACAATTGAAGTCGATATTGTATCTGATAAATCATATCTTGGTAGAGTTTGTGCTCCCTCAGGTGCTAGTGTTGGAAAACATGAGGCAGTAAGCTTTCCTGACAACAATCCAGAAAAAAGTCTGGTTGCTCTTAATTCAAATTTAAAAAAATTCATAGGGCTTGATCCTTCCAACTTGAAATCAATTCACGATACAATAACGAAAATCGATTCTTCTACTAATTATTCTAAGATAGGAGGTTCTGTTGCTTTTGCAGTTACCATTGCAGCTGTAGATTCAGCAGCAAAAGCCCTTAGCATACCACTATTCAAATTATTAGCAAAGGATACTGATTTGAGATTTCCTTTTCCACTAGGAAATATTTTAGGTGGTGGGGCACATGCTGGTCCTGGAACTCCAGATATTCAAGAGATTTTGATCTGTGCCAAGGGTTCAAAGACGGTAAATGATGCAATAGAGGTAAACTTTGCAGTACACAAAGAACTAAAGAAAATTCTTCAAAAAAATGATCCTCAATTTACTAATGGACGGGGCGATGAAGGCGGATGGGCACCTAAACTAGACAATCAAAAAGCACTAGAACTTTCTGCAAAGACTTGCGAAAGATTGGGATATACTTTAGGAAAAGAGGTTGCACTTGGTGTAGATTTTGCATCATCTACTCAATGGAATGAAAAGAAAAAGAAATATGTTTATGATAGAGAAGGTTTTGAAAACACTCCTGAAGAGCAAATAGAATTTGTCTCAGAAATAATAAAAAAATACAAACTTGTTTATGCTGAAGATGCAGTTCATGAAGAAGCCTTTGAAGAAATGGCAATTCTGACCTCCAAGTTTCCTAAAGTTTTGATAACTGGTGATGATTTGGTTGTCACAAATACGGAAATTCTCAAAAAAGCTGCAAAATTAAAGGCATGTAATGCCGCAATCTTGAAGGTGAATCAGGCGGGAAGTCTTTATGATGCACTTGAATTTGCAAAGGAAGCTCATAAAAACAAGATTAAACTGATCACGTCGCATAGATCGGGAGAATCTATAGATTCACATATAACACACATAGGAATTGCAACAAAATCAAAGATGTTAAAAGTTGGTGTAGTTGGAGGCGAAAGAGTTGCAAAGCTCAATGAATTGCTTCGTATCGCAGAGTATGATTTAATACATGGAATGGCAGAGATTTAAAAACACAACATGAGTAAGCAAGAAGAATTTGAACATATGGAAAAATACGTTCTATCGACTGGCATAAGGGTAGGAACTCAAGTTAAAACAAAATTCATGGTTCCATTTATTACAAAGGCTACTAATGAAGGACTTTACATTATTGATAGTAAGAAAACACTGGCAAGAATTCAAACTGCTGCCAAATTCATAAACAGAGCAGAGATTTCAAGAGTGATAGTATGTTCTGGAAGAGAATATGCAACAACTCCAATAGAAAAATTCTGTGAGATAACTGGCGCTACGCCAATGCTTGGAAGATTCATGCCAGGAACTCTGACAAATCCACTATTACCATATTACATAGAACCACAATTAATGTTAATTTCTGATCCGCAAACTGATGAGCAAGCTATACTTGAAGCAACAAATGCAGGAATTCCAGTAATCGGTATTTCAAACACAGACAATATAACATCCAAGATTGATCTTATTATTCCAGCAAACAACAGAGGAAGAAAATCTTTAGCTGCAATATACTGGCTTTTGTCAAGAGAGATACTTTTGCAAAAAGGCCAGCTTAAAGCAAATGAATCAATGAAATATGAAATTGATGACTTTGAGACCAAAATTACAGAAGAAGAGCTGGAAGCAGAATCAGAAAAACCTGCACCAAGATTCGGTAGAGCTCCGAGGCAATAAAGTAATGCAGGTAAGAACACCAGCTGTTGCTGGCATGTTCTATCCAAAAGAAAAAAACGAGTTAAAAACTGTTATACATGATTGTTTTTTGCATCCTTTTGGACCGGGGAAAATCCCTCCAACATCAGACAATGAAAAAATTCTTGGCGTCATTTCTCCACATGCAGGTTACGCATATTCTGGTCCAGTAGCAACAAATTCTTTTTACTCTATATCATCACAAAGACCTGAACTTGTCATAATTACCGGCCCAAACCATTATGGAATCGGCTGTAATGTTGCAGTGATGAAGGAAGGTATGTGGAAAACCCCTCTTGGCGAAGTAGAAGTTGACTCTGAATGTGCCGTGGAGATAAACAAAATTTTCAGAGACATCGAGTTGGATTTTTTTTCCCATACAAGGGATCATAGTTTAGAGGTCCAGATACCAATGCTTCAAGAAATTTATTCTCATAAATTCAAGATACTTCCCATAATTTTGATAAATCAAGACTACCAAACTGCTAAAAAGGTCGGCTCTGCAATAGCAAAGATTGCAAAGATGCGAAAAACTATGGTTGTTGGTTCCTCTGATTTTACACATTATGAAGAAAACAATTTTGCCCACAAGCAGGACTCTGCCCTAATCGAACCAATCTTAAATTTAGATTTAGATGAATTTTACAGAGTTTTACAAGAAAAACAAGTTAGCGCATGCGGATATGGAGCGATCGCGTCTACCATGATGGCCTGCAAGGAGCTTGGAGCAAAAGAAGGAAGGTTGCTAAAGTATGCTACAAGCGGTGATGTAACAGGCGACAAGAGTTCCGTGGTAGGATATGCATCGATTGTGTTTTCATGAAATCTGTTGCTTCAGCACCTGGAAAGGTCATTTTATTTGGCGAGCATTTTGTGGTGTACGGCATAAAAGCGATACTTTGCTCAATTGATAAGCGAATTACAGCTACATCACAAATAATTGATGAAAAAAAGATCAAGATAAAATCCAATATTGGTAATGTGGAAATAAGTACAGATTCACTATCAACGCCGGACAGATCTATGGATGTAATGAAACCATTTTTGTATATTGCAAAAAAAGCAATAGAAAAATCGGGAAAAAATGTAGGAATTGAGATAAAGATAGACTCTGAGATTCCTGCAGGCATTGGTCTTGGCTCCTCATCTGCTTGTTGTGTTGCAGTTGCGGCATCAGTTATGGGATTATTTGAAAAGCTGCCAAAAGAGGAAATTTTGAAAATTGCAATAGAAGCGGAACGTACCATATTTGAAAATACGTCAGGTGCAGACTGTTCTGTCTGTACTTTTGGGGGGCTGATGGAATACGATATGAAAAACGGTTTTAAGAAAATCAATTCAAAAGCCAATTTTGATCTTGTAATTGCAAATTCAAAACAGGCGCATTTTACTAGTGAGGTTGTTGAAAACGTAAGAAGATTCCGAGAAAATAACGAAGACTTGTTTGCTTCATTTTGTGATCAGGAATCAATCCTAATTCAAAATGCTCTTGTGTCTTTAGAAAAAAATGATCTGGAATCACTTGGCTTGCTAATGTCAAAGAATCAGGATTTGCTAGAAAGAATAAACATCTCTACTGAAAAGCTTACACTTTTGATAAGAGAATCCAAAAAAACTTCGTTTGGTGCAAAAATAACTGGTGCTGGTGGAGGAGGATGCATAATTGCACTTGTGGACAAGTCTAATCTTGAAAAAACTCTATCTAATCTAAAAGCCCATAGCGAATGTTTTTCTGCTAAAATCGATTTTAATGGACTTGCAAATACTTAGGAATAAAATTGCAAAAAATACAACTTGTAAAGATTATCAATGTAGAAAGGGAGAATGCATTCAAAGCAGGAACTGATTTTGAAAGTTTTACACAAAAGCTACCACAATACTTCAAACTAATCAGAATACGCTCAGTTCGCGAGTTTACTTCTGTAGTTGAAATTCATGGAAAAATAGCAGGTAGAGAATTTGCGGTCATGACTAAAAATGTGATAAAATCGCCTGAAATTCATGAAACTTTTGTTCTGTCCGGAGATGCCAGGGGCAGCCACTTTACAAAAAAATATGAAAGCGTGCCAGGAGGTACCAGAATCACAATTGATATTGACTTGAAATTAAGAGGTCTTCTTAGATTCGCCAGTATTTTTTCAACAAATAAGATCAGAAAAATCATTAATGAGTATTTTGACGATTTTGTAAAGGCGATAGAAACTTGAAACATCTTTTTTGGGTTTGCTTTGCTCATGCTTGTGCCTAGGGATGAAATTTTGGTTTTCTTTTAGATAGATACTTTTTAAACCGAGAGAATTGCTGAAAAAAATATGATTTTGATAAAGCTTGGAGGTTCTGTTATAACCAATAAGCAAAAGCCTCTGACTCCTAACATTTCGGCAATAAACAAGATTGCCATTCAATTAAAAAAAGTAAGAGAGCCTATAATCATAGTGCATGGTGGAGGATCATTTGGTCACTATTGGTCCGTAAGGTATGACATGCACACAAAACCTGCAAAATATAGTAAAAAGGGTGTAGCAGTAGTAAAAAATTCCATGATAGAATTGAACAAGATAATCCTGGATTCGTTTTTAAAAAATAAACTAAATCCTTACTGCCTACCTCCAACTGATTTTATGTTTGGTGATAAAGCTATCACTAAAAAGGTAAAAGAAATTTCAAGAATTGCCAAAGACGGACTTGTTCCGGTATCATATGGGGATGTATTATGGCATGGTCAAAACAAATTCTATATTTTATCTGGAGACAGAATTATGGGAATCTTAGCAAAAGTTCTAAAACCAAGGTTGGCAATTTTTGTGTTAAATGTAGATGGGGTATATTCTGACATGAAAACAAAAAAGCTCCTACACGAGATAAAGGGTCAGAAGACGGCCATTTCAAAGGTAGGAATGGACGTGACTGGAGGCATGGCTCGTAAAATAAAAGAGGCCACTATGATCTCAAAGGGTGGAGTTAAGGTGTTTTTGGTAAACGGTAACAAACCTGAGAGAATTGTAAACGCTATAAAAGGTAAAAAATTTGAAGGAACTGTATTCAGAGGATAAAAGGGCAGACATGGAATATTTGATTCTGGTAGACAGTAATGACAAACCAATAGGAACTGAGGAAAAGGTAAAATGCCATTTGCCAAACGGCAAGTTACATCGGGCTTTTACAATTCTTTTGTTTAACAAAGAAGGAAAGATGCTTCTAACACAACGCAGCATGGACAAGATGCTATGGCCAGGTGACTGGGATGGAACTGTAGCAAGTCACCCAAGACAATCAGAGACGTACGTTTCGTCTGCAGAAAGAAGGCTACCAGAGGAATTGGGAATATCTTGTAAGCTTGATTACTTGTTCAAATTTGAATACCATGTTCCATACAAGGACGTTGGTTCTGAAAACGAAGTATGTGGAACTTTGATTGGCATAGTTGATGATCCTACAAAAATAAAATTAGTAAAAGAAGAAATCAACGATATAAAATGGAATACGTTAGATGATCTTCTAAATGATATTAAAAAATCTCCACAGATCTACTGCCCATGGATGATTGTTGCATTGTATTTTTTGTCAGAATCCAAAAAAGACATTCTACCGCAACACAATTCAATTTTGAACAAGTGGGTTAGAAATGATGTCAAGCAAATTCTTGAAAAACCACTCAAGCATCATTTTCCTGACAACAAATGGGAGCTCAAAAAATAATGTCATTTAATTCCATATCAAAAAATGCAAAAAAAGTAAATTCGTTTCTTCTCTCAAATCTTCATGGCAATCCAGAAGAGATCTACGAAGCAGCCTTATACCTCATAAAACATGGGGGAAAGAGATTACGACCATTCATGGTCATAAAGAGCTGTGAAATTCTTGGTGGCACTATAAAACAAGCATTGCCTGCAGCCGCGGCAATAGAAATGGTTCACAATTTCACACTAATTCATGATGATATCATGGATAATGATGAGATGCGACATGGTGTGCCCACAACACACACTAAGTTTGGAATACCGATTGGCATCTTGGCTGGAGATGTCTTGTTCTCAAAAGCATTTGAAACCATTTCACGTGATACCAAGATGCCAAAGGACGTGCGTCTTGGACTAGTTTCCAATCTTGCTAAGGCGTGCAGCGAAGTATGTGAAGGTCAGGCACTTGATATAATGATGGCACAGTCGAAAAAAATTCCTACAGAAAAACAATACATCGAAATGATAGAAAAAAAGACATCTGCTCTATTTGCTGCCGCGTGCGCCATGGGAGCAATTAGTGCAAATACGAAAAGCAAGGACGTTGCAAATCTTTCTTCTTTTGGAATAAATCTAGGCGTAGCATTTCAAATAGTTGATGATTTAATTGGCATAATCGGGGATCCAAAAGTTACAAAAAAACCTGTTGGAAACGATTTGCGTGAAGGTAAAAAATCACTTCCCATCCTTCTTGCAATAAACAAAGCAAGCGGTCAGAAAAAGCAAGCAATTCTAAATGCATTTGGAAATTCCACCATATCAAAAAAAGAATTGGAAAATGCAGTAAAAATAATTTCGTCTATGGGAATAGAAAATACAGTTAGGAAAAAGGCGCTACAGTATTCTAATGCAGCAAAAAAGTCATTATCGAGCTACAAAGGTTCAGCAAAAAGTGAGCTCTTGTCTCTTTTAGATTTTGTAGTAGAGAGGAGTCAGTAATTGGAAGATGATGTCAAGAAGGCTATCAGGGGAATAGCTTTACAAAATGCTTCAGAACATGAGGGAAAAACTCGTAACGATTCAGTAATATCAAAAATACTTGGTTCAAGACCAGATCTGAGAACCAAGGCAAAGGAGATAATGCCGTTAATTTCAGAAATTGTTTCAGACATCAACAAGATTTCGTTAGCTGAACAAAAATCTGAGCTTGAAAGCAGTTTTCCAGAATTACTGGTGGTAAAACCAAAACAGGAAAGAGTTGGATTGCCACCACTTGAAGGTGCAGAACAGGGAAAAGTGGTAACAAGATTTCCTCCAGAACCAAACGGTTATCCACATATTGGTCATGCAAAAGCTGCCATCATTGATGAAGAATATGCAAAGATGTATGGTGGTAAACTAATACTGCGATTTGATGATACGAATCCCGGAAATGAGAGACTGGAATATTATGCTGCGATAAAAGTTGGGCTTGACTGGCTTGGAGTGAAATATGATCGAATCAAGAATACTTCAGACGATATGGAATTAATCTACAAAAAAGGATTGGAGATGATTGAAGCAGGTAACGCATATGTTTGCACCTGTGATAAAGAAGCAATAAGCAAGAACCGAAGAGAGATGAAATCTTGCAAATGTCGCGCAGGAGATCATGATCAAAATATCAAAAGATGGCACGACATGTTTGAGAAATACAAACCTGGAGAAGCAATTGTAAGATTCCGCGGTGACATGCAATCTGAAAATACAGTAATGCGCGACCCAGCAATGTTTAGGATAATAGATGAAATTCACCCATTGCTTATTGACAAATACAGAGTCTGGCCAAACTATGACTTTGCAGTTGCCATAGAAGACAGCATAGACGGAGTAACTCATGCATTTAGGACAAAAGAGTATGAGCTTCGAAATGAGCTCTACCATGCTATTTTGGACAAGCTTGGAATGAGAAAGCCAAAGATGCTTGAATTTTCAAGACTAGAGTTTGAAGGCATGCCTGTCTCAAAAAGAATCCTAAAGCCATTGGTTCAAGAAGGTAAAGTATCAGGATATGACGATCCAAGACTGCCTACACTAGAGGCAATGCGCAGAAGGGGAATAGTTCCAGAGGCAATCAGAAAATTTGTTCTCTCACTGAGCTTTACAAAGTCAGATACACTTGCCCCATTTGACACACTAGAATCATTTAACCGAAAAATAATTGATGCAACAAGCATCAGACTGTTTATGGTAACAGAGCCTGTAAAAATCACAATAAAGAACAACAAGATTACACAGGTTGAACTCCCCAACCATCCGCAAAGAAGCGAGATGGGTAAGAGGCATGTGGAAATTGACGGTAATTTTTACATCTCTGGAGCTGATGCAAAAACTCTCAAGGTGGGAGATCAAGTTAGGTTGATTGAACTTTATAATGTAAAAATAACAAAGGCAGGATCAGAAATGGAAGCAGAGTATTCGGGTGATGATTTCAAGGCAGAATTGCCAAAGATTCAGTGGATTCCACAAAAAAGTGCAACAAAACTAAACATTCTGATACCAAAAACTCTCTTTGTAAATGAAAAATTCAACGAGGACAGTCTTGAAACTCTACAAGCTTATACGGAAAATCACTACTTAGAATTAAATGAGGGTTCGGAAATTCAATTTGTCAGATTTGGTTATTGCAGAAAAGATTCTGCTATGCAAGCAATCTATACTCACAAGTGAAAAAAAATGAAAATTGCAAGGTTGTTAGCAAACAATATGGAAACATACGGTTTTGTAAATGATAAGAGTGTGATCACAAAAGAAGGAATTACAGCTCAGACAGGAATTCCTATACCACAAAACATCAAGGACTTTCTTTTTGATGGGTGGTATGATGAAGTAAAACCTAAAATTCCAAAATTAAACTTCACAGAAAACATTTCAGATGTAAAGTTTCTTGCACCAATACCAAATCCTTCCAAGATTATTTGTCTTGCATTTAACTACAAAGATCATGCCAAGGAACAAAACCTCATCCCACCAGACGAGCCTGCAATAATAATAAAACCAAGATCCACACTCAATGGAGCTACTTCTGAAATAATCTGCCCCTCATTTGTCTCAAAGCTTGATTATGAGATAGAACTGGCACTAATCATAGGAAAAGATTACAAAAATATCACAGAGGAACAAGCCAAGAGTGCAATTTTTGGGTACATGATTTTAAATGATGCTTCTGCTCGGGACATTCAGGCAAAAGATAAACAATTTACCCGTGCAAAGGGATTTGACACATTTGCCCCATGCGGGCCATGGATTACTACTGCAGATGAGGTACCCAATCCACAAAATCTGAAAATGGTAACAAAGGTAAACGGTATAGTAAGACAAAATTCCTCGACTTCAAACATGTTCTTGGGAGTTTATTCCGTTGTTTCCATGCTAAGCAAAGTTATGACTCTGGAAAAAGGCGATATCATATCTACAGGAACACCTGCAGGAGTCATGTTAAACAAACCAGACGCGGTATTTTTGAAAGACGGAGATAAGATAGAAATGGAAATTGAAGGCCTTGGCAAACTTGAAAACACTGTAAAATTCGTTTAGAACTCTCTCAATATACAAAAAACATTAATTGAGTTGAAAACTCGAAACCAGTATGGGAAAAATAATCGTTGGCAAGGCATCTGACATTCCAGCTGGCAAGATGCAGAAAGTTACTGCAGATGGAAAAGAGATACTTGTAGTAAATGTAGATGGTAATTTTTACGCCATGGATGATACCTGTACACATGCTGGTGCAAGTCTTTCAGAAGGAACTTTGGAAGGCTCTATATTGACATGTGGCTGGCATGGAGCAAAGTTTGATTGTAAAGTAGGCAAGCTTCACGCATTTCCAGCAAAAATAAAAGATTTGAATTCATACAAAGTAGTAGTAGAATCTGAAAATGTGTTCTTAGAGCTCTAAGTGCAAACTTTATAAAATCAACTCAATTAGGTTAGCGTTGATGTACAATGGTCGACAAAGCTCAAAACACAGAAACACTAAACGCAGCCATTACTATGCTTGATGACATAGTTTCAAATCCGTCTACTCCAAAAAATATCAAAAAAACCATAAGCGAGCTGATTATTGAGCTCAAAAAAGAAGAATATGCAGTTGCTGTAAGGGCTTCAAATGCCATAAGTACGCTTGATGACATAACACAGGATCCTAACATGCCATCCTTTGTACGGGTAACACTATGGCAATCTGTTTCGGCACTTGAGAGAATAAGGGAATAAATTTAGTAAAATAGCTTGATTACTTGTGAAAATAGAAGATTATCTAGCGTCTCTTCCGCAATCAATCATCTCAGGTCAGGATGTGCAGCTTCCAGATAATGCTTTCAGAGAGATATTTCGGTTTGTTCAATTAAACAAAGATGATGTGTTTTATCATCTTGGATGCGGAAATGGAAAGGGAATAGCAATTGCCTTGGAAGAATTTTGTGTAAAAAAGGCTGTAGGGATAGACAATGACAAAGAAAAAAATTCTTTTGCAAAAAAATTGCTAGAAGAAAAGAAAATTTTAAATGGAATTTTACAATGTCAGGATATTTTAGAATCAGATATTAGTGATGCAACTGTAATTCTTTTTTGGTTTTCAGATCAAAACATAATTGAGAAAATGATGCCAAAATTTTCCAATCTGAAAGAAGGGTGCAGAATAATAACGATTTGGGGCCCGCTTCCAGGTACTATACCAGACAGGGTAGATTTTCCTTACATTTTGAATATGGTTCCTTTTAAAAAAGCATCCAGTCTGCAAGAGCAGCTTCTTTCTGTATTTGGAACAGACTGTATAGATTTTGTAGTTGCATGGGAGTTTGCTGAAAGATATACCAGAGCAGTAGGCTTGCCAGATGCTGGTAACGATCGCTTTCTTACCATACTACAGTCCCTTGTCATATGGATAAATGCAAAAAATCTTGGAGTTGCGTGCGGACATGAAATACCTGTACCCATAAAAAACTACATCAGTCTGCTACGGACGTACTTTAACATAGATGTAGAATATTTGTTAAATAAAGACTAGATGAACAAATAATCAGTCAGGCTTTTATCTGGAATTGACGTATGGATAATGTTGGACGAGAGAATAAACATCAATGTGTCTGCAATTGATTACTATCATACCAGCAAGGCAATAATTTCTACGTTGAGTAATCTGGAGCAGATGGTGCATGGGGAAAATGAGTTTATTGTCACTGATTCTGAATTTGCCTTTGGCTGGCACTTTTACGTGGTTTGTGTCAATAAATCACTAGTAAGAAGGCTTTCAGACCAGCTAGGCTCTGATTTTGAGAGAATCAAGGGAAACGGCCTTGAGAAGAAATTTTTGACTTGGCTTACAGAGAAAGTCACTCAGAAGGACCTGAAGGTCAAGCTAGCCATCAAAGAAGAGATGGAATCAAGCAAGTTCGGAATATTTTAAAATAAAAAGGCCCTTGAGGGGAATCGAACCCCTGTCCGGGGATCCACAGTCCCCTATACTGGCCACTGTACTACAAGGGCCACAAAGAACGTTCCTTTCCAGTCCAGTATTAATCTTAACTGATGCAGTTAGAATTTGTCTGTTGCGTAAGTAAAAATCAAAAAACGAAAACTCAGGGGTTTATTATTCCTCTACCTATTATCTTGCCTGCTTTTAGCATTGTCAATGCTTCTGTGGCCTGATTAAGCTTGAATCGATTTGAAACAAGAGGTTTAATCACACCTCTATTTGCAAGAGAGATTAATTCAATCATATCAGTCATGGAACCAGTGTATGAGCCAATCAGCTTGTATGCTCTAGTTGGCATTGTAACTAAATTTAGCTGTAATGCTCCGCCAAAAAGTCCTACAAGGACTACTCTAGCTCTTCGTCGAAGTATTTGCATATCTATTTCCACGGTGTTGGTTGCATTGACAAAATCAATTACAGCATCAGCACCAAGATTGCCAGTTAATTCCATGACAGCTTTTACCACATCTTCTTTCTTTGAATTAATAACAAGATCTGCTCCACTTTGTTTTGCAACTTGTAATTTATCATCATTTACATCCATAGCAATGATTCTTGCACCAGTGACAGCTTTTGAAAGCTGCATTGCCATCAAACCTAATCCGCCGGCACCAACGATAACAACATTATCTGATGGTTTTATGCAGGCGTTCTTTACTGCACCATATGCTGTTAGTGCGGAGCATGACAAGGGCGCACTAGTATCAGTATCCATGTCTCCAATTTTTGCAAGATATTTGTAACTTGGTACAAGTACGTATTCTGCATAACCGCCGTCATTGTAAACTCCTAGCGACCTAGGTTTATCACATAAATTTTCTTCTCCTACTCTACAGGCAGGACATAGACCTTCTCCTATCCAAGGAAAAACTAGAACTTTGTCATTTTTTGCAAATCCCTCTACATCTTCACCTATGGTATCTACCACTCCTGCAATCTCGTGTCCAGGAGTCAATGGATATTTTACTCCCCTATCAGTTGTTTTCATAAATTGACCCCCAACGCCCTGATATCCTCCCTCCCAGAGGTGAATATCGCTGTGACAAACACCTGCAGATTGAACTTTGATTAAAACTTGAGAGCCTTTTGGTTTTGGAGTTTCAAGTTTTTGAACTTCCAAGGGTTCGTTTATCTTAACTATCCTTGCGGCTTCCATGTCTAGAGGTATTTTACCTGCAATATAAGATAGTTATGCAAATTGTCTGTTCATGAAATTTTGTTTTATTATAAATTATCAATTTGGAACATTTTAAAAAATATTCCAATAAAATTTTATAAATTTGATGTAAGAATTTTGATATCTAATCAAACTCGACAATCAGCTGTAGGTTTATTTATGACTTGAAAAATATTTCAAATTATGCTAAAAGGTGTAAAGTGGTATGTTGCAATGGGAATAAGCGCTGCACTAGTATTTTATGGCATGATTTATTTGCAGAAAATTCTATGTATTCCAGTATCAAACAATCCGTGCCTGTAAACCAATACACATGTTAAAAAATTTCAAGCATTATCTGTAGATTTAATTAAAACTAAGAAGAAGGAAAACCATGAGCTGCTCTGGCGAGACTGTCGAATCCAATAATGAAATAATACAGATTACACCAAAGATAACAAGCCAGCTAAAAAAGGCAAAGTATGGAGTCTCTGACCATTCTACAGTAGAGCTGTGTCATTGGACAAAAAAATCATTCAAAGGTGAGGGTGATTGTTACAAAATGAAATTTTATGGAATAACAACCCACAGGTGCATGGAGTTCTCTCCAGCCGGAATGTATTGTGAGAACAGATGCGTATACTGCTGGAGACCAATGGAGTTTTACAGTTCTATGCAAATGCCACCAGACAAAGTAGCAACACCGGAAGAGATTGTCACCAATCTGATGGAAGAGAGAAGAAAGTTGATCATGGGCCATTATGGCGACCCACGACAGGACAGAAAAAAGCTTGACGAGTCATTGCTTCCAAATCACTATGCCATTTCCCTATCTGGAGAGCCAACAATGTATCCACAGCTTCCCCAGCTGATAAAATATCTAAAGACTTTTCCTGAAACTAAATCAATTTTTCTTGTAACAAACGGCCAAGAGCCAGACATGATACAGAGATTGCAAGATGAAGATGCATTACCAACGCAGCTGTATCTTTCTACAAATGCCCCAGATGAAGAAACATTCCAAAAAATAAACAAACCAAGATACAGTGATGCGTGGAAAAGATGGAATACCAGCCTTGAAATGCTTTCAAAGCTAAACACAAGGACAGTACTTAGGATCACTTTGATCAAAGATTACAACACTAGTGATGAATTGATTCCAAAGTTTTCCCAGATGTTCAAGTGTGCCAATGTTCATTTTATTGAAGCAAAATCCTACATGCATGTAGGACGCTCTACAAACAGACTGGAATATTCAAACTCATTAGAAATGTCCGAAGTAAGACATTTCGCAGATGAGGTTGTAAAACAAAGTGAGATTTATTCAGTAATGGATGAGAGTGCAATTTCCAGAATTGTAGTACTACAGAATCAAAACAGGATCATCGACCGCTGGATTGCTGCCCATGCAAATGCCACATAGCAAATTTTCGTAGTGCAAGATATCTGTGTGAAACCAAATTTTTGTCTCTTAATTGGGCATATGTTTTGTTTTGACCTGCTGGAATAAAGATAGGATCATAGCCCCATTTGGTACCCATCAGTTTTCTTGAAATCTTTCCGTCTACTGCAGCCTTGAAAAGCATCACGTCATTGTTTCTTTCACAGTACGCTATGACAGATTGAAATTTTGCATTTCTTTTTGCTTTTAATAAATTTAAAATTCCCTTGTTTCCAATTGTCTTAAACGCAAAAGCCGAGTAAGGACCAGGAAAACCATTTAATGATTCAATAAAAAGCCCATCATCTTCTACTATTACTGGCTTTGAGCATTGTGAAAACGCTTGAGTTACTTTGTGTAATGCTATTTCTTCTAAGGTATCTGCCTGAATTTCTTCTAGATGACACTTGAAAAAGTCTAGGTTTATGTCAAATTTTGATAGGATCGCTTTTGCTTCTTTGTACTTGTTTTCATTTGAAGACGCGAATAAAACATTAGACAACGTTAGCGTATCTTCCTCGGCTTTCTATGACAGATACCTGTATTAGAACACGATTATGTCTTGAAATGCCAACTATTTTTTTATACCCTTTAAGGAACGAGATCCAAGCTTTTTCCATAATATGAGCATGTGCACTGTTTAGAATTTCTTTGAACAATCTCAGATCTATTGCATGATCTTCCGTCTTATCTGTTCTTTGTGCAAGCCCAAAATCAATGACAAAGACTTTGCCTTTTTGTACAATAAAGTTTGATGTGGTAAGATCTCCGTGCATGATTCCATTTTTGTGCAACAACCCCACAATCTTTCCTATTTCTTCACATGTTTTAATTATTTTAGGATTTGAGAGATCTTTAACTGAAGTTCCATCAACATACTGAATGTAGATTTCACATTTTTTTGGGTCAACAAAATATACAAGCGGTGAACGAACTCCAAATGATTTAATGTCAGAAATTATTTCAGATTCGCGTACTGTCCTTTGCATCCGTATTCTTTTGTCAAGTATCTCATTGCGGTAATCTTTTTTTTGTCTAATTTTTAAAATTGCTTTCTTTCCATCCCACAATGTGAGATAAATGTCAGCCTCTGCACCTTTTTTTAACAATTTCAATAGCTTGTATACTAACTTAAAACGTAATTTAAATGACAATCCTTTCTCTTTAGCAGAAAATAGAGTTATAACATGTAGATAGAGATCATACCATCATGGAAGATTCGGAAAAGAGAATAATGCAAGAAGACTGTTCCGAAGATTCACTAGGTATTGGAGTTTTGACACTAACAAATATGCGAATTGCTTTTGATAAGACAAAAGGTAGAATAGCAGATTTTTCAAAAAAGATTGGCGATACAGTTCTTGATGTCAAACTAAACCAGATTGTTGAGGTTGGCAAAGAGGGCTGGCTAATAAAAAAAGTCAGAATTAAAGTAAAGATAGATCAGGGCGAAAAGACGTACAAATTTGGCGTATTCAACACAGGCAAATGGCTCAAGACAATAGAAGACGCCATATCAGCACAAAAAAGCTAGTACATTACCTCTACAGTGTCCAGTCTCCAAGATTGTCTCACAAAAGTTTCCTCTATTGGGACACCTTGTTTTGTAGAAGATTCCAGTAAACCTGTCCAAGAAATTTGAGAGCCACAGTCACCGGCATATTCTCTTGGAGAAACAAAAAACTTGCAGTTGTGTCTTTTGCAAACGCTTTGAAGAATTTCTGATAGTCTTTTGTTTGCAGCAACACCGCCTACTATCAATAATTCCTTTTTGCCTGTAAATGAAAGTGCGCGTTCTGTAGCTTCGCCAATCATTGCAAATGCAGTTTCTTGTAATGAAAAACATGCATCCTCCAAACCCTTTGGAATTATTTGCTTTGTTGCAGAAAGGAGACCGGAAAATGAAACGTCATTTCCTTTTACCACGTATGGAAGGTTGACATAATTGGTTGATTTTGATGCAAGCTCTTCAATTTTTGTGCCACATGGGGATGCAAATCCAGCTGATCTTCCAATTTGATCTAAGAGCTGTCCCAGTGTAATGTCCAAGGTTTCTCCAAAGACTCTCCACTTTTTTGATAAAAATGCCAGGATCATGGTGTGCCCTCCAGAAACAAGTAACACTAGAGGATCTTTTGCGCCAGTTAACATTTTTCCAAGTTCAATATGGCCTAATGCATGGTTCACTGGATATATTGGAATTTTATAATATGATGCCAATGATCTTGCAACAACTGCACCAATTCTCAGACAAGGTCCCAGTCCAGGTCCTGCTGCGTATGAAATAATATCAAGGTCAGTCATTTTTACGCCAGCTTTTTTCAAGCATTCTGAGAGAACTTCGGGCGAATTTTCAGCATGATGACGTGAAGCTTCACGTGGATGAATCCCCTCGCCATCAGGAGGTCGATAGATTTTTCTAATGTCTGAAAGAATTTTTCCCTTCTTTCCTTTTTTTTCTAATATTGCACATGAAAATGTATGTGCGGTGCTTTCAATTCCAAGACCTAACATTTTATCCCCTGCTCAAAGTTGACACTATTTTTATGACGTCACCATTTTTTAATTGATGCTGTGCTCCTATCCTTTGTTTTGTTTTTGCGTCTACTGCGTGCAGAAACCCCCTTGCCAAGTCAGCATGCACTGTCTGTGCCAAGTCTTTTGCTGTAGAACCTGGAAATAGTAGCCGCGCATCTGGTAATACTTCGCCATTTTTGTTTGAGAGTTTGGTTTCATCCTCAACAGGATATACAGCAATTAGTTTGAGAAGGTCAAAGCATGCAGCATTTAAGATTTGTTGCACACCGGTTGTTCCAATTTTAGTAATCACCTTGTTTGCAAGATCAAGTGCCTTTTGTTGTTGTGGATTTAGACTAATCCCATCTTTAGTTTTGAAACTTTTTTCTCCTGGAGAATAATCAATAAGGCCACTCTTTGATGCCTTTTTTAGAAGCAGTTCTGTTTCTGCACTACATGCAATTACTTGTCCATGTGTTTTTAGCTTATCAACAATAGTCAGATCATGACACAGATCTGCCTTGTTTGCAGCTATTATCATCGGTCTTGTCTTTTTTCTTAATTCTTTTACAAATGTGTATAGATCATTTTCAGTCCAGTCTGCCGGTTTTTTCATTTGTAGATTTAGATGCTGAATTAAAACTTCTATGTCGTATTCTTTTATGCCAAGTCCGCTGAATCTTTGTGCAATTCCTTGCACAAGCTTTGCACCTTTGCTTTCCATTTCTCGTGTTAGCTTTTGCCATTCACGCTGCAAGATTTGTTTCATCCACTGATCAAACTCTTCTTCAACAAACTTTGCATCCTCAAGTGGATCATGTGTCCCTGCAGGAACAGAGTGACCTTGAATATCAGTAGAGCCCGAAGCATCAACCACATGAATTAAAACTTCGGCTTGTCTTGCATCATCTAAAAATTTGTTTCCCAGTCCCTTACCCTCATGTGCACCAGGAACAAGACCTGCTACATCAATCAGTTTAACAGGAATGAATCGAGTTCCACCTACACAAAGAGGATGTGTATGATTAATTCCAAAATGTTTGCATGCACATTCTGTCTTTACATATGCAATTCCTACGTTTGGTTCAATTGTAGTAAACGGATAATTTCCAATCTGAGCAATAGTTTCTGTTGCAGCTGAAAAAAAGGTAGATTTACCAACATTTGTTTTGCCCAGCAATCCTATTTGCATGACAGCCTTTCTAATGCTTACTCTTATTAGTATTGCAGAAATCGTTTAATCCAATTTGATTTGATGGTATGTATTGTCTAAAGTAATAACTGGAAACCCTGGAGTAGGAAAACACACTGTCGCAAAACAGATTGCAAAAAACCTAAAGTTGGGACTTATCGATATAAACAACGTAGCTATAGAAAATGGCATATTTGTACGAGGAAAAGAAACGCTAGATGTTGATGCAAAAGCTTTGCAAAAAATTCTAGATAAAAAAATTACAAACCATTCTCTAATAGTAGGACATTTGGCACCATATGTAATACCAAGAAATAAAGTCAATATGGTAATAGTTCTAAGAAAAAATCCGTACAAGTTAATTCCTGTTTATAAAAAAAGAAAATACTCGAAACAAAAAACAATAGAAAATTTAGGTAGTGAGATTTTAGGAATAACGTTCTATGATGCTTTAAAGAAATTCGGTCCATCCAAGATACATCAAATTGATACCAGCCTCAGTTCAGTTTCCAAAGTTGTTAAAAGAATTGAGATGTTTTTTGAAAAAGGCAAGTTTCAAGAAGACCAAGTAGATTGGCTTGGCTTGATTTCAAAAAAAGGAGATTTGAAGCGGTTCTTTCCCTACTAACTTCAAATAATGCTCCACAGATGATATAAGAAATGTTTGAGATTAAAAAGAGCGATCTTGCTGCAAGAATAGGAATACTACATACAAACCATGGTAAAGTTGAGACGCCAGCGTATGTACCAGTGATTCACCCAGTAAAGCAGACAATTCCCCCTAAAAAAATTAGAGAAATGGGTTTTGATCTTGTCATAACAAATGCTTACATCACAATGAACAACTACGGAGATGAAGCAGCAAAACGCGGCATTCATGACATCATAAATTATGATGGTGCAATAATGACAGATTCTGGTGGTTACCAAGTATTAGAGTATGGAAAAGTTGATGTCAATCCCAAAGACATGGCATCATTTGAACAAAAAATAGGAACCGATTTTGCAATTCCACTTGACAGACCAACAGGATATGGTCTTTCGAAAAAAAAAGCCAAGTTCTATGTCGATCATACACTCAAAGTTTCCAAAGAAACTCTGGACAATTCTGAAAAAAATGGTCAGATCTGGTTAGGTCCAATCCAAGGTGGAGAGCACTTTGATCTGGTAAAGAGATCAACGAAGACACTGGTAGAATACGGGTTTGAGATGTTAGCTCTTGGCAGTCCAGTTGAATTCATGGAATCATACGAGTACAAACTTCTTGCAAATATGATAATCACAGCTAAAAAACAAATGCCTGATTCCATACCTTTACATCTTTTTGGTGCCGGTCATCCATTAACAATTCCATTTGCGGTTGCTTTAGGATGCGATACTTTTGATTCTGCATCGTATATGCTCTATGCAAAACACGGCAGGTACATTATGGAAGATAGCACCATGAGACTAGAGGACATGGCATACTTTTCTTGTAATTGTGAAGTATGTTCAAAACATACTCCAAGAGAGATCCAGTCGCTTGAAAACGTAGAAAGAACAAACCAGATTGCACTGCACAATCTGTACGCAATAAAAGCTGAAGTGGACAGGGTAAAGGAGACCATCCATGAAGGAAGACTGTGGGAATATGTTCTCAAAAAGGCCAGGTCACATCCCAAGCTTTTCGAAACCATAGATGTCTTTACTGAAAACCATCAGTATTTTACTGATACGACTCCAAGATTCAAAGAAAAAGCCATCTTTCTGTATTCAAAGGAAGACCAGTACCGCCCAGAAATAGCAGCATTTCACAAAACGGTTCGTAATTTCAAGTCAAACAAGGATACGATAGTAATAATACCAGATGGAACAATGCGACCATTTTATCTTTCAGAAGAATATAACAAGCTAAGAAAAAAATTTGCCAAAAATTACGAAGATATTCAGTTCTGTCAATTCAATCCTTTCCTTGGAATAATCCCACTTGAAATATCGGATATGTATCCAGCCGCTCATTATGTTATGCCAAGAGCATCATTTAGCGAAGAGGAATTTCCAGAGTTTACAGATAGTTGGAAGAAATTCTTTACAAACAACGGCTTTAAAACAGCATACATTGCAAATGATAAATTTCTAAAACATTATGCAAAAATGCTTCCAAAAAAGATCAAAATAAAATTTCTTAATCGTGTTTAAAAATAATAAAAAAGAGTGCGAGAACAGATTCCGCTTATAGTGCGGCGTCTTCTGCCCAGCCTTTTACGAATACTCCGTTCTTGTGGAGAGGAACTGGTTGACCAGCAGTGTAGTTCATTGGTCTCATCCAAAAGATTGCTTTTGTTGGGCAAACTCCGATGCATGCACCGTCTGAGATGCATCTTTCTGGATAAAAGACAAATGCTTTACCTCTCTTCCAACCCTCAACGGGCTTGACACGAAGTACGTCTGGACCAAGAGAAGTACAGATCTCTACGCAAAGCGCACAACCTATACATCTTTGTTCATCTATGTCTGGAATGATTGCTATTGGCATTCTGTTTTTGATCTTCACCGTTTGCTATTTAAACCATCTGCAAAATCCATAACAGAGTTATAGAAATTTTTCATGGTGGAATATAGAAAATAAAAAACAAAAAAGAAAGTATAATGATTATTTTACTTCTTGGTTTGACGCATTGCGTCTATTTGTCCGCTTGTTACCCAATCAAGTAATTCAGCGGCAGAAGGATTTAGATCACCCTTTTGATTCATCATATTATGAACCCAAATCCAATTTATCTGGTTTAGTAATGGTTTGTTTCCCTCATCGCCCTTTCGAACTTTGTCTCGAAGGTCTTTTGGGATGGTATTCCACCATTGTTCAAAGGTTCTACCCATGGTCAGATCATCTTTATTTGATCTAATTAAGTCTTTTGTAAATTATACAGATATTATAATTGACAGATTGAAAAACGCTAAAGGTTTAAAGGTCCTTTGAGAAGACTTTGAATTCTTGCAAGTAAAAGTACTTGGGGCTGCCCAAGAGATAGGTAGATCGGCATTTCAAGTTAATTGTGACGGCGCTAATTTTCTTTTGGATTATGGGGTTTCATTAGGAAAAGAACCAGCGTATCCAATGCATGTAAAGCCCAGAGATATCAATGCGGTAGTCATCACACATGCACACCTTGACCACTCCGGTAATGTACCGTCACTTTTTGTAAACGGTGGTATGGATGTTTATTTAACAGCACCAACACTTGATCTCTCTAGACTTTTGATCGAGGACATGTTAAGATTGGGAAAAAATACACTCCCATTTGGAATGCCTGAAGTTTCCAATATGATTATGCATTCTAAAGAGATAGAGTTCAAGCAAAAAATTACTCGCGGCAATGCCTCCTTTGAACTCCACGAGTCAGGACATGTTGTTGGTGGTGGTTCAGTCATAGTGGAATCAGGAGGTAAGAGACTCTTCTATACTGGCGACATAAATCCACGAGGATCTAGAATGTTACGAGAAGCTGATCTTGACTTTGGCGAAATTGATTTAATGATTACAGAGAGTACCTATTCCCAGACTGATCAGATGCCGCGAGAACAGGCTGAGGAAAAACTCATCGAGTTTGCTTACGAAGTTTTAGATAGAAAGGGTTCTCTTTTTGTACCTTCGTTTTCTGTAGAAAGATCACAAGAAATTGCATGCGTCCTAAAAAATGCCAAATTCAAGCACAAAGTGATCATGGATGGAATGGCAGTCAAGGTTAATGAAATAATGCTTCGGTATCCAGAATATCTACGCGATTCAAAGGTATTTGCAGATTCAATTAACCATGCGGAATGGATAAGAGGAGAGCAGGAAAGAAAGCGCGCTCTAAAAGAACCATGTGTAGTAATCTCTCCAGCTGGAATGTTAGTTGGCGGTTCTGCAGTTTATTATTTACAACAGCTTGCACTTGACAAAAAAAATGGAATAGCTCTTGTATCATACCAAGGAGAAGGAACACCTGGTAGAAAGTTACTGGAAACTGGAAAAGCAAACATCAGAGGAAAAGATGTAAAAGCTGAAGCTGAAATAAGACAATTCGAGTTTTCAGGACATGTAGATAGAACAGGTCTTTTTGATATGATGAAGCGAATTAAAGGAAATCCAAAAGTTCTGACTGTTCATGGAGATAGTGATTCATGTACTAAATTTGCAGAAGAGATTCATGAGAAGTTTGGGTTTGATGCCATAGCGCCAAAATTGGGCGATGAGATTACCGTTTAAGATGCAAGAATTTTCAAGAATAAACATAGATAGCACTATCAATAGCGGTCAAGTTTTTCTCTGGGACAAAATTGATGTAGTATGGTATGGGGTAAATGGTTCAGAGATTTTAAGAGTAGAACAAAATCCTTTTGATATAACTTCATCACAAAAAAAGGCTAGTAATTTTTTCAGGCAAGATGACAATATGAAAAAAATTCTAAGTGAGATAAGTAAAGATAGTCTTGTAAGATCTGCCGTAAAACACTTTCCAGGTCTAAGGTTGCTCAGACAAGATCCATTTCAATGCTATATCTCTTTTATTTGCTCATCAAATTCATCTATACAAAACATCAAACAAATGTTAAAACGACTTTGCCAAAAATTTGGTAAGAAAGCAGATTTTGATGGTCATGAATTTTTTACTTTTCCTGATATTGATAAGCTTGCAAAAGCTAGTCTGAAAGATTTGCTTTCTTGCGGTCTTGGATTTAGAGCAAAATACGTAAAGAAGGCGGCAATGACTGTCAATTCTGGCGCAATTGAGTTTGATTTTTTAAAAAAAACAGACTACAATTCAGCAAAACAAGAACTAAAAGAGATCTACGGGATTGGAAACAAAGTTGCAGATTGCATACTTTTATTCTCGCTTGAAAAATTAGAGGCGTTTCCAATAGACAGGTGGACACAGAGAATTCTCCAGAAATATTATTCAAAGAAATTTTCTGGTTTGATAGAAAAATCCCTTACGGAAAAAAATTATGAAAGCATTCATGAAAAAATCATGGAGTATTTTGGTTCATATGCAGGATACTCGCAACAGTTTCTTTTCAAAATGGAAAGAGACCTAAACAAAAAAAATTGGCTGTGAAAAACCCTTAATATGGTAGCCCAGTGCCCAATCCTTGGGCCCGTAGCTCAGCTTGGACAGAGCACCGGACTTCTAATCCGGTGGTCAAGGGATCGAAGCCCTTCGGGCCCGCTTTATCTGTTTTAACGCGTCCTGTGATTTTGTCAACTATTTTCCATTCGAAATATACAACAATTTGATTCTGTCCTACATATTCTGTTTTGTTTGTTGAGATTCGTTACTTGCATTTGTTTTGTTGTTGATTTTTTCAAGCAGTTTTTGTAACAGTGCAAGTTCTTCTTGTGTCAAATTCTGGAGTTTCTCTGTTGGTATTTCTTTTTGTTTTTCCTGTGGTTGAACTTCACCTTTTTCCAAGTCAAGAAATTCTTCACTTCTGCTAAATGCATTTTTCATTTCACTAATGAGTGAGTCTGGAAGAATTCCCTTGTTGGTTGTGTACTTTGCTTCCATGCTTCCCTTGTGTCCCATAAAGAATACGCGAAAGTCATGCGCTATCTTTCCGCGAGATTCTGCTATGAGTAGTTGCGTGTCAAAGAAAGCTCTAAGCACATATGGTCTCCACAAAAATCTTGGTCGCATTGTTTTTTGGATTTCCCTGCGAATTGTTAGTGTCTCTACGAACTTTTTACCAATGTTCTCTCCTCTATGTCTACCATACCTTGTGAATGGTGCGATGACTGGAGATTCAGGCAATAATGATTCTCCCGAAACTAGCCTGTCATTTAGGTAGGCTAACAACCTCTTTGTTCCAAAGTCTGTCAGGAAGGTAAAGTATTCGTGGTTTGCTTTAGAAAGCGTTTTTCTTACTGCTATTCTTGGCGGTTTACTGATGAAAATGGCTAGACCTTCTTTGATGACAAGATCTGGTAGATCCTTTATCATCAACCCGTCTGTTGCGTTGTGATTTGCCAGCACTTCAGGTCTTAGTCCAGCTTTTCCAATCAACGACATTACCGCACCAGCTCTAAGATTTGCCCTGCTGAAAAGTTCTGCAAGTTCCTGCCCTTCTGGCACTCTTTCTTTTTCCAGTGTTGGCGTAGAGTCTACGTTTGCTATTTTGATTCTCCTTTTTATGAAGACATCAAAATGATGTAGCCATGATTTTACTGCAGTTATGGTTCCCTTGATGTATTGCGGAGCTCTTCCTTGTTTTTCCATCCAAGATATATGATCTTGAATTAGATCCGTAACTGTCCTGATGTTCTTTATTCCCAATTCTGCAAGCTGTAATGGTGCAATTTGATTGTCCTCACAGAATTTGGAAAGTCTTCTTAGATTGATTTCAGCTGTTACAGGACTTCCTCTTGCTACGTTATTGTACCATCTTTTTACATCGGGTTCTGCCAGCAGTCTTGCTTTCTTTGTCGGTTTCTTTCGAATGGATTGTGTCTTTGTATAGAATGTCTCTTTGTATGTCAATTTTTTTCCCACATCAGACCGCACAGCTTCGCGGTCCTCATCTGAAAAAGCAAGAGAATTTGTTGTATTTACCCTTTTCATGTTTCCTGAGGATTGTTCTTGCAGGTTGGCGCTAACACCAACACTTTCGCTAGTCACGATATCGTATATGTTGCGTATATATTAATGGCCTACCAATAGTAGTACGACCTATGAAAATGACCTACCAACAAAATGCAAAGGCGATAAAGGGCTCAAAGGAAAGAGAGATGGCAATTGTCAAAGAAATCCAATTGCATCCTAATATTCATCAGAATGCATTGAAGAGACTTGTTGTGCCAAAGCACATGGCTGGGAAAACTTTTGAACGTACTAAGAAAGAGTTGGTTGAGCGAAGAGCGATATATTTGAAAAAAGTTGGAAATCAATATCATTATACTGTCGCTCTAGGAGATCCAGATAGTTCAGTTAAAGTAAATCTCGATAGTTTTTTTGGACTTCTTAAGGACATGACAAAAGAACTAAAAGAAATGGAGGAGAAATATCCTAAATTTTCAAAAAATAAGAAAGTTCAACTATTTTTGGATGTGTCAAAAATATATTCAGAGATTAGAATTCAGATGTTTAAAATCTTAGAGATATCTGGTAAACCACGACAATTAGGTGAATATGATTTTCTATGATAAATAGTTCCATGTCATAAAGTTAAGATGGTTTGTATCATCTTCTTTTATTACTAGGAATTCATTCCTTCCAGATGCCCTTCAGTCATTCTTTTGTTGACTCTCCAAAGTGCTCTGGTTGCCACTTCGTTGCCGTATTCTGACCTTAGATAGTTCATCAAACTCTTTCGAACTCTGCCAAACCTTTCTTTGTCCTTCATTATAGCTTCCTCGCAGTACAAAGCACCTTGTTTTGACCTCAAAGAGTCCTCTCTTAATGGCGTCATATCCTCACTTGACCTTGAACGAACCCCGTTTGTTGTTAAATGAACCTCATTTGTTCTTGAATCTTCTTCATTTCTCTCGTTTTCTCTTTCCTTTCTCCAGAATAACCTCATGTTATTTTACGAACAAATCGAGCTAAAAATGTTTGCATCAAACAAATTTTATAGCATATAGGTCATGAACAAGAATCAATTTCATGAAGTAAGAGATGTTTTCAGATATGGTTTTAACAATGTACTCCAGCTATAGTACACTTTTTGATATTCTGAACTACATTTCACTGCTCTCTCAGCAGGCAATATCTTATCAGTTATAAAATACCCGTACTTTATTGGGTCTTTACCATATGCAAGACATGCAATATTGTAAAATCTTTGTAGATCAAAAGAATGTTCATCCCAGAAAGGCATCGCGGTATTATTGTTTTGTTGCAATCCCTGTATGAGGAACCACGCTGCAACTGCTTTAATATCATCCTGATTATCTGGCATTCGCAGTAATATCAAGGTGGAAAGCTGATCAACTGCATCCTCTTCTTTACCCGTAGCTGGGAGATGATTCACATCAATAAGAGCATGACCTAACTCATGAAAGAAAGTAAATAGAGTTGCATCTACTGCATATGTTGTAGCTTGAGTACTGTTATTAGGACTGAGTACATTGTAAAGACCAATGTAATAGGCAATTAGGTCATAGCATATTGTAATTGTTTTTGTATCAGAATTATACATTGAGTTTACTTGCCCACAGTCAGCAAATGAAACTGTTACGTCACTAGGTAAAATGAAAACGCTGTTCAGACTATTTTCCATAGCAGTTCCTTGACCTGATTGCTCTAAACCTCGTCCTATTTTTTGAAACATTGAATTACGTGAATCTTGGAAAACCACCTTGAAATTTCCATTATTCTGAATCGGATTTTGTGATTGTTGAACAACTAGGATTTTCTGATCTATGAGATATTGTAATCCTTTGATAAAGTCCGAGTCTCCTATCTGACCTTCACCCCACCATTTTGCTACATTTCTTACCCAATTTGGAATCCCATATAGAGTAGGTGTTTGAGTTTGAGAACTTTCAACAGGTTGTGGTTCTGAATTAGTTTGTGTTACAGATGATGGTATGACTATTATCTTACCTGCCATCCAATAGGAAAGCACGTCAAAATAGTTGTATGTCCCTGCTTGTGAAAAAGTAAATGCAAAACTATCCCCACTTGATATAAGAGTACTATGAAAAACAGTACCTGTTTGCTTATCATTAGAATTTCCACTAATTATCATATGACCTACAGAATCTTGATTTATCCATGTGACAGTTTCTCCTTGTTGTATAGTAACAGTATCTGGATTATAGCAGGTAAGGTGTGTCGAACACATAGATGAACTTCCAGAACCTACTGTAATTGAAACGGTTGTATCAGCAAAGGCCGACGGAATAAGTGTAACATTAACAACTAGCGTCAAAAAACTTATGATGATTAGACCGCCCAATACTAAGCAGTGTGTAGTTAATTTCTTGTTCATCTCACCGGATCCCTTGCTTTCTTACTCACATACCTGTTCAAGATGTAGACTACGATATGTAGTGCTAGCTTACATACGTTATGCTTACAATTTTTGATCTAGTCTAACGTCATCATGTTATTGAGTCACATACCACGACATGATTTTCTTGTATTTCTCAGGAAGATGTCTAAAAAGGGATTCTATGAAGTTCTCAACTATATCCATGAGAAAAAGAGTGTTCATTACAACGAGGTATTGAGATATGTAATTGACAAAAAGATTGTTGATAGCAGGGCTTCTGTAACCATAATACTCAATGGATTAACAAATCTTGGTTTGCTAGAGAGAACTGTTACTGATACCAGACCAATTAGAACTAGTTATCAGGTTAGCAAGACAGGTCATTACATAATCAAGAATTTAAAAGAACTTGAATCTATCTTTTCCAAATAGATCGATAGAAAACACCGAAAAGCACCAAAAATCAGTATATGATTAAGATGCTGTGCTAGTAAAATCAATTTTTTTGACTTCAATAGATCGCTTAGTAAATGATCATTGATCTTAGATTAGTGATCAACACAAGATCCATGTTAAATCATTCTATCGTATTACTATAATTTAATGGACGCCTCCGGTAAATGTAGTGAAACCGATTGCCATCATTATGAATGGCAGCATCCACCTAATGGTGTATGCAAAGGAACAACTCTAAAGGGTCCATGTAAATGCACACATTTCCATTAGACTGAGTTCCTAACTCTTTTTTTAAAAAACTGAATTCCCGCTAATTTGAACTTTCATCAAACTTGATATAATTTATTTCCAAATTGCATTAACTACTTCATCACCCAAGAATTCAGCTAATTGACCTTTTGGTTTGTTTTTACCTAATTCCTTGCCTAATCGTTGAGACCAAAGCAGTTTCTTGTCATCCAATATGGTTGCAATCTCATTAATGAGTGATTTACAATCAACAATTTTTCTATCCCATGTTCTAATTTGTTGTAGAGATGTAGCTTTGCTACCATACTTCACACTCTCCTTGATTACCTTTTCACATACGGCATCCCAAGTCAGTCCATTTATGGATGACAGTATTTCATCTGAAAGGTAGAGATTTTCACTTTCATGGCAAGCAAGTTTAATGTATTTTATGTGATTCTGAGTAGTTGCAGGTACAGATTTATCACCATCTAATAACGCATATCCACTTGAAGTGGTTGATGAGTCCAGTATACTAGAAAACAATCTTTCTAATGTTTTTTGATAGTGACGAATTTCGTCACCATTACATGGAATCACCGATATTTTTACTTCATGGTATCGTGGTATTTCGCTCCAAATTCTATAATCATCATCGCCTTCCACCAACAGTATCGGGAAACTAAAGAGTGGACCCATAAGAGCATGACCT
>QYQE01000034.1 GCA_007280335.1 Nitrosopumilales archaeon | reverse complement strand
GTATACAGGTCTGTAAACAATTTGCATACAATGCTTGAAGAAAAAGAATTAATGATATACTAGTGACGAATTTTTTTCTGAATTTCTTAAAGTATTAGAGGCATCATGTTTTGAAGCTATAACATATATGAAAATACTAGTTTCGTTCGTATTTTGGTCGTAAATAAAACGATCCGATTAATTATCGGTAAAAACATTTCTAGTCTACGAAAAAAAATACACAAATCACATATCATGTTGATGTTAAAAATAAAATCAAAACCATATTGAAAAATAATGTGCTAGTATCATTTCCAAAAGTGGTCGGGAGCATAACATGACTGATCTTTACCGCGTACTGCCAGAAGAAATGGACAAGCTTGTCACTGAATTGGACCAGCCACGCTATCGCGCTGACCAGTTGCTACGTGTACTCTATCACGAATCTCCCAAGGACATTTCTGATCTTCACCAGCTCCCAGCAGCTATGCGAGATGCGCTCGTTGCAGCAGGGTACACTATCGGTTCAGCAGGCGAAGCTCATCGCGTTGCAAGCGAAGACGGGCAGACAACAAAGTTGCTTCTCAAGTATGGCGATGGAACTTTGATAGAGACTGTTCTCATGCAGTATCCGTCTAAAACCAAAGGTCATCCGCGGTCAACTGTCTGCGTTTCGACTCAAGTAGGTTGTGCCATGGGTTGTGTGTTTTGTGCAACCGGGCAGATGGGTTTTGAAAGAAACCTACAAGCTGAAGAAATTGTTGCGCAGGTGCTCCACTTTGCTCGTGTCCTCCGCGAACGAGAAGAGCATGTCACAAATCTTGTTTTCATGGGGATGGGGGAGCCACTAGCAAATTATGCCGAGACCATCCGCGCTGTCAGACTATTAACACATGCACGAGCATTTGGACTTGGGCAACGAAGCATAACCATTTCCACTGTTGGTATCACACAGTTGATAGACCGTCTTGCTGATGAGCAACTCCAGATCGGATTAGCTATTTCTCTTCATGCTCCAAATAATGATCTGCGTCGCAGATTGGTGCCAACAGCTGGACCACAATCGGTCGAGGATTTGTTCTTGGCATCAAAGCGCTATTTCAAAAAGACTGGGCGCCGCATTACTTTCGAATATGCTCTTATTGATGGCATCAATGATTCTCCCGAAATTGCAGAAGAGCTAGCTCTGCTCTTGAAAGGTAACGGTGCTCATGTGAATTTGATTCCTGTAAACTCTACTGCCGGCGGTTTTCAGCGCCCAGAGCGACGACGTGTACATGAATTCCAACGAATTCTCCGTAAAGGCGGTGTAAACTGTACGGTGCGGGTGGAGAAAGGATCAGAGATATCTGCAGCTTGCGGCCAGCTGCGAACCGATGTAGTGAAAAAGATCACAAATTCAAACACAGATTGAAAATGAAATATTGAGCTATAGACGAGTAATCACGTTTTGGAGTTTTTGTAATTGGGTGCACATAGATACTAGATCTTAATTTCCATACGTATTGTTTTATGACATACTACAACTCTGTTCGTTGCCAAAGTGGAACCAGATTTATAGTTAAAAATTCCGCCCTGTTTATTACAAAACGTGGCTAATTCATAACATGCATCACACACACGTATGGAATGACAAGAATTACCAAAAAGAATGCAGAATATGCCACGAAATACGCTTTGAAAAATAAAAGACATACCAAATAAATCAAACATTATGATTTGTTGGAAATTGCTATTGCTAAGATTTATGTTCGAAGCCTATGCTGATTTTTGTTTAAGATCTAGTTGCCGTTTCTTTTTCTAGTTCTTGCGCCTTTTTTGCCTGCTGCAACATAAGATGCGTGTGATCTCTTTTTCATACTTGAATTGGAGTGTATAGGTGATTATAGGGAGCTAGTCACCAATAGTTGCTTTGTTAATGGATTTAAGCTGATAAGAGGTAGAACTAAAAAAGTCGAATGTATTATAGAATGGTGAAAGAAATTGAGTTACTATAGACGAAAACGCTGTGAGGATTGTAACAGAGTTAATTGCGAGAAAGGATGCAACTGCGATTGCCATTATGACCCAAGATAAAAGATACTAAAGATGTACGCTGGTTTTGATGTAGGAATTTTATTTCTTATCTATGTCGTGTAGTAAATTGATCATTTTTTTTCATTTTCAATTTTGTTCTTTCTTTGTTTGCAAGCATAATGTCAGATTCTAAAATCCTTTTTGCATCTTTACTAAGATTCAGATCTTTGAGTTGTTCATTTTTTTCATTAATTTTCTTTGTGTAACTTTCTATTTGATCGTCTATTCCTTCCAAACTCATTATTTTTCTAAGTTAGACTAATTATTTAGCAATTCCTATTTGTCTATAATATGACATTAAGGTGAGGATCTTGCAGTTTCAAGCCCTCTTCTTCCATCAATGTTTTGTTCATTTATTGTAGTTTCCAAGGCGTGTAAAATTACACCATCTTGAATGTTGGAATAGTCTCCAATGTATAATGGAGTACCCTCATCGCCGCGACAAACGGTAGTTGGTGCCATCAACACCATTTTGCCGATATGACAATCACCAATAACAATAGCAAATGGGTGTATGAATATCTCATCCTTGATTTGTGGTGAATTTATTGCTGAATTAAAATCTGTTTTTACGTTTTCATGAATATTTGGCCAATGCAACATGTTTGCAGAGTCATTGTGCTCAAACGTGAAGCTACCAACGTTTTGCCCGATTACAAATGCAGAGAATACCGCAACAGCAGCTATATGCCAATTGCGATGTACTTTTTCATTATACCGAACCATCACTGACGCATATTAATAAGAATGTATGAGCAAAGTACACTGGAATATAACAAACTAAAAGATGTTAGTTATTACTTTTCTTTCTCTGCTTATATTTTTTTGTCTTCTGCTTTCGCACAGTCATGACACAATCTTGGTTTTAAGATTGCCAACTCTTTATGCTTCTTACAGCGTTTGCATATTTCTTTCATTTTTTATCTACCTCATTCATGACAAACTATCAAGTTTCAATAAGATAAAGTTATTCGGATCAATCTTTTTTTATCTCTAACCTTAAGTTCATACAAAATTTAGAAATTGATATGAGTAAAACCTCAAACAAAGAGTAAAACTTGGCAGTTTACACCAAAGGTGTTAAAGAATATCCTTGCATTTCATGTCATACAAACTGCTGCAAAGAGTATACGATATTTGTTAACGCGCATGACATTTACAGACTTTCAATCGGACTTGGATTAGACCCAGAGAATTTTCTTGAGATTTATGGAGCAAAGGATTTTGATCTTGGCATAAAGGTAAAAGAAGGTCTAGTAGATCTTGCTTTAAAACAAAAAAATGGCGGATGCATGTTTCTTGAAGAATCTAAAGATGTTTTTCGATGTACCGTAAATGAATTCAAACCAGGTGTGTGCAAATCATATCCCTTTCAGATGCAAGATGGAAAATTAATCCAGATGAGTGATAAAATGTGTCCTGTTGACTGGGATACAAAAGAATTTGAGACGATGATGGCAATTCATCTCAAAAAAGACGAAGATGAATGGAAGTTCTATAACGATCTTATCTTGGAATGGAATGCAAAGCATTGGATAAAAAAGCCGCTATCTGCATTTCTAAGATTTATTCTGGACAGAGTAGCATTTTCTGTAAGATTTGAAAAATGTCAATGATGGAAAGATGATTGATTCCGTGCCTATTTCATTGAATTATTTTGGGAAAGATGAGATTTAGATTCTGTTACCTTTTGTTAATAAATTTTAGAAAATAGATTAGACCGACTTTCCTTCTAGGAAAGCCCTCAACATCCACGCCATCTTTTCATGTTGTTCCATTAATCCAGTTAGAAAGTCTGCTGTTCCAGCATCCTGATATTTTGTGCACGCTTCAAGGTCCACACGTAAGGTTCTGATTACCGATTCCTGATCGTTTAACAGGTTGCTTAGCATCGTTTTTGCATCTGGGTATGTGTTTGGTTCTTCTTTCAATCTTGTATTCTTTGTAAATTCTCCCAGTGTTGCAATACTCATGCTTCCAAGTTCTCTAATTCTTTCAGCTACATCATCTATGATGTCGTCGAGTTCTCCATATTGCCCTTCAAAGAACTTGTGCAAGTCGTTGAATTGCGGTCCTGTTATATTCCAGTGATAGTTTCTTGTTTTGGTATATAGTACGTATTCATCAGATACCAGCTTCTTGAGGATCTCAATTACACCGCTACAGTTTTGTGATGAAATTCCAATATTGGGTTCCATAATCAACCATCGCTGTATTTTCCTTGATAAAAACCCATCAATTTTCATACTAATGAACAAAATGAAAAATTGAGAAAAATAAAAATTGAAACTAGGGAAGTCAATCTCAATGCAGACAAGAAACGATTTTGGCTAGGAACTTTGAAAAACATTAATGAAAAGATAATGAATAGAAGTTATCCGTTAAACCCACAAAGATTTCCTAAAGCCTTTGAGTTGAATGAGGATTTGGATTTGTAGAAATTTTTCTCTGATGAGGACACATCCCAAACAAACCTTTCGTGGCATTAAATATCCAGAAAATCTATCAGGCAGAAATATTCATTTGATAAAAAAGACTGTTCAAGAGTGGATAGGTTAATGCTTGTCACTCTTCAACCTCTAGACCAGATGAGATTAGAATAATCTTTAATTATTTTTTGATGTGTGGAATTGGGTCTGAGATAGTTACAGTATAGAAAGTAACAATACCTGAACCTGACGAACTCTAATCTTTGGGTTAAACCTGCGAGAGTTTGAATTTCATTGGATTCGAACTCGCTAATATCAGAATTCCTAGCATCTTAAGATAACAACTGATGAATGTGTCGTAAACCTTATTAACATTGCCAGAAAGCCCGATCTATATGAATAAAAAGACATTAGGTTCTGTTTTTCTTATTTCTATTCTGATCATGGGATTTTCGAGTAATCCACTAGCTTTTCAAAAAAGCGATGTTCATACCAAAAGTGTTAGTGGGTACCTGAATATTTTTCATACAAATTTTAGTGTGATGGCGTTTGCAGAGTCAGACAATGAGAGTAAAAAACAAACAGATGAACAGAATGCTGGAAATAACTCGGACAATGTCAGCAATACTTCTGTAGGTAGCGAAGGTGAGATTAACCTAGACAACAACACTGTCTCTGCAGGAGTAGAAGGGGAAAATAATCAAAACAATAACAATACTTCTGTAGGTAGTGAAGGTGAGATTAACCTAGACAACAACACTGTCTCTGCAGGAGTAGATGGGGAAAATAATCATAACAATAACAATACTTCTGTAGATAGCGAAGGTGAGATTGAAAACGAAAACAATAATGAAAAAGCAATGCACGAGCAAACACAACAAGATGCCAATAATATAGATGATGCAAAAAAGAACGACACCATAGCAGCAGAAGTTGACATTAACAATGAAAATGTTGGAACACAATCAATTGATAACAATGTTTCAGTGAAAACAGAGCATCCTACCAGTGATACTGTCAGTATAACGGTTAATGCATCAAGTCAAACCGGTCCCAAAGTGTTGCTCATAAATCTCAATAGTACTACTATTGATGTAGCAAACATGAAATACATAGACGTACTATATGATGGAAATCATATAGCACCAGCTGCAAATGTTGATGAGGTATTACATCCTGCCAGTTCTGATCAGCCACATTATGCCATACTTGTTACACAAAGTGGCGCACAGATACTAGTTTCAATCCCTCACTTTTCTCCACATACCATAACAATCAGTAAAATTGACAAGGTAATGTCAACAGCTGTGCCTGAATTTCCAATTGCCTTGCTAGTCATGCTAGTTGCCGTTACTTTGACAGTTACATTTTATAGAATTAAACCAATTAAAATTTAATATTT
>QYQE01000037.1 GCA_007280335.1 Nitrosopumilales archaeon | reverse complement strand
CAACAAAAGCTACTGATAAACCAGATACAACAAAAGCTACTGATAAACCAGATACGACTAGTCTTTAACCAAATTCTATCTTTTTTAAATAATTCAATGATGTTGAGACCATTCATTTTTTTGGCATTAATTATGATTCATGAAATATCCGTTTAACTATCAGATTGCTTTATTAGAGCATATAAAATCCAAGATTTCATGAGGCAAAAAAAATTTCTCTATGTAGGTATAGGTGGAGCTGCCGCTATTGCTGCAATAATATCAGTTCTTGTAATATTGCCGACCATGTCTAATCAATCAACTGATAATACAGACCAATCACAAATTTCTCCACTTGATCTTGATTTTACGTATGAAGAAGCAAACTCGAATTTGAAAACAACTTTACTTTCTCACGAAATTAACATGTCAAGACCATTGCAGTTTTCCAGCCAAACTGACATCAATCAATACTGTAACTTTTTCTCAGATCAAAAAAAACAGGCACTGGTAAAATTCTGTACGTCAACTGTACTCCAAAATAAAAATAGAAATTTTCTTGGAAATATTAACATGGTGGGCTCCACTAGAGCACCAGGTCTAGTTATAGTTGCTATACAATCAAACCCAGTAATGAGTAATCTAAATGATGTAAAGACCATTTTTGGGGTCGTAATTAATGAGACAACATGTGATTGTTGGGATAAAGAAAAACCAAGGGATTATGCTACACTCTCTAATATGATTGACGCTTTTCGTGATTTCCATATTGCTGGTAAACGACCTAACACTACTACACAATCTGTTCCACTAGGTTCTGAACATTTTGAAATGGAACTTACAACTAACCAAAGTGGGTATGTCTGGAAGTTACTTGTTGCTAGATGAGATGTCTAGAGCTTTGCTATATTTCTTGGTTCATTAAGGTTGACGTACTCATTTAATCCATAATGGTATCTGTTGGTGTTTGTATTGTTTGAATATCTGGGATTGATATTACTTGGATTTGCTGCCGGAATTGTTGGTTCAATGATTGGGCTAGGAGGTGGATTTGTCGTTGTGCCAATTTTGACATTTTTTGGATTTTCACCGCAACTTGCAGCAAGCGATAGTCTTTTTGCTGCATTTAGTAACGCGGTTGCGTCTACAGCTTCCTACGCAAAACAAAAACGTATAGTCTATTCAATAGGTTTGAAGCTTGGATTACTTTCAATACCGGGTACAATACTTGGGGCATACATTTCAGATGGAATTACTCCATCATCATTTAAGATATTGTTTGGCATCGTACTTTTAGCATCAAGCATATACATTTTTTTAAAACGAAAGATGGAATCCAGAGACTATAATCTTTCAAAACAGATTATGGTCTTGGCAGTTGGTGCGAGTTTTTTTGCTGGAATAATTTCAAGTCTGTTTGGTATAGGTGGGGGTGTGGTGTTTGTTCCTTTAATGGTAATAGCAATTGGACTTTCAATGAAAATGGCAGCTCCTACTTCACAGTTTATTTTGTTATTTGCATCGGCGTCTGGTATGATTGCACACGCACTTTTAGGCCATCCTGATTTTTACCAGGCACTTTTTCTCTCAACAGGCGCATTCGTAGGAGGACTAGTTGGTAGCAGACTTTCACTACAGGTAGAAGAGAAAAAACTGAGAATTCTTGTTACGGTGGTACTTGTAATTACAGCTATCAAGCTTTTTGCTGATTCTCTGAGAGTTCCTTTTTGATCTGATACAAGTTACGTTTTGACACAACAACAAGTTCGCCATTATCTTTTGAGCCTTCAAAATCTATTGCTAAAAGTCCATAGCTTTCGTTAAGGTCGGTTTTCTCAGATATTTTAAATTTGATCTTCAGATTTTCATTGGTGTAAAGAGGCTTTAGAAATCTTGTGTGTCTATTTTTCCATTCTGGTTCTCCATCCATGCCGTAAAAAATCAGCAGATTTCCATACATTTCTTTTAGTCTTGTAAATTCGCCTTCAATCCTTCCTAGAATAGCTCTTCCAGAAATCATTGTATTGGTTTCTTTCTTCATATTTTCATTATTTTCATATATTGCGTTTTTTATTTTAGAAAATGCAAGATAACTTTCAAGTTCAGATAATGAAATTTTGCACTCTGAAAAAAATTCGTCACCGACTTTGAGTTCAGAAAATTTCTTCATTAGGATCTTATTTCGTCAGGACAGTAGATCACTTCTGAGTTTTGAGTGGCCTTTCCAGAACTGAAATATTTTATGGCACTGAAAATTCTTTCATTATTTGGTTCTGTCCCGTCTATACTTCCTGGCAAAACTAGGAATGCTCTTAGATTTGATTTGAGCACATCGCTTAGCTCTTGGTTGACAGTTGTAACAAATGGTCGTAGAGCTCCACGAAAGACTTCTACTCTGACTCTGTCTGAACCAGACACTTTTGGACCTGATGGCAAGTCAGGACCTATGATTACTATTGTACCTGACTTTCCCTTGAAAAGTGGCGGGTTCTTGGAACCACCAGGTACGAAAATGTTGAGAGCTTCCTGTCCCACTATTGCTGGCGTGTTTATGAATTTGTCAACCAATCCATCCCATTGTGATCTGGTGATTTCTGTCAATTTTGCAAAAGGCGGCATTTTGCCTGTTACATGAACTATGGTTGAAATTGTCCCTATTTTTTCTGAAGCAGTTTTGAAAAACATCCTTACTTGTTCTTGATTTGACAAGTCAATTGGATGTGAATGAAATTTAGATAGTTGTTCTTGCGCTTGCGGTGTGCTATTTTTTGATAAGAGGATAACTACTTTGCCGCCATTTTTTTCAATATTTTGGGCAAGAAATTCTATACGTGATACATCAGAGCTCTCCGTAATATCGGCAGTAAACACAACCACTTTACCATTAAAGTCAATTTGTGATTCAGGAATAGAGGATGAAATATGTGGCTTGACTGGGTAAAATACTCTATCTCCTGGTATTACTTTGCCATTGAGAATTTTTGATATTTCCTCATCACAAAGAGACAATACTGTTTCTGCTACTTGGGATTGTGACAAAAATTGTTCATCAGCTATCATTTTGCTTGTATTGTTCTGAATTTTTTCTGCAATCTGTTGAATCTTTGTAAGCAAGGAAGAAATTGTTTTGTTAAGTTTTTCTATCTCTGATTCAGATGTTATGTTTTTTAGTTTTGCCAATTTTACAGTTGCGTTTTTGATTCCATCTTTTACTGTTTGTTCCTCTTCTCCCATCAAAGGTAGTATGTCGTTGTTGACTTCTTCTACTTCCTGTGGCGTCAAGCTCTCAAAGCCACCGACTCTCATAAACTCAGCAGCAGCTTTTGGATATACTGTTTTGTAAATTCTGTCAGAATGGACAGGTCCTGGATTTGTTGCTATAGAAATAATTCCCTTTTCAGTTAGTTCCCATGACATTGCTTCAGCTAGTCTATTTTTTGCTCCCTGTGAAGCAGTGTACGGACTTCTAAACCGGTATGGTCTTTGTTCCAGAGGGCGCTCTTCTGTAAAAAATGTTGAAATTGTGATAATTTTGGAACCTGGCTTCATTGCTTTGAGTGCTTGAACTGACGTCCAAAAAGTTCCTGTAAGATGAATAGCAACCGTACTTTTAAATTCTGTAATTGATGCGTTTGCAAAACAAGTTACTGGTCCAGAAACTCCCGCATTGTTAACTAGAATATCTACATTACCTGATGATTTTAGTTCGTCAAACATGCGTGATACGCCTTCTTCGTCACTGACATCAACTCCTGCAAAAATTTTAACAAACGCATTACTCTTCACTTTGTCAATAATTTCTTTCAAACTCTTTGCAGTTTCTTCAAGAGGTTCCTTTCTCCTTCCAAGGATAACGATGCTTGCACCATTTTCAGCAAATTTTACTGCTATGGCCTTTCCAATTCCGGTGCCGCTACCAGTAATAACTGCAACTTTTCCTTGAAATTTTAGCATTAACAGAAGTTGGCTATCTTTTTCTATTATTTATTCCGATTGCTCTATTTTGTGCTAACACGCTGTCTTAAGACTAATATTTATTTGAGGGTGAAATTTACCTTGATGCATGCACGATTCTGAACAAGACACTTTTGTACAAAAAAACAAAAATGAACAATTCTGCGATCTTTTAGATAAAATAGGAATAGAAGCTGAAACAAAAGAAATTGGCACTGATGACGTTGAAAAAGGCGATTATTATAGTGGAAGTTTTACCCAATCCCCAATTATGACTACAAACCATGGTTGCATTAAAATAAAAAATTCTAACATTGACGTTGTACAGGTAATTCAAAAAGGTTAGATGGATTTAATGCAAAACATAATTCCTTTACCATGGGGAGCACAAGATCGTTTCCAGGCTCATTTTATAGTTAAAGCAAATGTAAACCAAAGCGATGACAGTTTTCTTGTTGAATCAAAACTAAAAACTCAAGGTCATTTTGGCTCTAAAAAAGTGGTTGGTGTAGAATGGGTTGGAGGAAAAATAGCTAATACTCTAAATGCTGATAACGAACTTACTAACATGATTACGAAACTATCTTACCATGATGCCTTCATTTGGGTGGATCCAACAAAAAGTGGCATTAGAATACACGGCAAGTGGAAAAATAGTTATGATCTTGGAATTTCAAAAGAACAGTTTGCAGTTTACGACAGAATTGCATTACACATTAAAAATAATCTGCGCTAAGCTCTCCACCAATCTAAAGCTAAACAATCTACTTTTTTCTCTCCTCGTGGAATTGCTAAAATGAATTGTTTTTTTACTGTTGTTGCCAGTCTTCCTGCTAAAACTACACTTGTAGCAGATACAGTATCGCTTGTATTGTACACTTGAACTAGATATGGTGCATGATCAATACCAGGGCCTTTTTGATATACTGCAAAATCACAACCAAATTTAATTCCGGGATTGATAATGTAACCCTTGTCTCTAAAATCTTTGTAGACTAGATATTTTTTGTCAAAGTTATGGTATTCACTTCTACAGATTTCAAATAGGTTATTTTCTGTTAGGAGTTTTTTTGCTTTGAATACCTTTATCTTTGATTTTTGAACTAGATACAATCCTTCTATAAGATCTAAAATCAACGGTACTGTGATTTCATCTGGTTTTGGTTTTGTAATGCCTATAGGCTTTCCATAATATCCGTTCGTAAATAGAGAACGCGAATCTTGGACGTTCCAGATTACTATTCTGTTTTCTATTAATTCGCCTTTCAAATCAGATTCTCGTCACTTGATAGCCAGTATTAATCTTATAGAGAACTAAGATTCTACATACATCTCATTGGTACTATATTTCTATATTGAATACTTTTATCATTTTTAGATTAAATCAGAAATGGTGGAGTTGATAAAAGTAATAATGCGATATTAAAAACAAACACCTTTTTTAATAAAATCCTAACGAAAGTTATAAAATT
>QYQE01000056.1 GCA_007280335.1 Nitrosopumilales archaeon | reverse complement strand
GTATTACTGAATTAATACAAGCAAAAATTGATCAATAAAATAATATTGATTTTAACTATAGTTCTTCTAATCCAAGTTCGTCTTCTTTTTTAGTAGATCTGAAAATCATAAATGAGCCAACAGCCCCAGATTGAAGTATAAAATCTTCAAACTCTTCTTGAGTTATACCAGAACTTTTTTTATTTTGTATCAGATTATCGTTTGAATCGGATTGTTGTGATTTCGATATTTTGAAGTTTGTTTTCATTAGTAATTTTATATCATCATAATTAATTAACTTTGCTTGAAATATTGGTTATTTTTTTCTGAAAATAGCATTTAATTTTATTCCCATTCCAAGTTCACATACTTTATTTGGATCAAACAAATCAAACGTTAATGGCGAATCTCCAAATTCAGGATTCTTAAAGTTCAACCAATTAGATACCCAGTTTAGCTCAGAGACATAAGATTCTGAATCTAATAATTCATAATCTTTCATTAAAAATTTTAATTGGTTAACACCATAATGCATAGTATGATGTGGCCCTATGAAGACAGAGAATCTTTATGCATAATTCTAGCAGAAAGACTGTCACGATTATTAATTGTATAAAAAAAATAAACTGCCTTTTTTCAAATACTTAATATAAAATAAAATTCATTTAGTTTCTTGATCACAGGAAAGATTTAGATTTTCATTCATTTATTACCTTATTTGTCCTCCATCTACTACATATATCCCCCCCGTTACAAATGCAGCCCTTGGAGAAGCCAAAAATGCTACAACGTCAGCAATTTCTTCTGGAGTACCTAGTCGATGTAATGCAACCTCATTTTCTAACATTTGTTTAACCCGTGATGGATTATCTGATAGTTTTTTTTCCCAGATTGAACCTTTAAACAAAATATTGCCTGGCGCTACTGCGTTAATTCTTATTCCATTATTAGCAAGAGATCTAGAGATACCACGTACATAGGCATTTAGTGCAGCCTTTGCCACAGAATATGTAACTGGTGCATTTGTTACTTCTAGACCAGTAATAGACGAAATACATACTATGGACCCTCGTGTTTTAGCTAACACTTTAGTTGCAGCCTTGACCATATTAGTAGTGCTTGTCAGATTTAGATCAAGAACCCGTTTCCATTCTTCAAAAGTTTCTTCACCAGGTCTAACTGATGTTCCACCTCCAACATTACAGACTAGAACATCTAATGTTCCCCACTTACTGATAACCGCATCAATCAGAGATTCACATGCAGTTGGATCAGTAACATCTGTTACAGAATAACTTGTATTTTCTCCTAAATCTTTGCTTGTTATCTCTAATGTAGAGATATCCCGTCCGTTTAGCATTACTTTACAACCTTCATCAAGTAATGTTTTTGCAATAGATTTACCAATACCTTTGCTAGAACCAGTAACTAGAGCAATCTTACCTGCAAGACCTAGATTCATTTTAACTCATTCCGTAAATCGATAAGGTGTAGGAGCATTATGTTTACGATTTTTTATTTCATTAGAATAAGCCTTGATTTGTGCTTCAATATCCACTCCAACGTTTTCACTCCATTTTGTCAATAGTTTCTTGGTTATAGGTCCCATTTTCCCTTTACCAATATTTGTTCCATTTAATTTTGTCACTGGCAACAAACAGAATGGTGTTCCAGTCATAAATGCTTCATCTGCCATTATTACATCATATGGTTCAATATTTCGTTCAATACATGGAATATTGAGTTGTTTAGCGAGTTCAAAAATATAACCCCTACTTATCCCTCGAAGAATGTTTCTTGGTTCCGGTGTGATAAGTTGATTTTTTGAAACAATAAAAAAGTTATCTCCTGTACCTTCAGCAATAAAACCATCTGGATCAAGTAATAAAGCCCAATTATCCTCTCCAGCCCACTTTGAAACTTCGATATTAGCCATCATATAATGTAGTCTACTTTTGCTTTTTATTTTAGGGTCAAGTAATTGTGCTGGGATTGCACGTTGAGAAGGAATTACAGCATTAATTCCTGTATCAAACAAATGTCCCATTCCTGCTACTGTCCATTTTAAAGGAAAATCAGCAACTATTATGGTTGGTTCTAATTTACCATCAAATACCTGAGAATAAATTGACAGAGGACCACGTGTAACATTTATCATCAGTCTGTGCTCATCATGTTTTTCAAAAAATGGTTCATTTTTTTCTATTGTTGCAAGACAAGCTTTTTCCATTTCATCCATCGTCATGGTTATTGGAATGTGAACATATTTTATTGATGCATATAGTCTTTCCAAATGTTCACGAAGTTTGAATTGTTTTTTGTTAAATGATCGTGTCATTTCAAACACCATGTCTCCAAACATTAATGCAGAATCATAAATCGAAATTTTTGCATCTTTTTCATCAACAAATTTGCCATTCATATAAACAAAATGCATATTCACATCACCGTTTGAGAAGAGTCTACAGTGGATGAAATAGCTTTGATTAGATTACATTTTAAGCTAAATGACTTATCATGAAGTAGTGATTTTCCATAGTTTCTATCTTGGTAAGCACGTTTGAATTCATTTTTATTAACATTAACATGTTTCTTGGCTTCAACAATTAGGGAGGTCAAAGGATCTCGATCAAAACCTGTAATTTTAAAATTTATGATATAGCGACCTTCAGCATCATCATATTTGTGAATGAGATTGTGTTTTTTATAAAACTCTTGATTGAGATCTTGCCATTTAGGTTCAAGTCCAACTACATGTAATGGTTCTCGATAATCAGCCACGCCAGACTCACAAAATCCTTTTCTTGTAACATTATAAAATCCACAACGTTCTAACAATATTTTCAACATCTCAAAATCATACAAATACAAATGTGCATAACCAGCTATAAATTCTGTTAATTGTCTATTAAATAATGCCGTATCCTGCCCAGGAGCCACGACGAAGTTCATAAATGAACCCCCAATCCCTAGATCGGTTCTTATATTTTCATCTTCTTCTATAGCCTTCTTAAAAAATGCCATATCTTTTTCCACATAGGCTTTGGCTATCGTATACAGATCAGGAGATAATATTCGTAAGATTCCATCTTTTTTTAAGACCCGATTAATTTCCAACAAAATATCTTCTAGTCTAAAATGAGGTATATGTTCAATGACATGACCCATAAATACAGTAGAACAACTTCCTGGATCAAGCAGTATATTTGAGGCATCTCCATGAATAGCAGTTTCTTTTTGTTCAAGAGGCTTATGATCTAATGTATGCCAGCCTTCTTTTTGCCAAATAGGACTTGGACCAATGTTAAGTTTAATCCCGTTCAAATCTTTCCCTCATATTCAACAAATAATATTTCATTAAAACTTCACACATTCTTAAATCTTCTATGTCATCAATCTCAAAAGTTTTCCAAAATTCCATGGTAGTTATTTCAATTTTACCTCCAAAACGATTATTGTAATTTTTTAAAACTTCTGGCTTAAAAATATAAAACGACCCATTCTCAACATATTGTTTACTAAACTCTTGTCGTCTTTTACGATTTTGGTAATCATAGTTTATACTCCTATACACTCCTTCTGGTGATGATTCCCAGATTAAAAAATCCTTTAGTTCAGAGCAAGAAAACATAGAATCACATTGTTTTATCTTAAAATTTTGTAACGCTTTTTCCATATCAGATGCTTCTCTTAGTGGTGAAGTAGCTTGTAACGCAACCACCAAATCAACATGCTGACCTTTTTTTTCAATTTCATCTACTGCATGTATCCATGCCAATTCTGAAGTCACGGTGTCTCCTGACAATTCCGGTGGCCTATTTATTGTGTTAGCTCCATAAGTTTTAGCTACATTCAATATTGTATCACTATCTGAACTAACCCATACTGATGAGATTTCTTTAACTTTTTTAGCCTGCTCAATAGACCAAGATAATAATGGCTTACCACAGAAATTAATTATATTTTTATTTGGAATTCCTTTAGAACCGGCTCTAGCAAGGATTATTGCAACAACATTCAATACACATCAAACACCATTAAATTCTACTAAAAGAAGAATGTTGCAGATATTAAAACTAATGAATTATTCAACTGATTTCCGAGATTTTGTTTGCTAGATATTCAGAGGCATGTCCATGGTTAGCCAGATAAGAATTTACAAACTCAATTCCCTTTTTTATGTTCTCATTACGAATTTTATCGTTTACAAGAATATTGTGAATGTATTCTTCAAATTTTACATAGTCAGTATTCTCAAAGAATTCTGAATGACCATTACTCAATCTACTCAAAAATTCTCCGTGATTATACATGATTGTTACTGTAGGTTTTTCAAAAATATTTGCATCCATAAGAAATGTTGTCAATCCTAAAGTAATAACAATGTCTGCAGAGGGTATTAGTTTAGTCAAATCAGCTTCAACAACTATTTGGACTGAAGGATCTATGCTACGAATCATAGGTTCAACATAAACAGTGTTAAAAACCGTATCTCCTGGATGTAATTTAACAATTTTTTTTCTATTTTTAATTTTTTGTAATGCTCTACAAAGAATCTTTAGTGATTCTTCATATCTGTCAAATGCTGTAATGGTTTGATCTTCTGCATAAACAATAACAAATGGCATTAAAGCCACCAAAATTATTCCTCCATTATCAATGTGATTTTTTTTCTTAAAATAGGAATCATGTCTTATACTTCCTGCCACAATAACATCGTTTTCTCTTAAACCATTTTTTATGGCATAATCTTTTATCATATTACCCCAAACCACCATTTTTTCATCACATATTGGCAAAGTTCCTGATATGGGGTTAAGTGTTGGCCAACCAGGGAAAAAAATATGCGGAGTTCCATGTTGGACCATAATAGCAGAAATATTTCTTTTTTTCACCTCATGAATTAGTATTTTTTCTTGTAATGAAACACCAAAAAAGTGCAATACAGCTGGTGGATTTATGTTAGACAGTAATTTTCTGGCACCTATCATTTCATAAATGGCTTCTGAAAATCTAGTCACACAGAAATTTCTAAAATATTTACGAATATAATTCCAAAAGGAGTTATTGTTTATAGAAAAAATTTCAGAAAATAATTTTTCATCAGATAATAATAAATTCAATTTTTTCACCGTATCATTAGTCAATTTTTTGATTTCTTCATTATCAGATGAATCCAAAAATTGTTCATAAGTTACTGGTATAGATTTAGTATTTTTTGCTGTTAGAAATGATTTAAGATTCCAAATAGCTGCCCGACGCCTATTTAACAAATAAATATTTTTATCCTTTTTAGCTAGACATTTTAAGAATTCATCTTCTCTGGCAGGATTGAAATCTACTAAGAGTATTGAGGAATTATCTTTTTCTATCTTAGAAAATAGTTTATTATATAATGG
>QYQE01000054.1 GCA_007280335.1 Nitrosopumilales archaeon | reverse complement strand
GGGTAAATTTTCAAAATTTGAAATCCTGATCTAGTGTATTGTATTATATGCATCAAGAAGAAGATTTTTTACCTCATCAAGATTTTGATCAGCTTTTGTCTCAATTTCTTTCTGCGGCTCCTTTCTATCTCTTCTTATTTTTATTAAGATAGAATCACGCTGCGGCTCCATATCTGCAAAGAATCTAAAAGTCATTGATTTACAAAATACCACTCTATGCATTCGTACATCTTCAACTACATTTTTTCCAAGAGACAAACAATATTCTCTTAATGAATCAAATGTTGATTTCATTAAAGGAGAAATCTGTTTTTTAAAATCATCATAGCTTCTTGCACGTCCTGAAGAAATTAGATCCACATTTATCGCATTGAATAGGGAATATTTAGTAGTAGCTCTGCCAGTTCCAGTCTAGGCAGATAGTCTCATTTCATGTCAAGCAAGATCCGCCACGTAGACGACGCAGCGTGGATACTCCACCTTAGGATTGCTCCCTCCCGGACCTCATCCCTTTCAGCAGTTCGGTCTTGGAGACTATCCCTTCGGACAGCTCCAGTCCTGCATCCACCCGCTTCGGCGTGATTTCATTTCCGCAAGTCAAGCGAGTACTATCCATCTAGAGATTTACCCAGCAGTTATCTGATCTCTGCGTATAGCCGGTTTCAGATTTGGGGCACGGCTAGCGCCCCGATCTTCCCTACTACCACTTATTCTTACAATCAAATCTTATATTTGCATTAGGATCAGTCACGCTTTAGATTTACAAGCATACTACAGACTGAACAAATATCTCCAGTACACTCACTACCACACTTGAAACAAATTTTTCTTTGTTTGTAGTTAGAGTCTTTAACTATTGAAGAAATCCTCATTATTGACTTGGACATGTTATTTTTAATTCCACTATGTTTACTTTCCAAAGAATTCAAGAATTCGCGTATCTCTGTTCTTATTCCTTCATTCATGTGAGGACATTGTTCTGATTGGAAAGGAATATCATTTACAAACGCGTAAAACACAATTTCATTTTCATATATCTCACAAAATGGTTTTATCTTTCTAGTTTTGTTGGATGATGTATCAGGATACATCCAGCCTATCTTGTTTGTATCTCCAGATATCATATTAATGACAAAAGTCTGAAGGACATCATCTAGATTGTGGCCTGTTGCAATTACATCTACCCCTAAATCTTTTGCACCAAAATCAATTGCTCGTCTCCTTAGGGTTCCACATATAGAACACGAAGATGTTTTTCCATTTTCTCTAAGTTCTAGAGATTCTTCTAAGGTTATATCAAAAAGATCTTTGTAGGGAAATACCTTATACTCTACTCCAATATTATTACAAAAATTTTTTACGATTTCCAACGCTTCGTCTCTATAACCTGGTATTCCTTCATCTACTGTTATTGCTTTAATCTTAAAATTATGCGATTCGGACATTTTTTTAAGCACACGTAAAAGAGAAAGTGAGTCTTTTCCCCCTGATACTGCTACGCCAACAACATCACCATTTTTTATCATATTATATTTTGATATTGCTCTTGCCGTTTTTTGTAATATAGAATTTGAAAAACAATTGGCACAAAGGTTTTCTCCAGAATATTTTCTGGAATATGCTGCCACATTGTCACATCTGTCACATTTCATACTGGATTTTTTTCATACCTAAATTTAACCATATGTGATTTTTAGAAAATCTGTAATTCTATTTTATATTGTAATAAAACCGGATTTGACTACTGATAATGCTATGTTAAGTCCAAACAAAGCCAAAGTTAGTGCATAAACTGACCACATGGTAACCTTTACTGCCTTGTCTGAGATCTTTTTCTCAATTATGCTTTGGATGAATTTTCCTCCATCAAGTATAGGAAGGGGAAGCATGTTGAATATACCAATAAAAAATGAGAGCATCCAAAGCCAAAGAAGAAACATGAACACTTCGGGACTCCAATGAATGTAATATGGTACAACTGGTTGATATGCTGGAAACGCTGCTCTTAGAATCCCAAGCATTCCTTTTTGTGGATCATCTTTTGAAGGTGTAGGTACTACAGGAATTTGCAGAGCTTGTCCTTCTCTAAGTATTGATACTGAAGCAGTTTCACCTGGTTTCAAATTTACTTTTTGAAAATCTTGTGGATTAACAATAGGCACTCCATTAATTGCAGTAATGATGTCATCTTTGAGCAGTCCTGCTTTTGAAGCACCAGATCCTTCAGTCACTGAAACTATTGGTACGCCTAAAGGTTCGTGGTAAAATGCGCTGCGAATTGGGTCTGGCATTAATAATGCAAATGAGGGATTGAAAATTAGCAGGCCAGCTATAATAAATGAAAAAAGAACATTAGATGTTGCTCCGGCACCTATTACTCTAAGTTTTGAAATCTTACTTGACTTGGCAAACTCTTCCTCATCTGGTTCTACAAATCCTGCAAATAATGCGATAAATACTGCAAAGCCACCTGTTTTGATTTTTATTTTTTCTAAAGTTGCTACAATACCATGTGCACCTTCATGAATAACAAGAACAATTGGAACAGCTAGCAAAAAATATGCAATGTTTGGTCCCGATTGGATCGTGACACCAGGTATTAGTACTGTCATCGCAGCAAATGACTCTGGTTTTACAAAGAAATTGGAAAGATTGGATATGAGATACCAAAAAGCAAATCCCATCATTATGAAACCAGCTATTACACTTGTATTAGAAAATAGCCTTGTTAATTTTTGAGTTCGGCCTAAAATCCTAGTTAGAACAACTTGTACCTTTTGATTTTTGTATACTATACTGTAGGGTTTTATCTCAAAACCATGCTTATCAAGCTTGGAAACTTTTGCAATCGTGAATACTATTACCCACACAATCAAAACGTAAATGATGGAGTTCTGCGTCAAAAAATTATATGCCAAGTTAATTGATACTCTTTTTAGTCAGGGCAAATTTATCGGTTGCTATGGGAGCAATGATAATAATCTCAACATATCCTAACAAGAAATCTGTTCTAAAAACTGCAAATGTAGTAGTAAAAAAACAACTTGCTGCATGTGTAAACTTTACCAAAATAAATTCAGTTTACATATGGAAAGGCAAGATGGAAAAAACAGAGGAATTCTTGGCATTGTTTAAAACAACATCTAAAGCAAGTTCATCATTAAAAGTTGAGATCAAAAAATTACATCCATACAAAGTACCGGAAATTGCAGAGATAAAAATAAATTCCATAAACAAGTCTTACTTTGATTGGCTAGTGCAATCAACTAGGCGGAACAAATCTTAAAAGTGAAATAATTCCGCTCAACGATGAAACTCTTAATCCAACATCTGTTGTGGAATCAACTGCAAATACGTTGACTCCTTTGCTTTCTGCTTGATTGAGAAATTCTATTACTTTATCTTCATCCTGTTTTTCAAAAACTTTATCTGAAAAAACAAGTGATTCTACAGCTCCTGCGTCATTTGCCCTTGCGGTTTCATCAAAACCCATGGTAAATTTATTGCTCTTCTTGTTGACTCTGAGCATTATTTCATCAATGATTGCAGAAACTTTGGCAATCTTGCTTTGTGCCATTACTTGTTTCATGGCCTCCGATTTTATGAAAGTGTAAATTCCATCTTCGCCTCCAGAATCTATGCCTTCAACAACCTGAATTTTGTGTTTTTTGCCAATAGGCATATCTGCAAGAAAATTTCTAAATCTATTTCTTGTCTCTCCTGGTCCAAATATTATTATGAGATCTCCCTCTCGTATGGAAGTAGATATTGCACCTTGAACATCCTCAAAAAAAGCCTCAATGTTAAATTTTGATTTGTATCTTTTTCCACTTGCTCCAGAATACATATTTGGCATTAACCTAAGGTGCGTACCACTTAGTCTTCCTATTCCACTATCACCAGTATCTATAGCTACAAGCAAGAAACTATGGTTTTCTTTTTTTTCATAGATTAGTTTTCTTTCAATATCTGCCCAATTCTTTTTTGTTAAGGTAAATGGTTCTCCAATCTTAAGTGCCAGAGAATGATGTGATCCTTTTCGAACTGATTCGCTATCTGATTCTATTATTGTTCCATGAGCTTTTAGTCTGTCTACCACATCATCAATAGAGATTTTTTCAACTTCTAATGCAACCCTTATTTTAACCCGTTCGCCTCTATCTGGTCTTGCAAACTCTTTTTCTTGTTTTATTGCACGTGTAGTGTCTCCAGTTAGTCTGTCTCCTTTTTTTATTATTCTTCGTAATGTAAATAGATCATCTGATTCTTCTGGAATCAACGCTACTGAATTTTCATCAATTGGTTTTGTGATCATTTTATAACTTTAACATTAAAAAACAAAAATAAAAAGAGGTTTAGTTAGTTAATTCGCTTGTTTTGGCTTGCTGTTCTTCTTCAGCTTTTTTTCTTAGATAATTTTGGACCCACTCTTGTGTAATAACACCTGCTTCTGTCAAGTTTACGAGTGTATTGGTAGAAGCATCACCAATTACTTTTCCAGTATTTCGCCTAATCTGGCGCCACTTTAAGTTGGTGTTTCCACTTTTTGATGAATATATTATTCCTAAAATGTCCTTTGCATTTACAAAAGTCATGTCACGAATTTTCTTGAGAGTTACCTTGTCTGCAGCCTCGACATAAATAAGCCCAGGACTTTCTTCACGTTCTGGAAATACCTCGTAATCCTCAAAGTAGCTTTCAGGAATGAAAGAATTGCATGTGCTAAGGATCACAAACTTTCTGAAACTTTCAAGGGAGCACGCAGCATCTATTGCAACCATGTAAGTTAAATTCTGACCTTTGCCTTTTATCAAGCTTCTTGAAAGACTCAATTAGGAACAATAAAAATTAGATACTGCAGGCGTTGATGACCAAATCCCTTTGATTTGATGAGAAGGATCTTGAGTTCTGAGCCTGCACTAAATATTTATCATAAACATACCTCTTGACTGATAATGAATTCGGTTACAGAATATCTAACATTCAACGTGTCATCAAGAAGAGGATTTGTAAACATAACATCACAGGTTGAAAAGATTGTTCAAAAAAGTGGAATCAAGGAGGGCATCTGTTTGGTAAATGCAATGCACATAACATCTAGCGTGTTTATCAATGATAATGAAACTGGACTACATCATGATTATGAAAAATGGCTTGAACATCTAGCCCCGCATGAACCAATAGATCAATACGAACACAACAGAACTGGTGAAGATAATGCTGATGCACATTTAAAACGACAGATCATGGGAAGAGAAGTTGTTGTAGCAATAACAAAAGGAAAACTTGACTTTGGACCATGGGAACAAATTTTCTATGGAGAGTTTGACGGAAGAAGATCAAAAAGAGTGCTTGTTAAATTAATTGGTGAATGACTAGGAAAGAGAACCACGCTTTTGACTATCTTCTAGATTAGATTTTAGCTTGAAACTTTCTTCATGGTTTTGAGGGCCGTGATTACACTTTACACATCCAACCTTAAAGCCATTGGCATCTTTGACATAAGTTTCACATCCACAGAAACAGGTCATGATATTATGAATCAATACCACGATATAACTTATTTTAAAATTAAATTTTACAGCATTTGCCACGTGGAATATCATGTGCATGTGGACATTGTCTAGGATGTTTTAACATAGTACAAAGAGCATCTGTGAATTGTTCATTCATATGATGTTCAATTCCACAAACCATCTCTTCGTCAATATCAACCTTAAGTGCACTATCCATCAACACTTCAAGTAACCTGCTATTTCGCATCATGTTAGTACCTACTTGTTCGCCACTTTTGGTAAGGGATACTCCAGTTTTGTTATAATTAACAAGTTTTGACTCATTTAGTTTTTTTAACATTTGTACAACACTTGGCTGTCTCACGTTTAGCATCTTGGAAATGGTACTTATCTTTACAGGATCGCCACTTTCTTTGATATGCCATATAGCCTTAAGGTACATTTCCACATGTTCTGCTTCTGCAGTGCCAACAAATAGTACTTCATCTTTTTTCATATTATATCATTACAGTGTTACTTTACTTTACGTCTTTTGATTCTTTTAATAAATATTCAAAATACTCGCGTGCAAAACCAGCTAAACCGGAATGATCAGCCCATATTGCCACTGCCTCTGCAGAAGTACCGAGATCTTCTCCAAGTAATATTACCACATATCTCTTATCTGATATTATTCCACCTCCAAAAAGTCCCTTTTTCACCTTCACCTTTGCTACTCTTGACAAAGACTTGAGAGTTTCAGAATCAACATCTTCGGAAACTAGTATTGTTATTTCAACTCCTTTATCATGCAATGATCTGAGTTTTGGTAATGCTTCCTTTGCTAGGTTTTCTGCAACCTTTGGTATGGCAATCAGTACTTCGTTTCTACACGAATCTACCATCTCTAAAATTTTGGAAGCAATGTTTACTACTCCAGAAAGAACCCAAATGTCAGGTCTTTCACTTGTGCCACTTTGTTCGTAAAGCGGTGTAAGTTCTTTTAAAATGATAGATTCATTGTTTTTGAAATCAGATTCGAAATTTTGGCGTGATGTCTCTATGGCAGTTGTAGGTGGCTTTGCAAAATACTGTGTCGGTCTAGAATCATCAGAACCAATCCATCCTTTTTCTTCTAATGTACCCAAAACTTCGTATATCTTTGAATATGGAACGCTTGATTTCTGACTTAGATCCGAGGCATTTATCTGCCCTGTTCTCAATAAGGCAGAGTACACCTTTATCTCATAACTTGTAAGACCGATCTTTTCAAGTGCTTTACGCGTCTTGTCTGAAAGATTCATCTATTGATCATTTGGGGCATATTTGTTATATATGTCAACTATGGTAGATTGTGCCTAAGTTCTCATACAAAACATGTCATATCTACCAATTCATCTGGTGTATGGTAGGAAATTGATTAAATACTAATTTTTTAAAATATGCGTAGTTAAGCATGGAACTAATACAGATTTCTGGTCTAAAGACGCCTACATTAGGAAAGAAGGCTACGATAAGATTTACTCAAAGCATCTGTCCAGACTGCAATATGATACTGGATGCAGAAGTCTTTGAGAGAGACAGTAAGGTATTCATGACAAAAACCTGTCCAACTCATGGCGAATGTGAAGAGCTCTATTTTGGTTCATATGACATGTATAAGAAATTTAGTACTTACTGGATGGACGGAAAAGGTGCTCATGCTCCAAACGTAATGATTGACAAATGTTCATGTCCAAACAACTGTGGTTTATGCTCGAATCACTTGTCACACACTGGACTGGCAAACATGATAGTAACAAACAGATGTGATCTGACATGTTGGTATTGCTTTTTCTATGTAAAGAAGGGCCTTGAAGGCGCATACATGTATGAACCTTCACAAGATCAAGTGCGAGCAATGATGAAGACTCTGAGAGCAGAAAGACCAATTCCAGGAAACTCTATGCAGATTACTGGTGGAGAACCAATGTTACGAGAAGACATTGTTGATGTTATAAAAATAATGAAACAAGAAGGCGTTGACCACATTCAAATGAATACAAACGGAATTAGATTTGCTTTAGACCCAGAAGCAATGCGAGAAGTAAGGCTTGCTGGTGTCAATAATCTTTATCTAAGTTTTGACGGTGTAACTCCAAGAACAAACCCAAAAAATCACTGGGAAACTCCATATGCATTAGAAAGTGCAAGAAAGACAGGAACCACGGTTGTCTTTGTTCCAACAGTTATCAAATCAATTAATGATCACGAATTGGGTGGCATTATTAGATATGCACAAAAGAACCTTGATGTTGTACACGCAGTAAACTTCCAGCCAGTTTCATTGACAGGAAGAATGGGCAAGAAAGAACGTGAGAAATACAGAATCACAATTCCAGACTGTATCCAAAGAATTGAAGAACAAACAGGAGCTGAGGTAACAGTTGATGACTGGTTCCCAGTTCCAAGCTGTATGCCACTGACAAACGTCATTGAAGCATTTTCAAGTAAACCAAAATACGAATTATCAATTCACTTTGCATGTGGTGCTGGTACTTACATCTTTGAAGACCAGGAAACCAAAAAATTCGTTCCACTGACAAAATTCGCAGATATTCAAGGAATGTTAGAACTCTTTGAAGACAAGGCAGACGAAATTCGCTCTGGCAAGAACAAATACTTTACAATGCTAGAGGTTGTAAAAAAACTCTCAAGCTTTGTAGACAAGAAGAAACAACCAGCAGGTCTTGATCTAGCAAAGATGTTTAGTAATATATTGATGAAAAGATCATTTGATTCTGTAGGCTCATGGCATGTCAAAGGGCTCTTCTTGGGCATGATGCACTTCCAAGACAAGTACAACGAAGATCTCGAAAGACTGCAAAGATGTGACATTCACTATGTAACACCAGATCTTAGAATAATTCCATTTTGTGCATTTAACGTAATACCAGAGTGGTATAGAGATAGAATCCAAAAGAAATACTCTACATCAGTAGAGGAATGGGAACAAAGAGTTGGAGCAAAACTAGAAGATGGTCTCTATAGAGGAATCATGCGAAGAGGATCAGGCGATGAACTTGCTGCAGGCTGTGCAAAAAGCCAAATGTTCCATGAAGCTTCACAAGCTTTAACGTAAATCCTTCAATATTTACAAAATATTATAGTTATCAGTTCAAGTTCTATATCAACAAAATACTATAAACTGCTTTGTAGGGTAATATTCCATTGACAAGTAGAAAAATTGGTGATGTATAAAATGAAAATTTTGTTTATTGCACCACGATATACAGGTGGTATTGGAGGTCATGCAGCCAGAATTGCTAGAAAACTGAAAGAACGGGGATTTGATGTGAAATTGATGCACGTCCCTCACATACCTATTAAGAATCTAAAGAATCCAAGCTTTGCACTATTAAGCACACTAAAAGCAAAGATGGATAGAGAAAACTATGATATCGTTCACGCATTTAATGTGCCGTCTACATTTGCCATGCGCGCCACAAAGGCAAAAAAGAAAGTTTTGTCTGTTCATGGAGTTTATGCTGATCAAGTAGGAAAGATTCATTCAACTACAACAAAAAAGATGGTTGACGTTGCAGAACCAAAAATGCTAAAGTGGCCAGACAAAATTACTACTGATTCAAAAGCAGTACAAAAAGCATACAAAGAAAAATTAGGATTTGATTTCGAGTATTTGCCAGCCCCTCTTGACACTTCGTTATTCAAAGACATTCCAGATGTTCCAAAAATTGAAAATCAAGTAGTGTATATTGGTAGAGATAGTTTTGAAAAAGGAATAGATATACTTCAAAGCATTGAAACGCAGATCAAGGGAAAAGTAGTTTATTGTACTGATGTTTCATGGAAAGATGCAATGATGACTCTAAGGGCATCTAGTCTTCTTGTCGTTCCATCCAGAATGGAAAGCATTCCACAAGTTATCAAAGAAGCATATTACTTCAAAGTTCCAATTGTTGCAACAAATGTTGGTGGCATTCCAGAAATTATCACAAATAATGTTACTGGAGTTCTTGTTCCTCTAAACGAACCAAAAAAATTGGTTGATGCAATAAATCAAATATTAGAAAACAAAGAATTTGCAAAAAAATTAGCTGATGAGGGTTATGATTATTTAATGAAAAATTTTACATGTGATGTATTGATGCCAAAATATGTTAATTTTTATAAAAATCTTTTTAAAAATTAATTTTTCATGATTTGCTGCACTGTCTCATTTAACCAATCTTCAAGTTTAGTTTCAGCCTTCCAACCAAGTAATTTTTTTGCTAAACTAACGTCTGCCTGACTAGCCATAATATCACCCTCAAGAGGTGGACCATGAACTGGTTTTATGGCAAGACATGATGCTTTTATGATGATATCTGCAAGATCATTAATCGATAGCGCGGTACCTGTGCCAATGTTAACAAAAGCAAAATTCACTTTGCTTTCCATGGCCATTATGTTTGCTTTTGCTACATCTCCTACATAGACAAAATCTCTTACTTGCAAACCATCCCCATTAATTACTGGCGCCTTACTATCTGCAATGTTTTCTAAAAACTTTGTAATTACACCTGCATAAGCAATATTCTGTCTTGGTCCATACACGTTAAAGTATCTTAATCCTATGATATGTACTCCTAATTTTGAATATTTTTCTGCAAGATATTCATCATCTAATTTTGTATTGCCATATGGATTAAGTGGCTTTCTTTCAGCATCTTCTTTGATTGGAACTTTTTTTGTATTACCATACACACTAGAACTGCTTGCATAAACAACCTTGAAACCAAATTCTTTTGCAAGCTTGAAGATGTTTTCTGTACCAGTCACATTAACATCATGATATTCTTTTTGTTTTGTAAAAGATTCTTGTACTAGAGTAAGTGCAGCTTCATGAAATACACCGTCAGTATTTTTAACAACACTTCTCAACTTCTCATAATCTAAAATATCCATATCGGAAATTTCTATTTTGTTCCTAAATCTTGATAAATTTTCTAGCTTGGCAGTATGAAAATTATCAATTACCGTTACAGAATGATTTTGTTCTACAAGATGTTCTACTATGTGGCTTCCGATGAATCCTGCACCACCTGTCACTATGAAATTCATATTGAATGCTTTTCTAGTCTCATCTTTAAGTTTTGAGAGGAAAAATTAGACACAAATTTATATAAACTCAGAAAAGCCAATCATGTTCTGTTAATGATAAAAAAAGGACTGAGTTGAAAAATTGAGTCAAGGAGTTCCTAAAAACATTATTTCACTGACTGTTGATGAAATTAGAAATTATCTAAAATCGGGTCAAGTCAGAGTTTCCGTAGTAGGCATAGGAAGGATAGGCCTTCCAACAGCTCTATCGTTTGCACATTCTGGTTTACCTACCATTGGAGTTGACATTAATGCCAAATTGGTTCAAATGATAAATGCTGGCAATTATCCAATAAAAGATGAACCGGGATTCGATAAAATGTTTGAAGATGTAATTAAAAGTAAAACATTCTCTGCAACAACAGACATTAGCGAAGCAATTCCAAAATCTAATCTTATAATTCTATCACTGCCTACTCCTATGGATAAAAACAACATACCAGATTACTCTGCATTAATATCTGTTGTAAAAAGCCTCAGCAAATTACTAAAGCCAGGTTCGTTGATAGTGGTAGAAAGCACAATTGAACCAGGATTCGTTGAAAATGAATTAATTTCAATTATTGAAAATAATGATCAAAGATTAAAAGCTGGTAAAGATTTTAGCATTGCCACATGTCCAGAAACTGCTAATCCTGGAGAAATATTAAGCGATTTTAAAAAATTGCCACGATTAGTAGGTGGTATGGATGCAAAAACGACTGATCTTGTTTCAGAAATTTACACGCATGTTTTTAACGTAGAAATGATAAAAATGCCTGACTGCAAAACCGCTAATGCTGCAAAACTTACTGCTAATGTATTTCGTGACATCAATATTGCTTTTGTAAATGAACTTGCGATTTTATTTGAAAATCTTGGAATAGATATAATCAAAGTACTTGAGGCATGTGATAAAAAATACAACTTTGAGACACACTATCCGGGAGCAGGCGTGGGTGGACCGTGTTTACCTGTAAATTCATATCAAATTCTAAATTCTGCACGAGGAATGGAAAACAATGGTATGTTAAGGATAATCAGAGCAGCTAGGGAAACTAACGAATCTATGCCATATCATGTTGTTGAACTATTAACTGATGCACTAAACGAAGCTGGCAAATCAATAAAGGACAGTACAATTGCATTATTAGGACTATCTTACAAACCAAATGTGCGTGATATTCAATTATCACCAGCTGAGGCAATAATAAAAAGATTAGATCAACTTGATGCAAAAATAAAAATTTATGATCCTTATTTCAAATCCACTGAAGTATTTTCACATAAGACTGAAAATGATCTCATAAATGCAATAACAAATGCAGATGCAGCGATAATTGTTACTGCACATAAAGAATTTCATAATATTGAACCTACATTGTTTGCAGCTAAAATGAAAACTCCGGTTCTGGTGGATGCTAGGGGATTAATTGATGTTCATGCAGCAAAAAAAGCCGGTTTGATTTTTAGAGGCATTGGACGTGGGGGAGTTTAAACAAATCAATTCTTCTTCAATAAAAAATATTCTTACTCTTAGATATGATTCTACACAAAAAACTCTTCTACCAAAATTAACATGGAAAGATTTTACAGAAAAACCAGTTACCGAACCCAATGTCCATATTGAAAAAACCATAAGAAATACTATTAAAAAAAATTTTAATAATTCAAAACTAAAAGTTGCAGTTGCTCTTAGTGGAGGAATAGATTCTACATTAATTCTTAGCTTACTAAGAAAGACATGTCCTCATCTTGGCATTGATGCAATTTCTGTTAAATTTGCTGATAGTATTGATGAATCTGTCCATGCCGCAAAAATTGCAGAAAGATTTGAAGCAGATCATCATGTCATATACATAGAAAATTATCTCAAAGAATTACCAAAAGCATTAAGCATAATAAAACTCCCTTTTTGGGATTTACATTGGTACTATGTTGTTAAAAAGACAAAATCCCTCTCAAAGACTCTTGTATCTGGTGATGGTGGTGATGAGCTTTTTGGGGGTTATACTTTTAGATATAAAAAATTTCTGTCTTTAATAAAACCAAATTTTTCTCCAACTGAAAAAGTAATGGCATATCTAAAATGTCATGAAAGAGATTGGGTTCATGATCAAGAAGATCTATTTGGTAAAAAAGCACACTTTTCCTGGAATGAAATCTATAACAATTTAAAACCATATTTTGATAACCCGCTTCCACCCATCGCACAAGTTTTTCTTGCCGATTTTAATGGTAAGCTATTATACAATTGGACACCGCTTTATGCAAAAATTCACAAACATTTTGGAGTAAAATCAATATCTCCTATGCTGTCAAAGGAATTAATTTCTTATGCCGTTCATCTTCCATACAAATTAAAATATGACGGTAAAAGAGATCTAGGAAAGATTTTACTTAGAAAAATTCTTCGAAAATACGTAAGTGATGGTATGATGTCTAAAACAAAACAAGGTTTTTCAGTTAATACTACTAACCTGTTGAACTCTCATGGACGTGAACTATGTAATTATTATTTGTCTGATGCAAGAATCGTAAAAGAAGGCTGGATAAATAAAGAATGGATAAACAAACACATTAAAAAACTTGATAAGGAACCAGACGTGAGATATGTGAACAAATTTTTAGGGCTGTTAGCATTTGAAATTTGGTTTAGATTATTTATTACTAAAGAAATTAAACCTAATGATACACTAGGTTAATTGTATAGACTGTAATGTAGAAATTATGATTTTTGAAGAATAGAATTAAGTATTGTAATGAATTTCTTTGCTATTTTATCCCAACTAAAGTTCTCTTTAACAAAATCACGACCAGCTGTACCCATTTGTTTTGCTTTTTTATTATCATTAATTAAAATGGACAATTTCTCTATCCACCCATTATAATCCCCTTTTTCAACTAGAAATCCCGTATTGTTATTGTCCATTAATTCTGGTATTCCTCCTGCATTTGTTGCAACTACTGGTTTTTCCATTAATGCAGCTTCTTGGAGCGTAAGGGGAGACATGTCAATTCCACTTGCCAATGCGTAAACATCTATTCCTGCAAGGTATTCTCTTACCTTATCTGGATATCCTAAAGGCCCAAGCCATTTGAAATTATCATATTTTTTGAGTGTTTCAAGGACGTTATCTCTATAAGGTCCATCTCCTGCCCAATAAAACGTCACATTAGGCATTGCTTCTAACACTTTTGTCAAGGTCAGCATTTCTTTGGTTTTTCCCCAAATCCACGCTCCTTGTAATAATCCAACACATGGATGTTTTAGCTCCATTCCGCTAACAGGATACCAACGAGAAACATCTATGCCACCATGTAATACAAAAGTAGGTTTGTTTGGATAATGTTCTTTTACCACTGTTTCAAGATATTTGCAAATTGGAATAATTGCTGTAGATCCACTAAAACATTTTTCTGCTATTTTCTGCCATTGCCAGAGAGCTAAACGTCGGTGTGGTGCTTTGTATAGTGTTTCTTTGGCCCATTTTATCTCTGTCCAATATTCACCTCTGAGAAGCATAAACAATGGAATTTTTTTCTTGATTACAGCTAAACTGAAATGTCTTTGTCTATCAACAAAGACTGCGTCAGGCTTGAACTCTTCTACCAAATTATCAAATTTTGCAGTGGATTGAAACCAATGCGAAATGTTTCTGCTTGGAAATCCATCATAAACATCTACATCATGTACCAGCTTGTATTGGACACCTAACTTTTCTAACGCATCCCCAAATTCCTTTAGATGAAAAAATTTTGTTTTAGCCCCCGCAATAAGTAATCTCAATTTTAATTACATTAAGAAAACATTTACTAATATTAAGACGTACCGCGTAAAATCATTAGACAAATATATTCTACTGATATTTTTATCAATTTTTCAATTTATTACATTACTTTTTATTTACCTAGGTAAAATTGAAGACTAGTCTTGAAAATTAATCTAGTAAACTATATCGTATGTCCCAAATGTTACAAAAGCTTTACACTCAAATCTGAAAAATATGAAAAAAATGAGATTGTTAATGGTTTATTGATATGTAATAATGGACATAAATTTAGAATCATTAGAGGCATTCCAAGGCTAGTTATTGATGATACAACAGGTTTTGTTAAAACCGAAGCTGCGTTTTCTTCTAAATGGAAAAAATACAATAAATTTTATCACCAAAAAAACTGGTTACTTCACCAACAAAATTGGTTTTTAGATAGATTTGGCTGGAAAAACCTTGCCAATTTTAACAAATTTCTAAAAACTAGAAGCAAAATCTTGGATGCAGGAACAGGAATAGGAAACAGCGCGAAACTTTTTTCTACAAATCCAAAGTCTCAAGTTTTTGCAATAGATGCAAGTGAGAGCATAGACTTTGCATACAAAAGATATGGTAATACATCAAACATTCATTTTCTTCAAGCAGATATACGAAGACTACCATTTAGAAAAAGATTTTTTAATTTTATTTGTTCTGATCAAGTTTTACATCATACAAAAAATACAGAAACATCATTTAAGAATCTCACAAAATATTTAGAAAAAAATGGTGTGATATCGATATACGTGTATAACAAAAAAGCACCCATGCGAGAATTTGCTGATGATTTTATTCGAGAACACACAACTACAATGACAGAAAAAGAATGTGTTGAATTTTCAAAAGACATGACTTACTTGGGTAAGGTCTTATCTCAACTAAAAAAGAAAATAAAAATTCCAAGAGACATTCCAGTTTTGAAAATTAAAGCGGGAACTTATGATGTGCAGAGATTTATCTATTGGTATTTTCTAAAATGCTTTTGGGCAGAAGATGCAAATTTTGAACGAAGTGTAGGAGTAAACTTTGATTGGTATTTCCCAAAATTTGCTTTCAGACATACTCCTGATGAAGTTAGAAAGTGGTATGCAGATACAAAAACCAAGATAGTTAATTTTAAGGAAATAGAAAGTGGAATTAGTGTTACTGGTAAAAAATTATAATTGCTGATAAGAAATTTTTTGTGCATATCTATACGATTCAACTGTCCCAACATCCGCTTCAAATTCATTCTTATCTAGTGGTATGGCTACTACTCTTTCTCCTTCCTCAACAAGTCGTCGGATAGCATCAGTAAGCTGTATCTCATTATTTTTACCAGGTGTTATTTTTTTTAGACATTTGAAAATACTAGGTTTGAAATAATAAATTGGTAATAAACCAATGTTGAATTTTGGTTTCAATGGTTTTTCTTCTACTTCGTGAACATTGTATAATGTATCAGAAATTTTTGTAATTTCAGGTACGCCATATCTTCTAGCATCATTCACTTTTTTAAATAATAATACTGCTGAAATTGATGAATCCTTCTTTGCTGTTTCGATTAATCTTAAAACCGGATGTTTGATTTTGCCTATTATGGCTACATCTCCGGCATGCACAATAAAATTATGTTTTCCAATATATTTCTCAGTTTTTCTTACTGCATCACCGAATCCTAGTGGTTTATTCTGATTTACCCACGTAAAATTAGATCTTTCTATTTTTTTATAGAAATCTTCAATCATGGTTCTATATTTCGGTGGTAAACTTTTGAGATAAGTATAGTCTGATGTAAAGTGATCTTTTATTACTCTTTTATCTCGTCCCACCACAAAACAATAATCTCTTATGTTTGTATGATATAATTGCTCAAAAATAAATTGTAACAAGGGAATTGCAATCCTTTGGTTATTATAAGTTGAGAAAATCGGCATCATTTCTTTAGGAATTTCCTTTGCTGCAGGTAGAAGTCTAATTCCTTTTCCTGCTGCAGTTATTACAATTTTAATCATACAATTTGATTTTTTCTATACTGTTATGTTTTTATGTTTTTGGATGACTAAATACCTCATTATTATAAATAATTATATGAAAATCTATTTCTAATCTAATGATTAGTTCAAAATAAGATCATTTATTCTATTTTAGATTTATTCATATACTTATTGATCACATTGAGTAAATCGTTTGCCATTTTGTCCCAACTGAAATTATTCTTCACGAATTCATATCCTGCAAGACTCATCTCATTTGCGGTTTTTTTATCATTAAGTAAAATGGTAAGTTTTTCTACCCATTCTGCAGCATCTCCTTCTTTGACAGTGTATCCTGTTATTCCATTTTCTATAACTTCGGGAATTGCACCAACATTTGTTGCTATAACTGGTTTTTTCATAAGTGCTGCTTCTAAAATTGTAACTCCTAAAGTGTCCAAGCCCGTAACTAGTGCGTAAACATCTATCTCAGTTAGATACTGTCTAACTTGTTCGGGATACTGTAATCTTCCAATAAACTTAAAATTATTGTATTTTTCTAAAGATGAAAGAACTTTCTCTTGATATGCGCCGCCCCCCCCTGCCCAGTAAAAAGTTACATTTGGTAATGTTCCAAGTATTTTTGGTAAGATCATCATCTCTTTTGTCTTTCCCCACCAGTTAGAATTTTGTAATAATCCAACACATGGGTGCTTAAGATTCATGCCTTCTTGAGGATACCAAAGAGATGTGTTCATTCCTTCTAATAGAATATCTGTTGGTTTATTTGGATAATGTTCTTTTACTACTCTCTCAAGATATTTGGTAATTGGTAAAACGGCAGTAGCTTCTCTAAAACATTTTTCTGCTACTCTATTCCTAAACCAAATTACTGTTCTCATCAATGGATTTTTGTATATTGTCTTTTTTGCCCAATACATTTCTAACCAATAATGTCCCCTAAGATAAACAAACAATGGAATTTTTGCTTTAATTGCATCTACTCCAAAGTGTAATTGTCTATCTACAAAAACTGCATCAGGTTTAAATTCGGATATTAATTTTTTGAATTTTTTATTGGTAGAAAACCATTCTGAAATATTCTTACTAGGAAAGCCAGTACTATATTCTGACTCTTTAACTAATTTACATTCTACTCCTAGTCTTGATACTGCATTGGCCAATTCTTTCATATATACGAATTTATCCGTGGCACCTGATGCAATTATTAGCCTCAATTACTCCATTCTCTAGGAGCTGTTTATTCAACTTTCTGTACTTGTATTATGTTGTAAATTTATTGATATTTTTTAAAAATCATCTAAATCTCTGTACAAGCTATTTCTGTTGTATTAGACTTTGTCTCTGATATGCATATTTGATGACTGATTTTTATTTTTAATTCTAATGTACCACTTTAGTAGTAATGGCGAATATCTTCTCATCTTTGATTTTATTCTTGTTTTTAATAGTATTTTCTTTATTCTATTAACATCTTCACCCGCATAACAAATAATTGAATATTCATTTGAAATAAAAAATTTATTGGGAAAGATGCTGAAATATTTTTTCTTCCATTGAAATCGGTGAGTTTCAAAGGGATTATCAAAGATATCTCCCTGATCTCCTATGTCTTTTGGGGTAGAAATTATCACATTTCTCCCTGCTTTTTTACATTCTTCTAATATTTTCATTCAATCGTCATAAGTAAAATGTTCAAGAACATCTATTACTAAAATGAGATCATATTTCATTTTTAGGGCTGGTAGAACTTCAAGAGCATTTTTATTGTAAATGTGATTGTATATCATATTGTGTAATGGAGTTATATATTCTGCAAAAACCTCAATCCCATCAATTTGACTCTTATTGAAATTATAGTCTTCATCTCCTCCTCCTACTCCTATGTCTAGATACTCTCGTGAGAGATAACCGTATTTTCCGAAACCTATGCCTATATCCAAAATCTTTTTGGGATTAGTTAAAACTATCAATTCCATAATTTCATTTATTTGATATTTATGACTGGTAGGCATAATCTCTAAATCTACTTCTATATGCTCTGTCTATTTTTGTTTTTAGGATTATCATTATTACACATGAT
>QYQE01000009.1 GCA_007280335.1 Nitrosopumilales archaeon | reverse complement strand
CAGCCTGTTCGCCTCTTTTATGAGAAATATTAGTTATAAGATCAATTGTTTGTTGATCAAATCTTACTGTGATTCTCGATATCATTGTCAGTCTCCGTCAGAAAAATGTAGTTAAACTAACCGATAGGGTTTGTACAACGATAATCGTATCATAATTGCTGAAATAGTCAAATATTCAGCGATATTCTACAAAACTGTAATTGCAATATTACTAATATCGTTAATTTTGGTACGTTTGACCTAGTGTATAATATTCAATTTTTACGAGCTTTTTGGCGCGTTTATGAATTCATCAGTTCAAGTTAGCTAGTTTCCCCCAAGGACACTGATCATACAAACTGACTAGATGTGACATCATAAACTACATTCTTTCGGTTTTTTTCTAGAAAAAAATCATTTAGGTTCATTAGCTTATAAACTGAAATTAGCTAACAAGAAAAAAGTACATACCCATTTTTTTGAAATTCATATATGAAAAATCATCACTTTCCGTATCTAAAAAATGCAAAAAACACCAAAATTTCACTTTTAGCAATCTTCAGGCACTTCATTTTAACTACTTCAAAATGTAACTCCAAAAGTCAACTTTCAACAACTTTTGAAATGTTGCAAATTTTACAACATTTTACAAAAAATGGTGGTGCTATACAATATAAAAAACAGTGTTAGATTAAATTATTAAATAGTATTTACTTCTTTGACTTCCTGTTGGTAGACAAAGAACTTGAGGAAATAATGAAAAAGAAAATGGCAGAAATGACAACTCAAAAAGAACCAGAAATTCTGGAACTAACAGATACAAATTTTGACAATGCCATTGCTGGTGATAAACCAGTACTTGTTGATTTTTGGGCTACTTGGTGTGGTCCGTGTCAATACATGCTTCCAATATTTACCAGATTATCTAAAAAATATAAAACTATCAAATTTGCTCGAGTAAATGTTGATGATGCTCAGGGGATTTCTTCAAGATATGGTGTGTATGCAATTCCAACCTTTATCATTTTTAAAAATGGTCAACTAGTAGACAAGGCAATTGGTGCAGTCGGTGAACCGGGTATTCACATGCTTGCACAAAAATATGCCTAGTATCCATACATAGGATTTAGCTTTCTTTGTATTTGCACTATTTTTTGTAATACTTGAAATTCTTCAGGATTTAATTTGTGAGCAAATTGCTTAAGCAAAAGCTTTACCTCAGGTGCAGGTGGAAAAGAATAGAAAACTTCTTCTTCGGATATTTGTCTGTCAATTGTTATATTTTGGATTGAAACGGCAACTTCTTGTCCTTTTTTAGCCTCTTCAATACTTTTACCATTGTCTTGTAGCTGATGAATTATCCCTATTTTTCTTCCAGACATATTCATTATTGGAACTTTTTGTCTTAGAATACCCACATCTACACGAACACCAAAAACAGCAGGATTACTTTTTCGAAATATGTATCCTTTTAGAAATGTAAATTTGCATAATGGAGTAAGCTCCAAAAAAACAGCATTTTCTTCATTTGCCGTGTCTTCATCTACCCAATGAGTATAGTTATCAACTAAACTGTAAATTATTTGATCATGGAAAATTCGTATGTGATTTGCATCAGCTTCATCTTGGGCGTCTTGTAAAATTTTAACATTAAATGCAATTACAACACCCAGATGTCTGTCCTTTTCTTTTATTGAAAGTGCTTCAACTACATCACGTCTTGTAACAGGTCCAATATCTGCCATTGATATCTGTACGTTTTGGCGTTTTAATAGATCAGTTAAAGCTTCAAGAGAACCAATTGTATCACATTTTAGAATAACTCCTTTTGTATCTGTTTTAACAAAAACAGATTTCATCTCAGATTCAACCAATTTTTTTAACTCCTCTACCTCAGAATCGTCAGAAGTGGCATATACCGGACTTCCTGGAAGAACACCAGCAAGATCAGGTGAAGCAATTTTTACACCTGCTGCAGCTGTAACTTCATTAACGGGTTTGAATTTATCTCGTGGATCCCTCATCTCATCAAGCGGTTTTGGTAAAAGTATCGCTTTTGCTTTTGTAGCAATTACAGAATCCCTTTTTGCTAGAACAATGGTATCGCCTTTTTTGAGGTTACCATCAATTAAAATAATGTTTGCAGTTACACCTAAACCAATTTCTTCTTTGACTTCAAGTACAATACCTTTTGTAGATTTTTCTTGTTGTTCTAATTTTTTTTGCATGTATTGTTGGGTTAAACCGACTAACACAGCAAGTAGTTCTGGAATTCCTTCTCCAGTTCGTGCACTTACTGGTACTATAGATATTTCTTTTGTAAAGTCCTTAACCCTGTAAAACGCCTCTGAATTATAACCTAGAATTGATAGTGTTCCGACAACGTTGTAAAGTAATTCATCAAGTGCAGTCTGTATAAACGCATCTTGTTCTTTTATTGATTGTGAAATAAATTTGGTATTAGTTTTTCTCCAACCAGAAATCTGATCTACTTTGTTTAATGCTATTACAAACGGTACTTTTCTGCTCTGCAATATCTTCAAACTTTCATTAGTTTGTGGTTGAAATCCTCTGTTTACATCAACAACTAATATTGCAATATCTGCAGCAGATCCTCCACGAGCTCGCAGGTTTGTAAAAACTTCATGTCCCGGTGTATCAATTACCAAAAGACCTGGAATCTCATCCTTTCCACCGCTTAGTTTAGCAAAGAGCGGACCACAGACATTCTTTATTGTATCAGATGGAAGAAAACTTGCTCCAATATGTTGGGTAATACCACCTGCTTCTCTCCCTTGGACTCCAGTTCCACGAATTTTGTCAAGTAACGAAGTCTTACCGGAATCTACATGACCAAGAACTACTACGATTGGCTGTCGTATTTGCAACTAGTTTCACTTGAATACTACAGATACTTCCTTTTCAAAACTTTCCTTAGAATCGGAGGCATGAATTATGTTGTCTGTAAATCCAAGTCCAAAATCACCCCTAATTGAGCCTGGAGATGCCTCGAAAGATTTTGTGGAACCAATCATGAACCTAGTTGTAGCGATTGCATTATTGCCCTCGATTACTGCTGCTACTACTCTGCCTGACGTTATAAAAGACACGAGTTCACCAAAAAACGGTTTTGATTTATGGTCTGAATAAAATTCTTCTGCCATTTCTTTTGTAAAAGTAAACATCCCTAGTTTTACAATTTTGAATCCTTTATTTTCAAATCTTGACAAAATTTGACCGATTAATTTTCGTTCCACTCCGTCTGGCTTTACAATAAAAAGCGATTGCTCAGACATTTTATTTTTTGACCTTTATTCCGCCTTTAACGTATTTGTTAGTCCACTTTAGTCTTCTTGGATCTCGTTTTAAAACAAGCATGTTTTTTTTGCACTTTGATGAACAAAACCAGAAAACAGTGCCATCGTTTTTAACAAGCATTGTTCCGGATCCTTTTGCTACTGGCCTATTACAAAAACTGCATGGTTTTACTAGTACACTCAATTATAATCACTTTATTTTTCTAGCTTCACGTTCAGTTTCGCGTAACATCAAAATGTCAGACATTCGTACTGAACCTTTTACATTTCTTGTTAAGATTCTTCCTTTGTCTCTTCCATCCATTATTTTTACTCTAACTTGGATAACTTCACCAGCAATACCGGTTCTACCAACTATTTGGATGACCTCTGCTGGAGTAACTCCTTCACTACTCATTTGCTAGCTTGTCCACCCTTAATCTGTGAAAGTGATGCTATGATTTGATCTACTATGTGTTGAGCATCTCCTGCATCAATAATTGATGCAGCTGCAGAAGTAACGTCTATTCCAAGAGCCTTACCTAAATCCTGCTTGCTTGGAACGAATGCATATGCTGCACCATGTTCCTCACAAAGTATTGGAAGGTGTGCCACTACTTCTGGAGGTTCCACGTCTTCGGCTATTATAACAAGTTTACTTATTCCGCGTTCAATTGCTTTTGTAACTTCGTTTGTACCCTTCTTTACCTTTCCACTCTGATGGGATACTCTTAGTGCCTCATAGATTGGACTGACCAAGTCCTCAGGTACCTGAAACTTCACATAATAAGCCTTAGCCACATGTATCACCCATTTGGATCATTTCCATCCCTAGAGTGCTTCCAATTGGTTTTAAAAGTGTTATCTGCCAAGAATTGATTTTATTTTTAACATATATTTTACAAAAAGATCATGAAGATTTTCTAGAGAATCAGATTCTGCATAAATTCTCATTATTGGTTCCGTTCCACTTGGTCGAATCATCACCCAACTTGATTTATCAAAGATTATTTTGATTCCATCAGTTGTATCCTTCTTTTGATTTTCTTTCATCAATGTTTGAATTATTTTTCTTGCTTCTTGTTTTGAGCATTCAATTTTACCTTTTGTAGTAAATGATGAAGGTAAAAGTTTCAATTCTTCTGAAATGTTTTTGTTGGAATGTGCAAGCAAATCTAGTGCTAATGCCATAGTCATTGCACCATCTCTGACTTGATTATGTTTTCCATACATAAACCCGCCATTTTCTTCAAATCCAATTATTGCTTTTGTGGCAACCATTTCTCTTGAAACTTCTACACTTCCTACTTTTGTTCTGATAACTTTAGAATTTGTTTTTTCTGCAATTTCTTCTATTCCAGATGTAGAATTAATTGTTGTAATCAGTTTTGATTTTGGGTTTTTGTTTAGAATAAATTTAGAAAGAAGAAGTGCCGACATGTCACCAGTTAAAATTTTTCCGTTGTTATCACAAAAAATACTCCTATCGCCATCACCATCAAATGCAATTCCTAGATCTGCTTTAGTTCTAACTACTTTTTTTGAGAGATCCTGTAAATTTTCCGGAGTTGGCTCAGATCCTCTTCCAGGGAAATACCCGTTAATTTCTTCGTTAATAGTTATCACCTCACATCCAAGCTCACGACACAATCTTGGAGCAGTCATTGCCTGAGCCCCATTACCCAGATCCATAACTATTCTGAATTTTTTAGACTTTATTTTTTTAGTATCAACCTGTACCTTTATTCCATCAAGATAGGTTCGGATGGCTTTTTCTTCTTTTTGTGTTTTGCCAAAATTCTTTAGGTTTATTTTCCATTTCTTTTTAAAAAAAATTGCTTCTACTTTTAGTTCATCTTTTCTTGAAATTTCCACACCGTCTTTTGCAGTTGGCTTTATTCCATTATATTGTGGTGGATTATGTGAAGCTGTTATCATTATACCGCCATTGTAGCCAAGCTTTTTTGTAGCAAATTGTAGGCATGGCGTAGGAACTAATCCAGCAATAGCACAATCAAATCCTGCCGAATTCAGAGAGGAGCATATTATTTTTGAAAGTATGATGCTAGAATCTCTACCGTCATATCCTATAAGAATAGGTCCTTTTTTGAAAAAATTTGCTAGTGATAATGTAATTTCAGATGCAAAATTTAGTGTGAAATTTTCTCCGAAAACCCCTCTAATTCCATTTGTTCCAAATAGCTTTGTCATGTTATCATCAACAATAGATAAATTTGTCTTAAAAGTCATGGTGCATGCGGGAGTTGCCAAGCCTGGTCAAAGGCGCAGGGCTTAGGACCCTGTCTTTTAGGAGTTCGTGGGTTCAAATCCCACCTCCCGCACCTAATGTGCTACACAAAGTTGCATTTCTTTGTGGTTTGTAAAATGAGAACCGCAGAAGTCTTTGGAGCATTCATAACAATGCCAATCACCTAAAGTAGAACATACTGTACAAATTCTTACTGGATTATTGTGATCATAACTTTTTCCTCTATTACGATTCTTTTCTGAGCCTCTAGATCTATCCATTATTTTTCCTCAGTTTTGTATAATATTAAAAAACTCAAACTCATCGCTCACGCATTATAGGATTGGAAGTTTATAGCGTCCACGCATTTTATCACTACGAGATATCTCAAAAGGGTATTTAAGCATTAATAAAGTACGGCTTTCCAACAAATTTAGAATGAACAAAACGAGAATAGAGATAACTGTAGTAGGTAGAGATCATGAGGGAGTAGTAGCAGGCTTTACAAATTTTATATTTCAAAAAGGCGGCAATATTGAAAAAATTAATCAGAATGTAATCAGGGGTTTGTTTGGAATGTATCTTGAATCGTCATTTACACAAAAAATTAACATAAAAAAATTCAATCATGAAGTAGAACAGCTAGCAAAAAATCTAAAGATGGAAGTAAATATACATCATGAAGCTACACTTAGAAAAAGAGTAGCAATTCTTGTTACAAAAGAATTGCATTGTCTTCAAGCCATTCTTGAAGCTAGAACAAAAAACCAGTTAAAAGGTGAGATTATAGTAATTATTGGTACAGAAAATACACTGGCTCCCATTGCAAAAAGAGCAAAGATCCCATTTGTACTTGTTAAAGACGCTGATCAGTCAAAAGCTGAAGAAAGAATACTTGCAATTACAAAACAATACGATATTGACTTGATAGTTTTAGCAAGATACATGAGGATTTTATCACCAAACTTTGTTTGGAGATATCCTAATAGAATAATCAACATACATCCATCACTTTTACCAGCATTTCCAGGGGCTTTTGCATATATGCAAGCATATGAACGCGGTGCAAAGATAGTTGGTTGTACTGCACATTATGTAACCGAAGATTTGGATCAAGGTCCAATAATTTTCCAAGATGCGTTTGCAATAGATTCAGATGAAACTGTAGAATCCCTAAAAAATAAAGGACGGGGAATTGAAGCGAAAACGCTTTTGGAAGCAGTAAAAATGCACCTAGATGGAAGACTAGAAGTCTACTGGGGAAAGGTCCATGTGAAACCTAAGCGATCTAGATGATCGAAGTTAAAGATCTTTCAGATCCCGCTTTAAGTAAATTAATTAAAACCAAGAGACGAGTCGCTCTCATTCCGGTGGGTTCCATAGAACAACACGGACCGCATCTACCAGTTTCCACAGATTCAGATATTGTATCTGAAATTGCAAGACGGTTTTCAGAAAAAACAGGCCTTATGCTTCTACCTACAATAAATTATGGAGTTTCATTTGAACATCACCCGCGCTTTAATCTTAGTATACCAAAGTCAACATTACAAAAATTTCTCATAGATTTGTGTACCTCTTTATCAAAAAATAGAATCAATCAGATCATAATACTTAATGGCCATCACGGTAATCAACCATCTCTAAAAAACATTCCTGAAATAATGAATAAAATTACAAGGGGAAAAGTGCAAGTTTTAGTGTTTTCCTATTGGCATTTTATGAAAAGAAAGTTTGATCATGCGGGTTTTGTTGAAACATCAATAATGCTTGCAATATCAAAAAAAGTAGAGATGAAAAAGGCACGAAATGGATTCAATATTGACAAGTATTCTGAAAAACAAAAAAACAGATTAAACAAACTTGCATCTAGATCATTTTTGGCTGTAGCTAAAAATGGTGTATGGGGAGATCCTACTAAAGCAACTGCAAAAGATGGTAAGATAATATTATCAGATATTGTGCGAAATCTCCTAAAAGAGTCAAACTTGCCTTACTAATAAAAGCCGAAAATTACACCAATGAAATTTTAATATATACCCTCGATACAGAGGGTAATAAGTGAAATAAATGTCAGTAGACATGGCAGTAAAAGTATTGGATGAAAGCCTCAACAAAGTCGTTCTTATCAAACTAAAGGGCGGCAAAGTAATCAGAGGAAACCTACATGGTTTTGACCAACACATGAACCTGCTACTTGACTCTTCAGAAGAGATCCCTTCTGAGGGCGAGACAAAAAGTCTTGGAACCATAGTTGTCCGAGGAGACAATGTGGTAATTATCTCTCCACCACCAAAGTGATTGCATAATGACTAAAGGAACAACCTCGATGGGTGGGTATACAAAAAAGCATACCCATATCAGGTGTAGGAGATGTGGAAAAAATGCATATCATGCACGACACAAACGTTGTGCTAGTTGTGGATATCCAGATGCAAGAATAAGAAAATACACTTGGATCAAATGGTATACCTAGATGGAAGAATTAGTTTTGGTTTTAGGTTCAGTTGCAGGAGCTTGTACGGCAGTTGCCATGGACAAAATTCCAAAACGAAAAAATAACAAACAAATTATCGGAACAAGTTCAACTATCAAAAGTCAAATTCAATCACTTAAAATAGAAAAAGAAATTCTTACAAAAACAATATCTAGATTATATCAACAGGAATCTGAACTCTCAAAAGTACATCGTGATAAATTGTTACTCAGATATCAGCACCAGCTTGGTATTGTGATTACTAGAATAGAGAAACTAGAGACGGCCAGTAAGCATCCAGATCTTGGTCCACTTGGAGATGGATTGATAACATTAATGGATCAAAAGCTATCACATTTAGATCAAAGACTAAATGAAATTTCTTCCAAGATTGCGATTACTATCATTCCTACACCCCAAATAAAACAACCAGAATCAATCAAAGAAATTATTTATGAAAAACCACAAATGAAGAAAATTGAAACACAAACTGATATTCAAAAACCAAAAGAAGAATATGTTTCAAAACCATTTATTGAAATTCCAATTCCAGAGAAGCATAGATCAGTAGAAATTACAACTCTGACAGAAATCCCAAATAGAATTCCAGAATTCCCACTAGAGTTTGTAAAACCAGTCGTTGCCACACCAAAACAAATCGCCAAACAAGAAGTTATCAATCCAGTTGTTGAAATCGAGCAACCAAAACAAGTTGAAATTCAGCCATTAGAAATGCCACAGCCAGTCATAGAAATGTCTCATATTGAACAACAAACACCCATTGAGAAAAAAATTCAGATTCCTACTGCATTAAAAATTCCAGAGGAAGAAAAACTAGAAGAAGATGACAAAGATATTGATAAGATTAAAAGCGAAATAATGAAAGCTCTTTCAAAGCTAGAACAAGTAGAGGTAGAATAGTTGACATTAGATGATGCCTTTAAGGCATTGTCAAGCGATGCATTAAAGTTGATTAAAAACAACTATGTTTTGGGACTGGGTAGTGGAAGGGCTGCGACTGCTATAGTTAGATCACTTGGCTCTTATCTAAAAAAAAATAAAATCAAGATAAAAGCAATTCCCACATCTTTACAAATCAAGATAGAAGCAGAAAAAGCCGGGATACCAATAATTGAAATAGATCAAATTGAATATATAGATCTAGTTTTTGATGGTGCAGATCAAATTGATGAAAATAAAAATATGATAAAAGGTGGAGGGGGGGCACTATTACGCGAAAAAATTCTAATAAATACAGCAAAGAAAGTCGTCATAGTTGCTGATGAATCAAAATTTGTTAAAAAATTAAACCGAAGTGTTCCAGTTGAAGTACATCCATTTGCAAGAAATACTGCAGCAAAACAAATTAAGAAATATGGTGGAAAACCAAACCTGCGCATTATAGAAAGAGGATATCCTTTTGTGACAGAAAATGGAAATATAATTTTGGATTGTGATTTTGGCAATATACCAAAACCAAAAGAATTGGCTACAAAACTCATAGAAATTCCAGGTGTTATAGAAGTTGGACTCTTTACAAAACCAGACATAATATACAAAGCAAAAGAAAATGGAAAATTTGATGTTTTAACTTAGAACAGGTCTAGTAACAAATTTTCCATAACCTGGTTTACCTATTATTTCAAAGTCTTCTGCCACAATTTCTCCTCTTACGAGTGTTTTAACAGGCCACCCTTTCAGGTTCCAACCCTCATATACTGTATAATCTGAAAAACCGTCAAGCAGTTGACTTGAAACTTTGTTCTCTTTTTTTAAGTCAATAATAGTAATATCAGCATCTGAACCATTTTGAAGGCTTCCCTTTTTTGGAAACATTCCAAATATTTTTGCAGTATTGATACTTGTTAGAGAGACAAGTTGTTCTAATGTCATCCTACTTTTGTTTACACCTTCACTAAGCAAGATAGGCAGCATTGTTCCTATTCCAGGAAAGCCAGCAAGTGCATCCCATACCGCATTTCCCGCTAGTTTAAGATTTAGCCTATTTGCAACATGATCTGTTCCTATTGAATTAACAGTACCGAATCGGATTTCTTTCCATATAGCATCTACATCATTTGATGTTCTAATTGGCGGCATTACTTTTGCCAGATAACCTTTTTGGGATTCATATGACAATGTAAGATAATGAGGACATGTTTCAACAAAAATTTTTGTACCATTCTTTTTCTCGTCTTTTATAGCATTCATAGCTCCTTGTGATCCAATATGTACAAAGTATAAAACACATCCAACTTTTCGGGCAATTTTAGAAATAGTTCTAATAGATTTTATCTCAGATTCAACTGATCTGCTCTCTGACCATGCACCAAGCCCATCTTTCTTTTTTTCTTTTCCTTCCCGTATACCACGTGAACACATTTGATAATCCTCAGCATGAACCAAGACAGGGCATTGTAGTGATGCTGCAGTTGAAACTATTTTCTCAATTATATCTAAACCCATTTCTACTTTTTCTTCGTGTAAGGAATTTGATCCAGGAGCCATATCCATATAGACGTGGCCTACATCTTCACCCAAGTTCATGTAAATTTTAAATGAGTTAATTCCTTTTTTTGTACAAAATTCCATTTCTTCAATTTGATTTTTCTGGAGAATTGATGCATGAATTGTATAATCAATATAATGAGAAGTAGAGCTTTCCGAAAGATGTGAATCAAGAAGCTTTTTGTATGAACCCCCCAATCTTAACATCCTCATCATTGTAGTAACTCCGCCAATAGCTGCTACTCGAGATTCTGTAATTGCGGCTTTTTCTATGGGTGAATAAACACCATAATGTACATGCGGATCTATAACTCCTGGTATAGATACCAAACCCCTAGCATTAATTCTTAAATTACATTGTGGAACTTCAGTTGTAAAATCAACAATCTTACCATCATCAATTACGATGTTTTTTTCTGCCATTCCGCTTGGCAGAACTACATGTGAATCAGTAATTACCGTATCAAAAGTCATCAGTGATTTTCTTCAGAATCCTAGTATTATTCTTTGAGAGTAAATGAATAAAAACAGATGACATTCTTGATAACAAAAGGGCCGGTAGTCTAGTGGTAGTGATGCCGCGTTCGCAACGCGGATGTCGGGGGTTCAAATCCCCCTCGGTCCACCATTTTTTCTCCCATTAACAAGCAGATTCCAAATGATTGTCTATGTATACAATGATAAAATTTAGAAATAATTAGAAAACATTAAGGAAAAAGAAATAGTATCTTAATCCAGTTTAGGCAACGAGTATGTTTTTCTTATTGGGGAGTAATTACAGCAGTTGGACCCAAGTTGGGATGCACTACTGTGATTTTCACAGAGTCTGTGCTTTGTCCATTTCCATTACTGACTGTTAGTGTAAACTCAAACACCTTTGTTTGACCAACGTCAACACCTGGTGCAAAGAATACTGGGTGGACTGTACTAGCAAAGAGCAATGCCACTGGTTCTCCTCCAGTTTGTTTCCAAGAATAGGTCAGATGTTTGCCAGTGCTTGCACTACCATCCAAGGTAACTTGAATTCCCTTAGTCACAGTTAGATCAGGACCTGCATTTGCTACTGGTGGCAATACCTGTACTGGTAATGGGTTTACAGTAACTGTCATTTGACATGATTGAACATCCAATAGGCCGTCAGTAACATCAAGTTGGAATTTAAGTTCATTACCAACTGCATTGTAAGCTGGTGAAGTGAATGTCGGGCTTGCATCAGTAGTAGATGATAATGTTACTGGTTGACCTGAAATTTGTTTCCAAGCATATGATAACATATCGTTATCTGGGTTTGTTATTGTAGATGAAAGTGTTACTTCAGATTTCTCACTAACTGTCATATCTTGACATACTACTGTTGGGGTATGATGAGTACTTACAACATTAACTGTTACTGTAGCACTTGATCTGCCTCCATGTCCATCATCTGCTGTAAGCAGAAACACTAGGACTTTGTTTGCAGCAGGATAAATTATTGGTGCAGTAAATGTGGTAGTTGTATCAGAATAAGATGCTAATTTTACACGTGGACCTGAAGTTTCTCCCCACGCATATGATAGACTATCATTATCGGGATCAGTTGCAGAACCTGAAAGTGTTACCTGGCTTCCTTCATTAACCGCAAGGGGAGTTGTTACGGTTACAATTGGTGCACGGTTAAGATGAATAACTATAACATTGATTGAAGTTTGATCTATTCCACCATGTGCATCGTTTACAGATAATCCGAATCGTAATAATTTTACTTGACCTGCATTAACTGCTGGTGCAACAAATGATATTGTAGGATCAGTAGTAGAAGATAATTTTACCATATAGCCCGCGGTTTGTGTCCAAGAGTATGATAATTTATCTTGGTTTGGATCACTTGATCTCAAGCCTGAAAGTGTAATTGGTGTTTGTTCAGTAACTATTAAAGTATCTGCTGGTATGACATTACCTTTTGTCAGCATGAAACGATCATAATGCAAACCAAGGTATGCCATTTGTTGTATGTAATAGCAATCTGATGTTAATTGGCCGCTATTGTATTGATTAATACAAGCATCGATCGATCTATCAACACCTGTAGAGGACGCAGTTTGTGCATGTACCATAAGACTTGGCATTGTAGCAGAAAAAACCACTAATAACGATAATAGGGCAATAGAAAATTTGTAATCCAATTCAGTAAAATTGGTAATTTACACTGATTAAAACCTTTCTCTTCATTGTTTTGTTGGTTAAAATAAAAAATTACAACCAACCCATTTCCGATCCTTTTTACAGTATCATTCGGGTAGAATTTCTTGTTTTTCAGACATTTTTCCTTTTTACCTTTATTGCAGATATATCATATGAAAGTTATTTTGGCGTTTAATCTTTAATTTATCATATAGTCTATTTCCCACAAATAGTATCTTTTTGAGTCAAAAAACGTACAAAAAACAATATACAGCTACAGGTAATAATGGAAATAATGAAAGTGTTCAATGGAAAAGCAGCTGCCGAAGACTATATGTCAACTCATACATTGGCCTTCTCTACACCTGAACTTACACTAACAAGGTTTGCATTTTGGTTGGGAGATATAGTGCCAGATCCTAAAAACCTTGGTCAGACAATGCCAAGGATACTGACCCTCATAGAAGAGAAAGATTTTGCGCCGGTACCAATTATTGATGATGAGACGTTTGTCCCTACAGGTGCAGTAAAATCAGTTGGTGGTGGAATTTATGGAAGCGTGCAAACTGAGACTGGTTCTACCACAAAATTCTGTCCAGAATGTGGTTTTAAGCTTTCATTGAATGCAAAGTTTTGTACTCAATGTGGAGTAAATCAAGACTAAATTTCCAAATTCTAAATTCAATGTTATAATTTAAGATTACTAGACTTTTTTTCCGCACTTTGTACAGAATTTTGCTGTTGATTTTAGTGGTGCACCACAAGAAGAACAACTTGGTCCACTGGAAGATTGTGGCATCAAGCTAGGATCTGGTGCCGGAAGTGTTCCAGGATTACCGAATGCTGAAGCAGCAGAAACTATTGAAGGCGGTCTACCAAGCCCTGGCATTGTTGCAGATGAAATGTGTGTAGGTGATGGATTGCCAAATCCCCCCATAGGTACAGAACCAGTTACTTGTGTAGTACCTGATGCAGAACCTCCAGCAATTTTATCAACTGATTTTTTTAATTCAAAAATTACTTTTACTGCAAGAAATTCTAATGCAGAGTATGCAACAACATAATCACCAAGTTTTTCAAAAAATTCTTTGTCAGACATTTTTCCCTGTTTGTATAAGTTGTTAGCATCAAGAAATGATTCATAATATCCCTGAGAATCGTTTAAAAGATTCTGAAGTTTATCAAAAAGGAGGTTAAATGTATCTACATCTCCAAATGACATGTAAAAAGTTGCGTTGACCGTTATTAATTATTTTAGATTAAAAAATTCCAGGTCTAGTTTTTTTATGGCTAGGCCTTCTCTAGTGCTTTATCAATCATGTTTTTGTAAGAGGACTTTGAGGCGGCACCTACTTGCTGAGAAATCACTTCACCTTTGTTGAATATAGCAAGTGTGGGTATACTAAAGACATTATATTTTGAAGCAAGATCATTGCTTTCGTCCACGTTTACTTTGACAAAGTTGACTTTTCCAGCGTATTCACCGGCAAGTTCTTCAATAACTGGGCTAACCATTCTACACGGACCGCACCATTCAGCCCAGAAGTCTACAAATACTGGGATCTGTGAGTCGATTACTTCAGTTTGCCAAGTTTTTGCATTTATAGATTTTGCTTTTTCCATTTTTATCTAAATTAATTAATTATAACATCCCTAAATATATTGAGCGATTTTATTTGTAGTTTTTTACCATCTACTTCGTAAACCGTAATAATGTTTACCGCCGCCTGAATGTCTTTCTCCATGTTCAGATCTGCCTTCAGATCTACCTCCATATTTTCGGCCTCCTCCTCCACCACCATAACGACTTCTTCCGGTGTATCTGCGATTACCACCAAATCCTCTATGACCCGTTTCTCTTTTTAGTGTGTCAGGGATTTTTACTTCAATTCCTAGTTCTTTGTTAAGATCGGTCATCTGTACTTTTGTCTGTCTAGCTATTGCTCTAAAATCTCCAACTGAAGAATAAGATACTAGTGTAATTGCCCTTCCTGTACCGCCGGCTCTTGCAGTTCGTCCAATTCTGTGAAAGTAAACCAAGTCCTGGTTTGGAACATCATAATTTATTACAAGTGCAACTTCTGGTACATCTATTCCTCTAGCAGCAACATCAGTTGCCACTAGAATGTCAGCTTTCCCTTTTTTGAACAGGAACATTGATTTATCACGTCTAAATTGTGACAAATCTCCTTGGATTGTTACAACGTTAAAGTTTGCCTTGGTAAGTTCATGTGAAACTCGTCTTGTTCTATCTTTTGTAGAACAGAATACTATAGTTTGACCAGTCTTGTTTTCTTTTATAAATTTCATTAAATAATCAGTTTTTTCTCGATCTTTTATGATTAGGAATGCTTGATCTATTCCCTCTCCGCTCAAGTCATCAGCATCTATAAAGATCTGTTGTGGATGTCTCATGTATTTTTCTGCAAGTCTGAGTATTTCCGCTGGTATTGTAGCAGAAAAGAGTGCAGTTATTCTACGTTCAGGAGCTAGATCTAAGATGAATTTAATGTCATCAATAAAACCCATGTCAAGCATTGTATCAGCCTCATCAAGTATTACAAACTTGATATCATTCAGTTCAATTGAACCTCGTTTCAAATGATCAATAAGTCTACCTGGTGTTGCGACAACAATCTCTACACCTCTATCAAGATCATTGAATTGAACATTGATGCTTTGTCCACCGTAAATGGTAACATTTCTTATTCCTGTATATTTAGCAAATTTATTAATCTCACCAGAAATTTGAACTGCAAGTTCTCTTGTTGGAGCTAAAATTAGTGCTTGTATTCCTCCTTTTGGAACAATATTTTGTAAAATTGGTAACGAAAATGCGGCAGTCTTACCTGTTCCGGTATGTGCTTGCCCAATAACATCCTGACCTGAAAGAAGAACTGGTATTGCCGCTGCTTGTATTGGAAAAGGTTCCTGGAAATTCATATCCTTTAGCCCATCGAGTATGGATTTTTTAATTCCTAATTCTTCAAATTTTTTCAATTTCTTTCATCATCTTTCTTAAGCAATGACAGAGAAAGCTCATTGCTTATTCCGTCATTATTTTCGATGTTTTAGCTCAGTTTTTGCCTCTATTAACCCTTTCCAATTTATTGAAAAAAATAGCGTGATTTTTTAAATTTGTATAACATTTAAACCATAGATGAGTCATTTCAAGTTAATTTTTTGCAATATTTAGATCTGAACATACTTAAATGACTTTTTTATTATCCTAAATCATGAGTAATGATTTACGATTAAAAAAATTAAGAGGCTCTGGTGGATACATTATGGCATCTGTTACAGATGACCAACAAAGGAAAGGAAACCTTGGTGGTCCAGATCTATTTTTGGCTCCAGTAGGTAGAATAGATGTAGATAAGATTTCAAAATATTTTTGCAACACATGCGAAAAGGATTATGAGGGCAGTCCAAAAATCGATTATGAAACGCCAAATGAAATTGTAGCAGATAACTTGGTTCTTTTGGAGAAAGGGCAGTATGTTTGCACAACTTGTGGTTCTGTTCTTGCAGAGTACAGAAACTTTAGCAAGCCAAACGAGAGTGTAGAGATTGGATTAGCAAAACAGCAATCAGTGACAAGTCAAAATATAATTGAACCTTCTATTCCTAGTTATACACCACCGCAGGCAGGTTATCAATCAGAGCTTGCCTTATCAGGAGTAACAACTTTTAATTCCATAACTGGAATGTCTGTTTATGATTCAGAAGCGCGAAAAATTGGCAATGTAAAACAGGTCGGGATTCAAATGGGGCAAGCCGGTGTCGTTCTTATAGTTACAAAAAATGATGGGAATGACGTAGCAATAAAGTGGGATGAAATAAAAAAAATTGGTGAAATTGTATTATTAGGTGGAATGGAATCAGGAACTTCTACAAAATGCGATGGGTGTGGTTATGTAAATAATTCTGATTCAAAATTCTGTGAAAGTTGCGGTAAAAAGACAAAATAGAATGAACAATGTTAAGTAAGATTTATCTTACTAACTTTAAGAACAAAACGTGATTGAAAAAGCGTTCTGGAACTAAAGCAATTGTAAAGGACGTAATAATAGTTGCAATAGGTATTGCGATAATATGGATCGGTTTACGCGTAACATTTGGAACAGAAAATCCATTTTATGTGGTTTCAAGTGGTAGTATGATACCCAATCTCAATGTTTTTGATGTCATTGTCGTACAAGGTAATGTCCCCTTCGATCACATCAAAGTAGGCGACATCATAGTTTTCAATAGACCGAATGGTCATGACAGGGTAATTGTACACAGAGTAGCTGAGATTCTACAGAAGAACCCTCTTGTAATTAGAACAAAGGGAGATGCCAATCCAGGCTCAATTCCAGGAACCGATTTCCCAATAACCAAACAAGATTACATAGGTAAGGTAGAATACGTAATACCACAAATAGGATATGTTACAAGAATACTTACTCCTCCCATAAATTACATCATAATTGCAGTAATTATTGGAATAATGCTTGTCAAACAATTTGGAAAAAAATCTGAATCAGGAATTCTTTCGGATAAACCTTCGGGTGAAGATCCCAAAATGTTCCCTACTGAAGATTCCAAAATGCCAGATTCTATAACTTCAAATGAGTTTGATAAAATTCCTGATAATGAATATACAAACATTAGTACAGAAAATAAAGATTTAAAAGAATAATTAATTTCGTAAAAACGATTACTAAATTTAGTTCTGAGTTTTACTTACTTTGAATACGCGCTCAAAATAATCTGCTTGTTCTTGAGTAAGATCAGTAACATCATCTTTTACACTAGCAAGATTTTTTGCAAGCTTTTTCTTATATTCAAGTTGCATTAGACGTGCAATGTTAATTCGTTGTGCTTGTGGAGATCCTGCCCCATGCATTGATTCTGTTAGATACCCTACAGCATTTCTTCCCATAGTCATGTTTTCGATCAATCTAAGAATTCTCATTCTATTTTCAACATCTACGCCTTTTCTTCCTTTCAGATACTTTCGAAGTATTGGTCCTGTTTCGGGGTTTCTAAAGTCTTTTTCTGATGGAAGCGTTACCATAAGACCGCCAGCAATATCCTGAGCTAATCTACCTATTTCATATGGAAATCTTGTAACGTTATGTTTACACACGTTAGCAAGCATATCATCATTTAACCACGCTCCAGATTTTGTTCTATGAGCTTGGTATGAAGAAGCAATTCCTGCAGCATATATGCTCTCATTTAGATGAGTCATTTCCACAAGCTTGTCTTTTATGTGAGATACATTTGGAATTCCATTATAGTCTGCAATAGCTGCAGCGGCACCAATCAGTACATCTCCGAGGCCCGTTTTACAAACATAGCTTCTTCTATGATAACAGGTAAATCTTTCAATAAGCATTGAAGCATATTCAAATTCACCGTTCATGAATACATGTTCCCATGGAATGAAAACATTATCAAAAATTATCATAGCCTCCTGCCCGGAAAACTTTGCATTTCCAGAATCAATATCTCCTTCTTCCATACTTCTTGTGTCGCACGATTGACGACCATAAATATAGGTTATTCCAGGAGCATCGGCTTTTACAGTTCCTACTATTGCATAGTCTTTATCATTTTCTTGTAATCTCATCGTTGGCATGATAATTATCCAGTGAGAGTTAATGCAACCTGTCTGATGAGCTTTTGCTCCTTTTACTATAACTCCTTTGTCATTTTTTTCTACTATATGTAAGTACATGTCAGGATCCTCCTGTTCATGTGGAGCTTTACTTCTATCTCCTTTCGGATCAGTCATAGCACCCCCAATTACAAGATTTTCATTTTGTACTATTTTTATAAAATCAATTAATCGTTTATGATAATTTGTTTTATATTTTTCATCTATTTCATAAGTAACAGAGTAAAGCGAGTTTAATGCATCCATACCAACGCATCTCTGGAAGCATGTTCCAGTATTTTGTCCAAGTTTCCTTTGCATCTTATTTTGATTGACAAGATCTTCTGGGCTTTGAACAATATGCAAAAACCTATTAATTTTTTGCCCAGTTAATGATGATTTGGCAGTAGCAAGTTCTTCCTCTCTTACTGCTAAATCATAAGTTTCAGCAACCGCGTTAATAGAAGGCCTAATTATCGGATGATCTACGGGTTCTTTGACCAGTTCTCCAAAAAGATAGACTTTGAGATTTCTTCCCCTTAGACTGTTAATATACTCAGCACCAGTCCTTATTGGCATACAGCTATTCTCTCTCAAAGCAATATAAATATTCTAAACAAGTCTTATTCAACAGTAAGAAAACACTTGGTATCAGACAAGACCAATTCTTACATCTACTACCTTACAACCTTTACCCTTTTCAAAAACTAAAACTGGATTCATATCAAGTTCCTTTATTTCTTTAAAGTCACTAACAAGTTGTGATATTCTTTGTAAACACTCGGATAATTTTTTGGTGTCAGATGGTTTTTCACCACGAACACCTTGCAATAGTTTGTTTGTTTTTATAGAAGAGATCATTTCATCTGCTTCTGAATCAGTAATTGGAGCGAGTCTGAATGTAACATCTTTTAAAACTTCGACATAGATTCCTCCCATACCAAACATTACGACAGGTCCAAATCCTGATTCAAGTTTTGAGCCAATGATTGTTTCTTTTCCTCCCTTTACCATTTCTTGTATCAAAACACCTTTGATGATAGCTTTTTTGTTGTATTTTTTTGCATTCTTAATTATTTCTTTAAAAGCATTTTTTACTTCCTGAGAATTTTTTAATCCTACCTTTACTCCCCCCGCGTCTGACTTGTGGATGATTTGTGGAGATACTATTTTCATTACAACTGGATATCCAATTTTCTTTGCAGCCTGTATTGCTTCTTTGTCTTTTTTAGCTAGGATACTTTTAGGAATTGGGAAACCATACGCACGTAAAACTTCTTGTCCTTCTTCTTCAAGAAGATTTGTCCTCCCTTCTTCTTTTACTTTTTCAAATACTTTTTCAACTTTCTTTTTGTTGACTGCAAATTTGTGTGTTTTTCCTTCTTGGGTATTTGACCATTCCGTAAACCGTAGCATTGCATTTAGAGACCTTATTGCAGTTTCTGCATATCCATAATGAGGTACTCCTCCTTCTGCAAGAATTTCTTTGTTTTTTATTCCTTCGTCCAAGCCCATAAGGCTTGCAAGTATTGTTTTGTTGTATTTTTTGGAAACTCTAACAATAACTTCAGCAAGCTTGTTGTAGTCCAAAGTTGCAGAAGGTGTACACATTGCAATAACTGAACCCACATTTGGGTGTGCAAGAACTTCATTTAGCACATTATCAAATCTATTAAAATCTGCATCACCTACAATATCAACTGGGTTTCTTGAAGAACCCCATGGTGGAATAACCGCATTTATTTTTGGTCGTATGTCTTCAATGGTTGCCATTTTTATTCCAAGCTTAGAACAAGCATCTGTAGAGATTATTGCAGGTCCTCCAGCATTAGAAACTATAACCAAATCTCCTTTTGTTGGAAGAGGTTGTTTTGAAAAAGCAACAGCATAATCAAACAATTCTTCCATGGTATCCACTCTAATGGCTCCTGATTGTTTTAACAATGCATCATAAATTTCGTCAGAGCCCATCAATGCACCGGTATGCGACATTGCCGCCTTTGCGCCTTCAGGACTACGACCGGATTTTAAAACAACGACTGGTTTTTTTACAGAATTAAGACGTGTTATCTGTTTACATATTTTCAAGAATTCTTGACCATTTCCCAAGTCCTCAAGATACATTACTATTACTTTGGTTTGTTCGTGTTCTGCTAGCATCTTAAGTATATCAACTTCATTGAGATCTACTTTGTTTCCCATACTAATTACTGCAGAAAACCCAATTCCTTGTGCACTTGCATCCTCTACTAATGCAGCGCATATTGCACCGCTTTGTGAGACAAGTGCGATTTCTCCAGATTTTGGAGTGACTTTGAGAAAAGTAGAATTCATCATTGTTTGAGGAGCAAGGTTCATCACTCCAAGGCAATTTGGACCAATAATTCGCAAATTGTATTGTTTTGCAATTTTTCCTAATCTTCTTTCAAGTGTTGCACCTTCCTCATTTACTTCTTTAAAGCCAGCAGTGATTATGATAACACCTTTCAATTTCTTTTTACCGCATTCTTCAAGCACAGATGGTACTACATCATTTTTTGTTATAACTACCGCAAGATCAATTTCTTCTGGAACATCCAAAACACTTTTGTATGCTTTTTTATCAAAAACTGTTTCTCTAGTTAGACTGATAGGAAAAATTTTGCCTGTATATCCTTTCAATATGTTAGATGTAATGGCACAGCCAACACTGCCTTCTTTATCAGACGCACCTACTATTGCAATAGATTTTGGAGAAAGGAAAACAGAATCAGTCATTTTGAATGAATTGGGATCAAATTGATTTGTATAATAAGTTTATCCGTACTTCAGAAGATAAATTGTTTAACTATTACTCAGCTTCCAAGCATCTTTCCTGCAAGATTTTCGTTTCTTGGAATCCATATTATCTTAAGATTTGTGTATTTGCCTATTAGATTCCAGGCTTCCATTGCTAAAGTTCGGAGTTGGTCACTATTAATGGCGTATTCGTGATTTAGTTGGGCTGCAGTATTTTTAGAGTCGCTGTAAATGTTTATCTCGCTGTTATGATCTAGAAATTTTTTTAAAACCATGATTATTGCCATGTATTCTGCCTGATTATTTGTTATATTTGGTTCTTTTTTGTAAAACGATTCTCCTGTCTCTTTTACAAAGAATCCAAAGCCAGAATTTGGTCCACCAGAACCATCCACATAGATGTTAAGTGACATTTTTGTATAACATTGTTAATTTTGCACTCAAATTTACAATTATCTAAATCTACTGTAATGTTATCTTAAGAAATATCAGGATACCGGCAAGTTCTGCAACATGAACTGCAAGTAAGTAAGGTAAAAGAGCAATGGCATAAAGTTCCATCATTGAAAAATAAGCATATACTCCTATCACATTATGCAAAAATAACAGTCCAGCAAAAAATATCATTCCAAGTGGAAGCTGTGCTTTTGTTCTTGAATAGATTTTGATAAAAACTCCAACTAACACACCCAATACAACTAGGTTAGCTCCTGATACAATAGTACTTGCAGTCATTATTGGTTCCATTTAAAAAAATTTAACCTCTCTTAGCATATTTACTTTGTTCCAATTTAGTTACAATTTCATCAAATGTTTCTAAATTAACCTCTAAAAATGTGGAAATGAAAAAAGTTGCCCCGTATTTTTCTCCAACCCGAGTTATGAGATTATTTTTCTCAAGAACGTTGACATGATGCTGAATTGCCTTATAATCTAATCCTAGTTCTTTGGCAAGCTGATTTGCATTAAGCGGCATTTTTCTAATAACTGATATCAATCGAATTCTGTTTAAACCACCCTTTGAGCCTGTAAATACAAACCACAATAGACGTTTAGCATATGGATCACCTGCCATTTGTTAATCAGCTTCGTGTACCGTTGAATAATTAAAAGGTGTTATGGAATATCATTTTGACAATTGTAAAGTCCAGATGAAGGTATTTCTTCGTATAACAAAAAATATGTTATAAGAAAAAATATGAAAGAAAATCTCGGAGGTGGAATTTCAAGAATGGTGGAAGGGTTTGGTAAAGGAGCTTGAAGAAGACCTTGAAAATGTAGAACCTAGTAAATGATCAAAAGAAATTCTTCTCACTTTATCTCGTTTCATATTCCACAGATGTCAGAAACATCCCAGAAATCAGATACCTGCTGTGCGTTGTATCCATAGTCATGGATCATTTTCTTTGCAATGCCTTCGTTGACATAATAGTGCCAGCAATGGCAGCAGCATGGTCCCTCTGATGATATTTTCATGGCCTGATTGTACATTACCTGCTCGGATGTGCTAAGTGTGGTTCTGTTGTTATAGTCAATCCATTTCTTTGCAACATCTACCGAAGTCTTATAGGGGTTGAGTGGTATGTCTGATATGTCTGAATACTGTTTGAGCTTTTCTAGATGTTCATGATATTCTGTAGTGTTCTTGAGGGCCCCACAGCACTGGCCGCTCAAATATTTTCCATCTATGCTGTCAATGTGTACGCTTGGTCCGGTGCAACTCCCACCTATGTTTGGAGAAGATGTTAGCAGGTCATTCACATTAGGGCTACACGAAATTATCTGGCTGTCCAGATCTACAAGCTCAGGATCTACTGACTTGGTCAAGTTCTTGCTCTGAACTAAAAATACATTCTTGCCGGTTTTCGTTGGAATTGAGTTGTAAATCCCAAGCAGTTGACTGTTTGCAGGATGGAGAGATGCAGATTCTGAAACAGAAGGACCATGATAAGCTATGAAGATGAAAAAAACTGTTGCAACAGCAGATAATCCTCCCGTCACAAGATACTTTACCGGTATTTCCATTTTCATATCTTACATCTCCCTGATTCCATCAGGCCTTTGGAAATGAAATACATGGATGCAACAAGAATGCCGATACTTGGCAAGCTGATCTCTAATCCCTTCAGAGGAAATATGGCAAGTCCCCCTGCTACTCCAAAAATAGATGCTAATGTAGTAGAACAGGCAGAGCATGCGGAAGAAAATGCACCGCCAAAAATTCCTCCAAAGCCTGCAAGGTTTTTCTTACCACCAAAGGATCTTGTGATGCGCAGCTGATAGATTATCATGGAGATTGTTATTCCAGAAAGTATTGAAACAGCTATAATGGACGAAAACAGAGCAGCACCGGCAGCATATAGTATGTTTGAAGCACCATTTGTTGTCACATCAAGGAGTAATTTTGGAGAAGCATTAAGACCAATCACCGTGACGAAAGTTGAAAAGTTGTTTGCCAGTATGAAAATAAAAAACATGAAAGAGGAAATCAGGATTGACGATATCACATATGCTGGATTTCTGAAAACTATTAGAAACGCACTTTTCATTACTATAACATTCATCGTTTAACCCAGCTGCTTGTCTATGACTTGCTTGAACACATCATAAGGTTGTGCTCCAACAATGGGGATGTATCCTTTCTGGTTGTCTCCTATGAAACTAGTCGGAGTCCCAGTCACACCAACATTTTGCGCAAACGACGTTAATTGTTGCACTCGAGATTCGTATTTTTTACTGTCAAGGCAAGCGTTGAACTTTTGCGTATCAAGTCCTGTTATGCCTGCTGCGAGCGCTTTGACTTTATCTGGAGTTCCCCAACCACTGTTTTCTCTTCCCTGATTTGAATACATTTGATCGTGATACTCATAGTATTTTCCCTGTTCATCTGCACACCATGATCCTTGCCCTAATGTGAGCGAATCAGGACCGACAAATTGAACTCCCTCGAAATAAAATTTGACTTTTCCAGTGTTAACATAGTTTTGCATTATTTGAGGTTCTGTTTCCTGGAAGAATTTCTCACAGAATGGGCACTGATAGTCGCCAAATTCCACAATGTTGAGCTGAGCCGAGTCTGATCCTCTTGCTGGTGTAAACGACGGTATCTGAAGTTTCATCGTTTGTTGCGCCTGTTGTGGTTGTTGTTGAATCATAACATTGGATTCTTTTGCAGCTCCTGTGAAATTACTAGGGGGAAATGTTCCTCCAATAAAATATCCAATGACAAGAAACACAGCAAAAAGGAGAATCGTTCCTTTTGTGATATCAATAGTTAGTTTACGTGGCTTTTCTGAAATATTTTTTCACCTAATATATGACTGATAATTATTTATGCCCATTTATAGTTTAAACTCATTGTCAGAAAGAAAACAAGAACTCGGACAAAATTCTAAGCATAGAAACAAACTGATTGCGATAGGCATTTTTGCTGGGATCATTGTTGCAATTGCTTACGTCAGTTACGATTTAGACAAAGCTCCAACGAGCGCAGCTCAGGTAATCGACGGCATAGCATGCAATATCAACGAATATGCTGTACTGCACAACCATGCTCATCTTGATGTCTTTGTTAATGGTAACTCCGTCCCCGTTCCAGCACAAATAGGCATAGTGGACAACACATGCCTCTACTGGATGCACACTCATTCAATAGATGGTATAATACACATGGAATCGCCAAAATCACTAGAGTTCACTTTGGGACAGTTCGTTGACATCTAGAAGGCTACAAATGAATTTCCTATTTCAGGAGCCGCGCCAAAAATATTTGTCAACGGACAAGCAGTGAGCACTAGCTTGAGCGAGACCAAAATAAATCAGCATGATGAGATTGTGCTCGTGTACGGAAATGAGCCTTCACAAATCCCATCGTTCTATCAGTTCCCAGAAGGGGAATAGTCAAATCTATTTCAATGAACATGATTCTTGAGAAGATTTTCTGATTGCCTTTGCCATTATGTAAGGAGTTGCCAACAGTGCTGGAATGGATATTGCCATGAAAATACTTTGAAGTTGCAGTCCGTACGTTGTAAGAAATATTGTGGTTGCAGTCGTTGTAGCTGTAATCCCCATGTTAGTGAGCAAAAAGAATACGGTACCAGCGCATGTCGGACATCCAACAAAACAACCTGTAGCTGCTCCGAAGATTCCTAATCCCTTGCTTTTTTTTGCAATTGAAAATGCCTTTGCCATCATTGTAAAGTTAAGACCAACCAAGAAGGAGACTATCACCCACAACACCAGATTGAGTGGAATCAATTGAAAGCCCCAGTGCTCTGTGAATGTGGCAAGAATCATGGGCATCTGTCCTGGAAGACCGCAGCAGGGGGATAACTCTGCCATTGGCACTGGAAGGCCGTAATCAGTAAAGTTCAGCTCTGGCTTGTAGAGTATTATGCCTGAGCCGAATGCAAAGAACAGGCCGTATCCAATGGCACTGATGACAAAGATCCGCTTTGACTTTTTGCTGTTAATCACGCTTGAAATTATGGATGAAGTAGAATCGTCGGCATCTCTGATCTTTACCTTGTAGAATCGGTGCAAGCCCCATCCGATAGAACCAAAAGACAGGAACATGATTACGTATGCCACTATCGCGAGTCTTTGTAATGCTGGCATGACAGCTGGTGTGATCATGAGCGAGTGGTTATTCCAGTACGCTAGAAACGAGATCAGCATTGCGACAAATCCAACAATAATGAGCATCTTATGAGAACGCTGAACTATCTTCTGCTTTTCCAACGCCTCAAAAATCTGCTTGTTGATATTAAATCGTATCTTTTTTTGAACCAGTACTACGTAACTATTTTCTTGTATTACGTATATTCAAGTCGATGAAAATAGATTTTGTAATGATCCCATTACCTGCACTTATTGTAAGATAATAATTCCCAGGCAATATGTGAGAATAGTTTCCTACCAGAAGTGACACTGTCTTGTTATCTTTTATTGCTGACAAATTTATCTCATTGGGAACAAGCTCCAGAGTCATATTTACTGGTCTTCCCCCCACGTCTACCGGCCCAGATTCTTTTAGATATATCGTGCTGTTGTCATAGAACGACAAATCTGGATTTCCGATTTTACTAATCTGTATGTTAATTTTATACTGTGAATTGAAACTGCTTTCTGTCACAGTCACTTTTGAATCTGAGCTAATATCAAACGGATCTGGCACGCTTCCACCAAATCAAGCTGGCACCTTGTATGTGACCTTGCCTGTAAGCATTCTCTGGATCGTAATCCACTTCAACTAGTTTTATTTCATTATTTGATAAATTTCTTGCAACCAATTCTGTATCAATTAGCACATTAGGATTTGCATAACTCATTTACTTGTTGTAAAATCATGTGGTATTTTAGTTGGTACCTTTACAATTGTAAAAATTAATTTTTCTTCTTGGCGAATCGGTTGCTGAACCACATTGCGCCTCCAATTGCAGCACACATAGCAAGACAGAGTCCAAGGGTAAGAGGAATTGTAGCCACAGCTGCAAGGGCAGGATTATGTGTTGCAAATGCAAAGTAAAGAACCATTGCGGTGCCTACTCCCATAGCAGAGAAAATTGCGATTTTCTTCTTTGTCATTTTTCCCGTGCCGCAGGACATCATGTGCCACAATATTTTTCCCCCGTTAATAATACTTGCGAAGAATTGCAGTATATGTAAAATGAAATTATTTATGCATTAGTTGCAACAGGTCTCAGAAATTATTCCGGCTTGTAAGCGAATCTATTCTTCCCTTGTACTTTTCCTTGTATAACGACTTACATGATGTGCAGCAGAAAAATCTTTCAAGATTTGCGAACTTGAGCATGTGTGGCTTCTCATGTACGGGGCCCTTGCAATAGTCACATATCATCTTCACTATTGTATCCTTGCTGATCTTGATGTTGTGGTTCTTGATTGTCTTGAGCCTTATCTGGTCCAGCTTTTCGCTTGCTTTGTTTTCGATCATGCCAAGATCTATGATAGGCATGACTGCCTTGATCAGGCCCATGTTAACTAGCTTCTCATATCGCTGCGTGACAGTAGGAGTGCTTACGCTTATCTCCCTTGAAATCTGCCTGAAGGATTTTCTCCCGTCCTTGAGGAGAGACTCTAGAACGGCAATATCAACATCATCTAATCTGAACGGCATGACAAAGATTACGTCTCATGGATGTATATCTTGTACACTTTACAATTGTAAAGTGCCATAGTTAAGTAAATGTCAGTGGTATATGATATTGTATGACCGTAGATGTAGCCAAGCAAGAAGAAAAGACCAAACGCACCGTGATAAAAATAGGCGGAATGCATTGCGCAGGATGTGTCAGCTCTATCCAGAAATCTGTTTCAGAGGTACCAGGAGTAAATAAGGTTGAAGTCAATCTGGCGACAGAAAAAGCTACACTAGAATTTGATCAAACCAAAGTAAAACTAGATTCAATTGAAAAAGCAATCGAAGAGATTGGCTACAAGGTAGTCTACGAGAAACTAACTATGAAGCTTGGTGGAGTTTCTGATTCCACGGATGCAGAAAGACTTGAACAAAGACTGCATCAACTAGACGGCATCAAGTCTGTGTCTGTCAACTACGGAAGCTCGCAAGTTAACATTGAATATAACTCTGCACTGCTGTCACTTGCTGATATCAGAAGGAAGATCACGGAGCTTGGATATGAAATACTGAGCGAGGATCTTGGAGTGTCAACTCAGGACATGGAGGCAAGAAAGCTTAAGCACTTGTTCATAATAGGAGTTGTTTTCACAATTCCAGTTATGCTATTTAGTTATCCAGAAGTTTTCAAATTTTTGCCTGCAGCTGGAACAAACATTGCAGCATATGCGATGTTTGCGTTTGCGTCAGTAGTTCAGTTTGTGACCGGAAGCAGGTTCTATACAGGTGCATTCAGAATCGCAAAGATGAGATCTGCAAACATGGACACTCTGGTTGTGCTCGGTACAACTACAGCCTACATCTTTAGCGCATTCAACACGTTTCCAGTTCCTGACTGGCACAGTATGTATTATGATGCTGCTGCAGTCGTCATCACATTCATAATTCTCGGGAAATACATGGAGCTGAAAACCAAAGGCAAGACCAGCTCTATAATTAGGAAGATGCTTGAGCTCCAGCCCAAGACTGCAAGAATCCGAAAGGAGAATGATGAAGAGACTGAGATAGCGATAGAACTCATACAGCCAGGAGACATTCTAGTGGTGAGACCTGGTGAGAAAATTCCTGTGGATTCTTCCGTGGTTCTAGGAACATCTGCAGTAGATGAATCCATGATAACTGGCGAGTCTATCCCTACCACAAAAAAAGTAGGAGACAGTGTGGTTGGAGGTACGATTAACCAAGAGGGCATGATTCTCGTGAAGGCAACCAAGGTCGGTTCTGATTCGTTTCTTTCGCAAGTAGTAAAGCTCGTGGAAGAAGCAATGGGAAGAAAACCAATTCTTCAAAAATTAGTTGACAAGATTGCAGGATATTTTGCATACGCTGTCATGATTGTTGCTCTATCTACTTTCCTGATCTGGTATTTTGTAGTAGCACATGGAGTTACTAGTGCTGCAATAATTCCGGCAGTTGCTGTGCTTGTAGTTGCATGTCCATGTGCACTTGGTCTTGCCACTCCGACTGCAATCATGGTTGGCATGAGCAAAGGTGCATCAAATGGTGTGATATTCAGAGGCGGAGAAGCCATGGAACTGTTAAACAAGATCTCGGTAGCAATCTTTGACAAGACCGGTACACTAACCCAAGGAAAACCACAAGTGACAGATGTAATTGAAATAACAAAATTAACTACTGTAGTTTTTTCCATTGATTCTGACAAAAATAATATTGCAACACTATACCTTGCCGCTATTGCAGAGAAAGGCTCTGAACATCCGTTAGCCAAGTCGATTGTAGTACATGCACAAAATCACGGAATGAAAATAGATGATGCGTCATACTTTGAAGCGATTCCAGGACTTGGTGTGATAGCTACCTACAACAATTTGAGCTTGAAGGTTGGCGGTCCAGCATTCATGCAAAATCAAAACATAGACACTTCGCATTCGAACCAAGTGATTGAGAATCTTCAAGAAGAAGGTAAAACTGCGGTGATAGTTTCAGCAGACAATATAGTTCTTGGAATTATAGGACTGCTTGACACTCCAAAGCACGGAGCAAAAGAGGCTGTCTCGATTTTGAAATCAATGAAGATAGAACCTGTTATGCTTACAGGAGACAATGAAAAGACTGCAAGTAAGATAGCCGCAATGGTTGGCATAGAAAGAATCTTCGCAAATGTTTTGCCCTCTGGGAAAGTTGACGTTGTGAGAAAGATCCAAGGGGAAGGCAAGAAGGTTGCCATGATTGGTGACGGAATAAATGATGCGCCGGCTCTTACTGCAGCCGATGTTGGAATTGCAATCGGATCCGGTACTGACATTGCGATAGAGGCCGGCAAAGTGATACTAATCAGGGACGACATACGTGATGTTGTTACTGCAATCGAGATTGCAAAGAAGACTGTATCAAAAATAAAGCAGAACCTGACTTATGCTTTCATGTACAACGCAGTATTGATTCCGGTAGCTGCCTTGGGATTTCTGTATCCAGCACTTGCCGGAATCGCGATGGCAGCAAGTTCTGTCTCTGTTACAATGAGTTCACTTGCTATGAAAAGATGGACACCAAAGAAAAAGAATAATTAATTATTATTTGGAATAGATTTGGAAAAATCTCTTTATTACTATTTCATAAAATGAAGTGTGGGTCCGATTCGCCTATGGTTATGTCTGCCATAAAATATAACTATTTTAAGAATCGGGCCTCTCCCCCCATTGAAATTTTACAATTGTAAACTATCGAATTAAAATATCATCGGTTTCCCAGTAAAGACATGTTTGGATCAACAAAACACTGTCCTGTATGCGGAATGGATGTAAACAAAGAATCAGGCATCAAAAGATTTGGGAAATATCTTTGTTCTGAAGAACACGCACAACGGTATATAGAACAACGAGCAGAAGAAGAAAAAAGTATGGCAGAAGAAAGAAGAAATTCTCGTGACCGTGGAGGCGGATGTTGCTAACATACATGGTTCTTGAGATATGACTGGAATATTTTACAATTGTAAACTACTAGTAATTAATATGGCAGTTATCTGAGTATGAAAAGAGGTAAAAGAAAATAAAACAAGACGAGAATCCAAAGAACAGAACAAGATCAAAGAAACCAAAATTGATTGCAATATGTGTGGCAATAGCAATAGCTGTAGGAATTGCAATTTTTATGACACATCAACAGCCAAAAACCTTAACCGGAAATGCCTATACCAATCCGCCAATGGACTCCATGGGCATGATGCACTTTCATCCAAGTCTCACCCTTGTAATAGATGGCAAGCCTGCTGCAGTACCTGCACAGATAGGAATAGATCCGCAGATGTGGCAAGATCATTCGCTTGATTCGTATGGCATGAAAGGAATGGCTCCACTACATACGCATGATACTTCTGGCACCATTCATGTGGAATCTTACGCAAACCGATATTACACATTTGGGCAGCTGCTCGACATCTGGGGACTGAATCTTAGTGGATATAAACAAGTAACCATGACAGTCAACGGTCAGCCAGTTCCAGACTATCAAAAATACATCCTCAAAGATAGTGACAAAATAATACTTTCCTTTAGCACAAAATAGTCTAATGTTTTGGAAGAGATTTGGAATAAAGCATTAATAAAAAGATGCAGACCTGAAGCCATGCAGGAGCTTACCATTGCAATTGCGGCTTTAGCAGGCCTTGGATCTTTTCTAGCTCCATGCATATTGCCTGTAATACCTGCATTTATTGCATACATATCTGGAACAACTATTACCGAGCTTCAACGAAACAATGGTACCATCAATCTTGCCACCAACAGACTCAATGTTTTGATGAATACGATATTTTTTGTTCTGGGATTTTCTGTCGTGTTTTCAATATTTGGTGTAATCCTAAACAGCGTGCTTTCCAAAGCTGCTTCCACGTTAACATCTGATTTGAATCATGTTGGAGGAATAATCATCATAGGCTTTGGCGCATTCATGTTATTGTCAATCAAGATTCCAAGATTAAATTTTGAGAAAAAAATTTTTCCAAATAGAACCAAGGTCAGCTATCCTCTTTCTTTTATTTTTGGTCTTGCGTTTGCCACCTGCTGGACTCCATGCATAGGGCCAATTCTTGGAAGCATTCTCACCTTGGCAGCTACTACTCCAAGCCATGCCTTTGTGTTACTCCTAAGCTATTCGTTTGGACTTGGAATTCCATTTATCTTGATGGGAGTATTCTTTTCCAGATTTACCAGACTTATCAAATCCATAAGCAAACATCTCAAGTACTATTCCATTACGATGGGTTCACTCATAGTGTTACTAGGAGTACTGGTTTTTACCAATCAGCTTGCAGCAATAGCCAGCTTTCCTCTTTTGAACAATCTTCTTCTGAGTTGATTCTATGAGAAACGAAATAAAAACCGCTGCAATAGTTGCGATAATTGTTGTTGTCGCAATAGGAGGAATTGGTTATTACTTTACCACACTTGACAAGCCAAAAGAAATTTCCCTGCAAAATCCGGTAAGCGACAACAAGCAGAATTCTGATGCTGCAACTAGTATAGGTACAAAGACCGTGCCGCAAGTTGATGAAAGCCAGTATCCCCTTGCGCCAAACCTTGTAGGAATATCAGGATATGTCAACACTACGCCAGAAGATCTCAAGGCAGCAATGAAAGACAAAGTAGTACTCTATGATTTCTGGACGTACAGCTGCATCAACTGTATCAGGACATTTCCGTATCTGAAGGCGTGGAACGAAAAATATTCAGACAAGGGATTGCTCATCATAGGAGTTCATTCTCCAGAGTTTGAATTTGAGAAAGACATCAACAATGTCAAGATGGCTGTAGCAAAGTACGGTCTAAAATATCCTACAGTGCTTGACAATGATCACAGCACGTGGAACGCTTTTGGAAATAGATATTGGCCTGCTGAATATCTCACGGATTCTTTAGGCCATATACGACACACGCACTTTGGAGAGGGAGCATATGACGAGACTGAAAAAGTAATACAACAACTTCTTGACGAGCGAAACCAACGCTTGGGATTAAATGTTAATTCAGACCAGTCTCTTGTTAACATAAAAGAACACCAGTTTGCAAACCAGCAGACTCCGGAGCTCTACTTTGGTTACAATTTTGCCACTGGAAGAAGCTTTCTTGGAAATTCTGAAGGATTCAAAGCAGATGAAATCGTGAGTTATTCGCTTCCATCCAATCTGCAACAAGACAAATTTTACTTGGAAGGCCAGTGGCAGAATCTTCCCGACAGCATGAAGCTCGTATCACAGACAGGCAGGATAGTATTGCCGTACTTTGCAAAAGATGTTCACATAGTTGCAGCAAACAAGGCTGACCTTCAGATTATGCTTGATGGGAATCCAATTAGTTCCAGCTACGCAGGTACAGATGTTCAAAATGGAATAATTCACGTGTCAGAAAATAGATTATACAATATTGTCTCTAGCAGTACTGCTGGCTCACATACACTTACAATTGCGGCTCAATCAGGCTTTCAGATCTACACATTTACTTTTGGCTAGGCCAGTAATGGAATCATACAACGAAAAGAATTCTCTAAGAAATTCACTACTGTTGTTGGTGGGAGTCTGCACTCAAGAATACTTGGCAGGATTCCTATCGAATGCGCCTTTGCATGACGGACAGCAAAAATAATAGGTCTGACCGCCGTGGCTTGATGACGACGCGCTCTTTCCATCTACTTCCATTTTGCATACTGGATCTATAGCCATTTTCAAACTCGTATGGTTCTGGAGATATTTAACTAGAGTATTTTACAATTGTAAATATCTCAATTAAAATATGGCAAGAAACCATTATAGCTATTGTCATTTAATAAAACCTTGATAGTGACAGCAATCGCAATAGCTGCAGTAGTTACGATAGCTGGTCTTTTTTCAAATACGGTATTTGGTCTGGGATGCTCACCTACATCGATGATGCAGGGCTGGAAGAACCTTTCTACTAATTCTATGATGGAAGGCGGCGGTATGATATCAAGTATGATGAATCAAGATCCAAAAAATGTTATATAAAAATACAATCAAGCCAGCAAGTAACAGTGGGAAAAGAAGCTCAAGTCAAACTCCTTGTACTGGACAAAAATACTGGTAATCCTCTAACTGACGCTCAGGTAACTGTTGGATTAGAAGAAGGTGCGCCTATGAGTAGCATGAATATGATAGGCGGGATGTTTGATGCTGAAAATCTAGGAGGTGGAACATATCTGGTCAAATTCACACTTGATTCTCCTGGATATTACACATTACATACACATGTAATTCCTGCTGGAAAGTCAATGCATTCCATGATGAACAATCACATGGATATTGGAATAATAGCGAAATAGATGGTTCAATGAGGAATCTAACCATTAACTCTAAATCTCTTTGGAATCTAAGATGATCTATGCAAATCAAATGTGCTGACTGTTTGTGTATCCCTGAAGTATGTAGTAATCGAGAATTACCTAAGTGTAAGATCTGCATCAAAGATGATTGCTGCTGTGTTGAGATTCACGCCAAAAAACCTGACAAGACTACAATTGCAAAATTCTTTTTGAACATAAAAAGCATGTATGTATCTGCATTAGGCATTGAGATCCTTTGCATAATGTCAGCCGAGATTGGAGAAAACACGGGCTTCTTTTTGTTTGGATACCAAAGGATTGATGGAATAGCCATCGGATTTATTCTAGGCTATGCCCTTGCTGGATTCTCAACCTTTGCCACTATTCTTGGCAGATACAATTTGGATAATGTAATGGAAGGTTGCTGTTCTGCACTAGATTGTAAGGACAGGAAATTCATTCCAAGTCTTAAAACAACTTTTAGAAATTTTGCAATAGGAGTCACAAAAATGCCCTATCTGTATAGGCAACCTTATGCTAAACAGATATTGAAAACTAGCCTTTACGTCTTGGTTGTTTCTGAGAGTTTCTGCATATTAACTGCATTAATTGTGGATTTCATATTTTACAGACATTCGTTATGGTTGTCCATACCACTAGCACTCTTTGTTGGTACGTTTACAATTACTGCATTAGAATCTTATAAAAAAATAAGATCTGAATCTAAATCTACGTTAGTTAATTTCAAGAAAAAATAGCAACTCTAAACAAAACTTCATTTTGATTAAACCCCGAAACCTAACACTGAGAATTTCAGGCTACTAACCTACAACATCTAATCAGAACTACAAATACAAAACAATACGATTGATGCACTCATTCCATCTAACGCAACTGGACCAATCACTGCTGTGTTTACCAATCAGAATGGAAACAGTTCTTCAGAAGGTAATTTTATAATCCCAATAAGCCAACCAAATACCGATACTGTAAATGGCAAGTCACCATAACATAGAAGAAAAACTTGGAATAGTATTTTTTATTGCAGTGGGAGTGTTTGTACTGGAGCTTGCAGGGGGACTCCTAAGTAACAGTCTTGCCCTGATCTCGGATTCTTTTCACGTAATGCTTGACTTTGTTGCAATTGGGATCTCTCTTTTTGCGTTCAGGATTGCAAAAAGACCACACTCTCCACAACTGACATTTGGTTTTCACAGAGCAGAAATATTGGCCGCATTTGTCAATGGCATATCTCTGGTCGTAATATCTATAGTGATTTTCTACGAGGTCTACAACAGATTTTTCAATCCTCCACAGATCAACTCTCAGATTCTAATAATTTTTGCCGCAGTAGGTCTTTGTGCAAATGTGGTAATGGCACGCCTCCTACACAAAGACAGCAAATCCAATCTTAACGCAAAAGGCTCTTACATTCACGTTATGGGGGATCTTGTTTCAACTATTGGTGTCATAACAGGAGGAGTAGCGATGTATTTTGTACCAAATCCGACGATAGATCTTCTGATAAGTGTCAGTATAGGAGGTATGATAATTCGTTCAGGTGTCATATTATGTAGAGAGTGTCTTCACATATTCATGGAAGGAACTCCAAAAGAAATCAAGGTTGATGAAATATCTGATACATTGGGCAGACTTGAAGAAGTAGCTGAGGTACACGACCTACATGTTTGGTCTCTTACTTCAAATCTGTATGCAATGTCTGTACACGTCAAGATAAAAGAAGAATTTGCCAACAAAAACAGTGCACTTCTTAACAAGATAAAAAAGACAATGAGCGAGAAGTTTGGAATAGGTCATTGCACCATACAGATAGAGGATGAACATGACTTGATCAATCCACACAAATAAAATGAAGCGTATGGTCTCTGATAGTGATTCATCGTCATGTTTGAGTTAATTGTATTTTTCACTTCATTCAAGTATATCTTTGTTGAAGACGGAGAGCAGGCACTTGTAGGAATAGGAGTAGCAAGCAGAATAGGGATAAAACAAACCCTAAAGATTACAATCTTTGGTATTGTTGTTGGAATATTTCTTTATTTTGTATTTCTGAAAGTTGCTGGGTTTGTACCTGTAAATTTGCTTGAAATAGCATTAGGAATAGGATTGTTATTTTTTAGCGGTATAATGTTCAAAGAATTTTTTGAGGACGAATCAAAAGTTGTTTTCATCAAATAATCTTCAATTAATTTTTGTCTTTATACAATCTTATCGATTTAGCTATGAGATTTACACAGACCAAATAAACTACAAATGATATTGATTGAGCCAAAGCAGATGAAATGTATGCTTCATAATCCTTAGTTAATAGATAATACTGTATCAGCCATCTGCATATAACATAAATTATTTCACCTAATCCTAGCGAAGCGATAATTTTTAGTAGATCTGTTTTTAGCCTAGATTTGTCTAATTTACCTGATTCTGAGAGGTATTTTTTTCTATTGTCAATATAAAAAAAACCTGAAAAAGCTGCATAATAAACTGATAAATCAACTGCAAGAGTTGCTGAACTATTGACATATTTTGCTTGAATTGAGAATATTTGTGCGGCTATAGCAGAAATAATAATAGATGTAAAGAAAGCAAGAAGAATATTCTTGTTTAGCATCAGATATTCTTTATACTGTTTCTTCATTACACAGTCTTTTCGTATGTTACAAATAAATCACATTGTCAAATCAAGACATTCGTTGATGGGATTTCAACCACTGATAATCTTTAGTTGTATGTAAATTATGACAAGATGGCGTTATAATTAAAATAAGATTTTTGTATGATGATTACAGGCCATATTATTATGGTTAAACTAAGTGATCTGAGAGCCTGTAAACAGTGCCACATGGTATATTTTAAAACTCCATCAGAAAAGTGTGCACACTGTAACGCATCAACACAACAAGAAGAGGTAAAATTCGATTAGAACGGTATCCATAGTGAATCTCTGATCTTTATGATTCTGGTAGATCTACTATTGCATAATTTAGTATGTGTGATTTACTAATTTCAGTCAAATTGAATAATTGTCTAAAAATGGTGTTTAACGATCAAATTATAAAAATTATTTTTTCACAGATATGATTTCATAGAATTTTTCTGCAATACTCTCCAAATGTATAAGATATTTTTGTTTAACAAAATTTCATCGAAATGGTTGATAGTATTAGAAAATATTATCTAGTAGAGTCTTGATTACGGACTAGTGGATTATCATAATTTTCATGGAAAAAATATTCCTCACATAGAAGTAAACCCAGACATGAAAATAGAGGATCTTGTAGAAATTTATGCAAACTCAGGTTACAACGCAAGACAGCTTGGTGAAGCTGCAAAACTGTTCTCCAAGATGATTGAAGACGATGCAACAATATGTCTTACTATTGCTGGTGCCATGACCCCAGTCGGATTTGGAGGTCTGTTCAAATCTCTTATTGAAAAAGGATTTGTGGATTGGATAATATCTACAGGTTCTAATTTGTACCATGAGGATCATTTTGCATGGAATCTACCTGTAAAACAAGGGCATTTTGAAGTAGATGACATGATTCTTTATCAAAAAGATATTGTCAGAATAAGAGACGTCTATATCAAAGGGAAGGAAACGCTCAAGAAACAAGATTTGATTGTACAAAAAATGTTTGAAAATAATTCTATGGAAAAACCATTTACTACGGCGGAATTTGCAAACAGGATGGGTAAATATTCAAAAGAATATTCAAAACATCCAGAAAGAAGCTTTGTTGTTTCTGCGTATGATTATGATGTACCGCTCTACATTTCAACATTAAAAGATTCTTCGCTTGCACTTGATCTGGCGCCTCTTAGACTTGCCAACAAACCATTTGCATTAGATTTTGTAAGAGAGATAATTGAACAGGCTGCAATTTTGTACAATTCAAAAAAGGCAGGAATTGTAGAGATTGGTGGCGGTGTACCCAAAAATACTGCACAGCAGACTGGTCCACTATTAGATCAGATCTTGGGTTTGGGACATGGGGGACAAGATTACATCATTCAGATTACTGATGCTAGACCAGATACTGGAGGTTTATCTGGTGCAACGCTTCAAGAAGGCAAGAGTTGGGGCAAGGTAAAAGATTCTCATGAGGATGTCATTGTAGTTTATGCAGATGCCACAATAGCGTTTCCAGTTCTGTGCTTGTATGCACTAAGTAAGGAAGGTGCACGAAAACCAAAACGGTTGTACAAGAAGTTAGGACAGTATTATAAGGAACTATCTGAAACTTATTTTAACAAAAAAAGATCAGGTAAGCCGTAAGCAGCACTGATTATTGTTATTCAAGAAAAGTTATTTAGAGAAGTAAGACAGCAGCTGCAAAGACTGTAGTCCACCTTCCTCTGGAATCCCCAATTGCACTCTGGGTGATGTTTCTAGTCTTGTATATTTGACCAGATACTTTCCACTGTTGTCTTTTCTCATCCCAATTCTTGTCTACATCAAACGGTATTCCTATAGATGAGGCTAACATCTGAGCTGCAATATCTTCAGCATAATCACCCGCTTCTTTTCCTGTTTCTCCAAACGAGTGATATTCAGATAAATATCCCCATTTTTTCTTGTCACTTGGTTCTGCCAATCCAACTGAAGCTGCCATCAATCTATGTGGCTCATTGGATTGTTCTCGTGCATAGATTACAAATTGAACGCTGCCTGGACGTATCAGCTTTAATCCCTCTGCGCGCGAAATTATTTTTGCTCCGGGTGGAAATATACTTGAAATTAACACCAAATTTGTGTTTGGAATGCCAGCATCTCGTAATGCATATTCAAAACTTGTAAGCTGGTCTTGATGTACTCCTTTACCGCTTGTGAGGAACATTTTTTTTGCAACTAAATCGAGCATAACATCAGTCAAATTACAAATATATAAAATCTCTCTAGGGGCAAAAATAAAATTTCAAGAAATTTATACCATATATAAAATTAGAAGAGGATGGAAGATCAGTAAAAGATATTCTGCTTCTTGCTAGAATAAAAT
>QYQE01000007.1 GCA_007280335.1 Nitrosopumilales archaeon | reverse complement strand
CTATGAATTATTGGAAAAACTATAGAATACGCTTAGATGAAAAGAAACTACGTTAAAGTCGATCTTTACCGCACATTTTTTATAAAATTGTTTTAAAAAAAGATGAACGAATCAGAGAACTTTCTCACGTCTGTATCTGTTCTTAATGTATCTGGTATGATATTGCCCATGAGATGATATAGACTTTATCAAACCATCGTAGATGTTTTTTGGCACGCTAAAGTACTGATAGATTCCTCCGTGATGAAATTCTATTTCTAATATTTTTGTCGGTTCATCATAACCAACTGACCTAAGATCACTGGACTTGATTCGCGTTCTTTCCATATTTTCTCAAATTTCATGGAACTGTCTTTCAAAATTAACTATACTGAATCCAACGGTCGCGCTAAACTTTTTGGATTTTTGTTGAATTTACTTACTATGTATTGTACTTTGTCATCGCCTTCTGGTAAGGGATTGGCACATCGTCCACATTTTGGCAAAGTAACTATTGCATCATAATCAATCTCTCCAATGAATCTGTCACACTTGGAACAACTGATTGATTTTTTATCATAAATATTCATTACACCACACAATACATGCTCATCTCTAATAAACCGGCTTAATGCTACATTTACAATTGTGAAAAATCTAGATGTTGAAAAGTTCTTTTGCGTTCTGATACATCAATCTGTCTCGGTATTGTTGCTTTAACTTTAATTTTGCAGCAAAACTAATGTATGAACCCATGTCTGAGATTGGCCAATCTGTTCCGTACAGGAGATAACGCGGCTCGCCAGCATAATTGATCAATTCTGCAACCTTTTCTACCATTTTCATTTCAAAGAAGTGGTCGAATTTACCAACAGCCAAGCCTGACATGTCAGCATAAACATTATCGTTCTTGTAGACAACTTCCTGACAATCATCTATCCAAGGGTTTCCCAAGTGACACATGACAATCTTGAGTTCAGGATTGTCTACTGCAACTTCATCAATATGAATAGGGTGTGAAAACTTTAACTTGCCTTCTTCAGAAAATGTGTCACCAGTGTGGATCATGACAGGAACTCCAAACTCCACGCATGTGTCATAGACCTTTTGATATTTGGTATCATATGGATAATAGTGCTCATAACCACAGTAAAGCTTGAGCCCTTTTACCGAGCCATCCTTTATCCATTCTCTATATTGTTTCAAATCATCTTCGGTGTGATTGTTTATGCTATATCCTGCAACAATTCCAAGGTTATCATATTCTTCTGTGGCGCTAATCAACTGTTGTGTAGATGGTCTTTGTTCATTTACTATGTATGAGGACAGAACAATGGAATAGTCTACATCATGTTTTGACATGGTTTCAATTAACTTTTTTACTCTGCCATCAAGCGAGGAAATATTTCCCAAGGATTCGTACTGGTTTAGATGTGTATGGCAGTCTATTATCAATTATATCACTTGCCTGTAGTGCGAATTTTTCAACTCGATAAACGTTGCATAATTTAATGAGCGACCGTCTTTGAGATATTTTGGTAAAATCTTGATGAACTTGAATCCATTTTTTAGCTGAAAGCAAAGCACTGGCTCCTTTATCTCATCAGCAATGACTTTTTTCACATATTCTTCTGGCGACATTTTTTGAGCAAAATCACAATAGTTGAACAATCTTCCACCTGCAATTATTCTTCTTAGGTTTAATTTAATACAGAGGTTCTTTCTTGCATCATAAAGCTTTGTTGCAATTCCAAACCTGCGATTGTCAGGGTGCGTGGATACATCAGCACCATAAAGACTGTCTCCTTTAGGATCATGCCTTCCAAAATTAGGGCCACCACAAATCTCCGTCCACGTGTGTTCCTTGTACTCTGGTTCGAGCTTAACTATTAAACTGCTAATCGAGCCAACAACTTTTCCATCATATTCTGCACAAAACTGACCTTCAGGAAAAACGCGCAGATGACTTTCCAAATTATGTGGCTTCCAAATTGCTCCCTCTACTGCCATGAGTGGAAAGGAAACTTTTTGCAATTCGACAATCTTTGGAATGTCTTCAAAAGTAGTGTTTCGTATCTTTACCCTTGTTTTGTCGTCAGTCATTTATCATATTAGGGAACTAGATAATATGAACGTGGTAGCAAAAACTGAAATTAGTCTGGTCTGAAAACTGTCTTTTAATTGTTGTAATTTTTAGAATAAGTTAAAACACAAATTAATTTTTCTACAAAAGTAGATTTAAAATAGTTTCACAATGTAACTGGGTCTTAACAGAATGGAATTTACAAAATAACTTCTAGTCAAAAATCTACACCAATTAAAAAAAAGAAAATAGGAATAGGTTTGGGGGGATTGTTACCTATTTCTTATTTGTTTCAGAGAATATCTTCTGCAACTTTGATTCAAGCTCTTTTTTGCATTGTATTTACAACAAGAGTTTGGATTTATGCATATAGTCCAGATTAAGAGGAGTTAATCATTAAATGCAACGGTATCCATATACAATGTTGTTACAAAATATTGTATGTGGTGCATTGATTGTACAAAATATCTTTTTGGTGGTATCATGGACAAGGTAAAGTTTTTTGCGATCTTTCTTCCTGTATTAATTGGACTGTCATTTTTATTCAAAATACTAATACCAATTGTAGTTGCGGCAGTTGCTATTTGTATTATAACGATGGTCTTGTTTGGCAAGAAAAATAATAATGAATTTTTTAGAAAATTTCAAGCAAGAGCGCCAACCAAATTTGTCTGCATAGGGTGCGGCTATTACCACAATGAAAATGCCTGCCCAAAATGCGGCTCTAAAATAAAAAAATATTATTCCAAGACATAGCAAATGAAAAGAGATATCAGTCAAGGTATGGTTTTAAATTTATAATGTCAGACGAGAAAAAGAAAATAAAGACAACACAAGAGGACTATGATAAGGCTTTGGCTTCAGAAGACCCAACAAAAATTACAAAAGAGGAACAAGAAAGACTAACCAGAGAAGCAGTAAAAAAATTCAAATCACTATCTTGATTTTATGGTGAGAGTATGAATCCTTTCAAATTATCACATCGTATCTAATAAGAAAGATTGTTCCTCCATTTCTAAGGTCTTATCTTTAACATATTGACAAACTTATCACTCTTGGATTCAGACTTGTGAGAGTTTACGATCTACTGTAAAACATAATGTAGTTGAAATCAATATCAAAGAGAAATATTGCCTGGGAATATTGGCATTGTCAAAAATAGAACTATGGTGGTAGCAGAAAAGACCATAGCTCCCATAGCCAGAAATACCGTCTGCATTTTTTTAGAAGCAAAAACTCTGCCAATTCCAACTAGAAAAGAAACACTGGCATACATGGATATGAAGAAAACATAGTTTGATGCAGTATTACTCATTTTATCTGCATTTTGAGATTTTTCATCGGCTAGCTGTAAAAAGCTGTTTGCTTTTTCAGAGTCTGACGAAAGTGGATATTCTGGCATGTCAAATGGTGTAGTCTTTGCTGTAGTATTGTTAAAAGGATCTGTCTTAATCCACGCATCAAAGGCAGCTCTCATTTCAGGCCGAAAACTGTTCTTGTAATAATCACTTAATTTTTGATCATGATTAGATACTGCGTCAATATATCCAGTAAATGTAATTGCATCAATTAGAGTGGATTGCCCTTCTTTTAGTTCTGCAGTTGTAAATCCACGATGTGCGGTGTTTGCCTGTTTTAATTCAAATGTCAACGCGCTACTCCATAACTCGTGTTGATAACCGCACCAAGCTGATACCACAACTGCCAATCCAAGTATGGTAGCATAAGCAAGATCCATCTTGTCTAATTTACGGTTTTTATCATCTGATGACACTATGTAACCATCAATATTTCAAAAGGCATCTCTAGAGTTAAGAGTTACTAAATTACACTATAATTTACGATATCTGGCAGATAGCAAAAAAATAAAAATCTGAAATAATTTCTAAAAGATATTTTTTATAAAAATAAAAAAGCTTAGAAAGTAGAGTATTACTTTCTAATCTTTAACCCTATTTTTGCAGCAAGTCCCCATGAAAGCAAAGTGAAACCTATTGGAAACACTCCACTTGTTAGGACTGATGAAATACCGTGTACTGATATTCCATTGCTGTATGCGGCTAGGGCTATTGGCAATGCTGCCAAGCCAATTACGGTCATTTTCTTTTGGACCGTCAAGGCGCCGTGTTGGTTTGTCTGTTGTTGTGATGTCATGTTTATCTGGTCTCCTAAACGTCAAACATCTATTTAGAATCGGCCGAACTTTTGATGGCATCTTAGTTCATTTGTTGAACTTTTTGACAACTTTGGTTCAAGTTTTGAACTTTGATGCGTATTTTATAATTTTTCGCTAATGGTTCAATGGACGACTTGGATAGGGAGATTTTGAATTTGTTAATAGCAAATGGCAGAATCTCGGCAAGAAATATTGTAAAGAGATTGGAAGAAAAAGGAATTAAAATCTCTGAGAGGGGGGTTGGAAAGAGAATGGAAAAACTTGAGCGTGAAAAGGTTATTCTTGGATACTCAACAATGGTGGATCTTCAAAAGGTCAACATGGCAACTTCTCGGCTTGTCACTGTAAAATTTACATCACCTAGAGACTTTTTACAAAGAATGGATGATATGAAGAAATATCTTACAGAATCTCCATTTTGTGATTTCTCTGCTAGAACAAATGGAGACATTGACTGGGTCGAAATAAAATTCTTCAATAATCATGAGCAGGCAAAAAAAGAAGAAGACCTGTATAGATCTTGGTTTGGTGATATCATTGAAGATTACAAATCATATGATCTGGATATTCAAAAGTGGGGATGGCAGATATTTGATGAAACAAATTTTGATAGATTCATACAACAAATGTTAAAAAAAGAGCGACGGGTTCTTGCTCCAAGCCAATCGGTTAGAGTATAATCACTAGAATTGTGTCACATGCCTGTGATCATTATATCTAACAGTTGAATACCCATGATAAAAAACGAACTTAAAATTATACCAGTATTTTAGCAATGAAATGGAGAATGCAAATTAATGAAACTAGTACATTTTATCAGTACCCACTCTGATTACATAATTCCTTTTGTATTATTCCTGGGTTCTTTTTTTATTTATTCATATAATCTAGAAGGACAACCTTGGCATGGAGATGAGGTTGTCTATCTTAGCTGGGCTGGAAATTACATCCATTTGATAAAGGAGGGGGATTTTGCCAATCCGTGTTTAGTATCTCTTGGCAACTGTCACCTCTTGTATCACATACCTGCATATGGCCTGACCTATAGTCCAATTCGAAATCTTTTGATTGGTTTTCCAATGGATGTGAGAAACGAAGACAGTGGATATTTTTACATTTGGGCCTGTTACTGGCAATGCACTGACCATACTAATTTGCCTACCATTTCTGAATTTACTGCAGGCCGCTTACTCTCACCGCTTTTTGGCTCTCTGACTATAGTAATTTCATTTTTAATCGGAAAATTCTTTTTTAACAAATATGTGGGAATCATCTTTTCTCTTCTTTTCTTATTCTATGATCTTTGGTTGTGGTACAGCAGGAGTGTGATGACTGAGATTCACTATGTTTTCTTTAGCATGTTATCTTTATTGCTTTTACTTTATGCCTTCAAAACCGGACACTTGAAGATTAGATATTTAATTTTAAGTGCCATTACATTTGGTTTTGCTTTTACATCAAAAATGCTGTCAATAGAGTTCTCCGGATTGTTTCTTGGCATTATTTTGTTTGGGATTTTATTCAAAAAAGAGACTGGTTCTACTTTAGGCAAATGGCACATAGCTAAAATCGGCCTGTCCGTTTTCCTCTTTGTTATGATAACAGTTTTGTCGTTTTTTTTAACTCTGCCAGGATTTTACGAAAACCCATTGCACCAAATCACAGTGACAAAAAGTGATATGGACAATTACAATCGTGACGTTTGGTATATCGGATATCCAACCATTCATGGCATTCAGATTAAAAATATAATAACAGTTTTTCATTATGTTCTATTTCCAAGTTTCATAGAGCAGCAAATACTTGAACCAAATTCTACCCAGGTTGGCAATTTTAGTTTGACTTCTCCTCTAACCTATTCAAGCGTCCCGTTAAGCATCTTTTTCTTCATTGGACTTGGATATCTTATCTATAGAGTCAGAAAATTCAAAAATTATGCACAAGATGGTGTAGTTCTGATTTGGTTCATCAGTGCTTTTATTTTCACACTTTTGATTGCAAAGGATTTCTCTCAAGAGAGATATCTCCTACCTCTTTTGATTTCAATTATTTTTATTGCCTCTTATGGATTCTGGAATTTCATCATTGGTATAACACACAACAAAACAAAAATTGCTTTTACTATGTGCTTTGTATTTGCCCATTCTGTGACAGCCTTGTTGGACTGGCAAAAATTTTATTTTTCTCCAGGTGCAGTATGGACTAGCCCACTTCCTTTTGGAACTCTACAGGGATCCCTTGATAATATTTTTACATTTGCTGTAAATGCAACATTTGTGGGGTTCTTACTTTTTATGGTGATAATTCGATTTCGAGAAAAAATACATCATATCGATACTTTCAGGCCTACGTAACACATCATGGGAAATAACAGAGAGTTGAATCAATTCCAAGGTAGGTTAATGAAATTGGAAAGCATAACAGCTCATATAATTACAAATAAACAATTATACATATAGAATAAAAAATAATACACATGAACTTTGTAGAAAACTTTAGAACTGATAAAAAATTAAATAATATCACGAGTATGCGGCTATACAACATTCAACTTATGAGGTATTATGAAGAAGTGTTAGCACAAGCTGCACGCAATTATGCTTTTACCGGCAATAAAAAATGGGAACAACGATATCTAATGCTATACCCAGAATCAGATGAATTATTAAAAAAGGCTATTGAAACTGCAGACAAAAAAGATAAGGAATTCTTTTTAGCTATGGACAAAGCAAATCTTGATCTTGTGGAGATGGAGACCAAAGCACTTGAACTTGTTAACATTGGTCAGGCAAGTGAAGCAGTCAAGCTATTAGAAAGTGATGAATATGAAAGACGAAGAAAAATCTTACGAGATGGTCTTACTGAACAAGTCAAAGCAACGGAATCTGGTGAACTGGATCAGACTTCCGAGTCAACCGATATCGTAAGTGTCTCTGTTAAAACTATTATAGATCTAGAGAGAAAATTATATGAAAAACTCAGAGCGACAGATGTAGTAAAAGAAGAATTCTTGGCTATGGTAACTCATGAATTAAAGACACCGCTTGTGCCGATAATAGGATACGTTGATATTTTACTCTCAGAAAAATGGGGAAAAATAAATGAAATTCAAAAGGAAAAGCTTGACATTATCAAAAACAGTACGCAATTTCTCTTAAAGATGATATCAGATCTACTGGATACTCAAAAAATTGAACTTGGGCAGCTGGCCTTGGTAAAGCATCAGCACTATCTTTCTCAAATAATAAAAGATGTGCTTGCAAGGATGCGACCTGATCTGGAAAGTCATGGCATCATGGTCACTACAGATCTTCAAGAGAACATTTCTTGTTTATGTGATAACACCAGAATAGAACAGGTCTTGATCAATCTAATATCAAATGCTATGGATTTCTGCCCAAAAAAGGACGGTAAAATAAACATTAAACTACAACTTGAGGACAATACACATGCAAGAATTAGCATTATTGATAATGGTATTGGAATACCAAAAAGTAAACTTGATAAAATTTTTATAAAATTCTATCAGATAGACACATCTACCACACGAGAGCATGGCGGAACAGGACTTGGTCTAGTTGTTTGTAAAGGAATAATTGAAAGTCATGGCGGTAAAATCTGGGCAGAATCAGAAGAAACCAATAAGGGAACTCAGATTCATATATTATTACCTATTTTAACTCATTAAATTTTAAAAAACTAGAACAATATTGTTTTACATTGCTGTGGATTCGAACTTATTTTTATCTAAAGCGGGTCCAAAAATAAGACCATGATGTATCCTGATCCCATCTGATTAGTATTTACATTATTTGTATGTAATTTACAAAGTGTTAAAAAGTCACTAAACTACAAACCCATATGAGCAATTCTAATCATGATTCCCAAATAGAAAATATTGCATCACAAATAGTTTCAGACAAGATTTCACTTGATGAACAAAACCCAAATACATTGCAAAAGTATTATGATTATGCAAAAACAAATTTTAAGCTTAAGGAAGATGACGCAATTTTACTAGTAAATGAGGCCTTTTTGTATCTGAAACTAAAGAGTACTGATTTTGATCCTCTGCAAGAAGGCGATAAATTCGGTGCAGGGTTTAGCTAAATCATACATTTCATAAATTTTTTTTCAGCGCATTCCCTTTTATCTGGGCAATTTTTTCATCTAGTCATTGTCTGATGATTTGATAAATTCAGTAAAACAATTGATGCAGCTTGGCAAAGGCGATCCAGGAAGGCTTGAATACATACTTGATATGCTAACCACAGGCCGTGTATTGCCGTTTTCTGATCAAAAATACCTGCAAAACATAATCCCATTATATCTAGGAGGAGAAGATCAAGAATCTATACAAACAAAAAATGAGCATGCTGTTGATCAACTTCAAAAAGAGATACAAAACTTCAACCAGAGACTGATAAATCTTGAAAGGAGAGGATTTGAAAGATACGTCGGGAAAAAAACAATTTTCTTTTTTGTCACTGTTTTTGTTGGTTGGCATGCATTACAGGCCTATAATGTGGAATTTTTGAATATGTTTTTGCCTGCTAATTTGACACAGTATTTTTTCCCACTAAACTTACTTGAAAATTCTTTTAATTATCAAATAGTGCAGTTTGTCTT
>QYQE01000070.1 GCA_007280335.1 Nitrosopumilales archaeon | reverse complement strand
TTATTGATGAACTGTATACCATTCCGATTTTTATCACATTGATATTAAAATCTGACAAAACTGATTCCAGTTGACTTTGAACCATTTCAGAAGAAACTTCTTTAACTTTGGAAAATTTTGATGTATTCTGACTGGTTATTGCGGATACGACTGTCAGACCGTAAACTCCAAGTGCGGCAAATGTTTTCAAGTCTGCTTGGATCCCGGCTCCTGCTGATGGATCAGATCCTGCTATGGATAATACAATCACAAATTTAAGACATGAAACTCACGTTTAAATCCAATCATTTGGTAGAAATAATGATTTGACTACACAGATGGGTTCTGCACGTCGGGGAATTGCAACAGAAGAAATGAAAGCAGTTGCAAAAGATGAAGATGTAACCTTAGAGTGGTTAGTACCCAAGATAGCAAACGGTTCCATAATTATTCCACACAATAATGAAAGACCTCAGAAAATTAGAGTAGTAGGTATTGGAAAAGGAATGAAAACCAAAGTAAATGTAAACATTGGCAATTCCACACTTTCAAATAATTTGGAAGAGGAGATCAAAAAAGCAAAGGTTGCGGTAAAGTACCATGCTGATACCATAATGGATCTTAGCGATGGTGGTGATGTAGGACTCTTTAGAAGAACACTGTTAGATGCTGCACCAATAACATTTGGTACAGTTCCTGTGTATGAGGCATACAATTATGGTGTGCAAAAGAGCAAGAATCCGCTTGATATTACTGAGGATGATTTTCTAAAAGCATTTGAAAGAAACGTCAAAGACGGCGTTGATTATACCACGATACACTCTGGAATTACAAAAGATATTGCAAAAAGAATTCTTTCAGTAAAAAGACATGCTGGAATAGTAAGCAAGGGCGGAACCATTACTGCTGCCTGGATGTTAAAGTATGACAAAGAAAATCCATACTTTGAGCATTTTGATTATCTTATAGAGTTGGCAAGAAAATATGATGTGACATTTAGCTTGGGAGATGCCCTAAGACCGGGCTCAATTCTGGATTCTCATGATGAATTACAAGTACAGGAAATGATCAATGTATCCAGATTGACAAAACGAGCTCATGAAAAAGATGTGCAAGTTATGGTTGAAGGTCCAGGACATGTTCCACTAAATGAAGTTGCAGCAAACGTACGACTAGCAAAATCTCTGATAGGAGATGTTCCATACTATGTCTTAGGTCCACTAGTGACTGATATTGCATCTGGCCATGATCACATTGCAAGTGCTATAGGTGCTGCAATTTCTGCAAGTGAAGGAGTAGACTTGTTGTGTTATCTTACACCATCTGAACATTTGGCATTGCCAACTCCAGAAGAAGTAAAGGCAGGATTGATTGCGTATAGAATTGCGGCTCATGCAGGAGATTTGGTAAAATTGCGGGATAAGGCAATAAAATGGGATATGGAGATGACCGAGGCAAGACGCACATTAAACTGGGAAAAACAAATTGCCCTTTCTATAGACCCAGAAGAGGCAGCTCGCATTCATGGAAGGGTTGGTCAGATAAATGGCAATACAGTTCCATGTACAATGTGTGGAGGAGCCTGCGTGTATATCATACTCCCACAACAAAGATACAACACGCCAGAAGAGATAGAAAAATTACAGCAAGCTAGCTAGCACTTTGTCTAAGCTTGGTACTGTTTGATATTTTGAAATTTCATTGGAATAAATCCACTTGTATTCTGAATTCTCCCAATTCAGTTTGATGTTTGGTTCTTTTACAGAAAACAAAAAAGGGAATACCGTCCATTCGTGATTTGCATACTGCGAGCTTATCTGCATTTGAGGTGCAATCTTGAATAGAACAAGACAATCTTCTGTTATCCCTGTTTCTTCAAACATCTCGGTCTTTGCTCTTTGTAGTGGTTCCTCATTTCCTTCTATTATGCCACTTATACCAGCCCACAGACCTTTCATGCTCTTTACGTTTTGACTACGCTTTAAAATGAGAAATTTGTCCACATGCAAAAGAAAAGATGTGACAATTTTTGTAGAGTACAACTATTTTTCTACAGAGTTTACCATCGATATTAATTTCTTATAAGCTTTTTCAAGATCTACATTTTTTGCTAGTCTTTCTTTGGTGACATTTATGTATTTTATAATTTCCTCTGATTTGTTTTCCTGAATTAAGATAAGCATCCTGCCAATGTCTTTCCATAATTCTTCAGCATATCTTCTAATTTCTGGATTTGAAATAATGGTCTCCAAGAGCTCAGCCGACTCTGTCATTATTCCTGCAGTAAGTATTTTTTGAGCTTTAAACGTTGTACCTGCCATTTTTTCTACAAGTGTAAAGTTTTCCTCTTTAGATAGAATGTTTGCAAGTGTAAGGTTGACAAGATGAGTCATGCCAAGAATCACCGCCATTTTTTTGTCGTGCTCTACAGCATCAATTGAGACAAAAGTTGCATCGGGAAAAAGAGATTTTGCCATGAGGAGTTCTTTTTTTGCATCCCTGATTGGAATAGATATGATGTTCTGGCCTTTGAGTTTTTTTGTACCTGGTCCGAACATGGGATGAATACAAATAGGATTTATCTTGTCTGGGATTTTTGATAGTGCAGAAAATGTTTTTAATTTCAGAGATGAAATGTCTAGGAGATAAGAATCTCGTTTCATTTCTTTTGCAATTAGTCTGATTGTTTCAGGAGTGCGTTTTACTGGGATGGCAAGGATGACATAATCCACATTTAGAATTGCGCCAACCAGAGATTTGGCTTTGGTCACCAATTTGTTTGTTATTTCTTTCTCAGAGTCATAGGCAATGACCTCAAAACCCTTCTCTAAAAAATATTTTGAAAACCATTTGCCCATCTGTCCTTCAGAGCCAATAATTGCAATTTTTTTCTTTATCATACTATTTCCTTAATGTCTCATCTATTATTTGCATGCCTTTGTTAAGTAAATCTTCTGGTTGGCATACCGATATCCTAACAAAATTCTGATAGTTTCCAAAGGCTTCACCAGGTGCTATTGCCACTCCTAAATCAAGAAGATTGTTAATAAAAGAAGCAACATCAAAGTTGTCTTTTCTTACTTTGGCAAAGAGGTACATTGCCCCATCGGGTTCTACAAAGTCTAGCTGCATGCTTTTTGCTTTTTTTATCACAATGTCTAGTCTTTCTTTCATGATTTTTGTATTGTCGCTTGTGTCTGCATCAAGTGCTCTGAGGGCTACATACTGGATTGGTTCTGCCACATTTGTAATACACAATGCTTGAAGCTTTGCCATCTTGTCTATTATGTCTGGACTTGATACTGCGTAACCAACCCTGAAACCTGTCATGGCATGTGATTTTGAAAACGATTGTGTTATGATACTTTTATTGTATTCATAAGCGATTACACTTTTCCAGTTTCTGTATGCATAGTTTGAGTAGATCTCATCACTTAGAACATAGAGATTGTTTTTTATTGCAATCTTCATTATGTCATCTTGAATCTTTTCTGGGAGAATCTTTCCAGTTGGGTTGTTAGGATAATTTAGTACAATCATTTTGGTATTGGGATTTATCGTATTTTCAATCTGATTTATGGATGGTTCCCATTTGTTGTCTAGTGTGGTTTGTATTGTTCTAACCTTGATGCCAGAGTTTAGCGCGTTTTCTCTATATGCTGGCCATGCTGGTTCTATTACTATCATTTCATCACCTGGGTGCAATAGACTCGAAATTGCAAGAAAAACTGAAAATCTTGCGCCTGGTGAAACCATGATATTTTGAGTTTGAATTTTTACGCCATATGACGAGGAAACTTTTTTTGCCAAGGCATCTCGAAATTCTGACATTCCTTTAGAGTCACCATATTTTGTATATCCATTATCGTAAACCTCTGAGAGTGCTGTTTTGACAACTTTGGGTGGATAAAAGTCTGGTTCGCCAACTTCCATGTGGATGATTTTTTTCCCTTCCTTTTCCAAAGCTTTGGCTTTCAAAAATATTGAAAGATGTGTTGATTTGTTAGTAGATTGTACCTTGATTGATTCATTTAATAATAAATTCAGAAACGTCGAAGCTGTCTTTTCATCTAGGCCAATTTCTTTGCATAATGAAAGAACTTTTGTTCTAAGCTGGTTCTCTCTTTCCTCATTTGTTATGCCAAGACCCAAATTATTTTTAAGACTACCAATTTCCTTTGCAACATCATTTCGTTCTTTTAACAGTCTTATCATATCAAACGTGATCTTGTTTATCTTATCACGTAGCTTTTCAATATCCGACATTTCTATTTCAGAACCGATGGTATGAAGCCACTTCTAATGGCATGATCTGCTAGAACAAGTGAAACAAGAGAATCTACCACGGGTGGTGCACGCGGAACAACACAAGGGTCATGTCTTCCTTCCACTATCAACGATACTGGTTTTTTTGTCTTCATGTCTATGGTATTTTGCTTTTTTGCTATCGAAGAAGCAGGTTTGAAAGCTACTCGAAGAACAATTGGCATTCCAGTTGATAGTCCTCCTAGTATTCCACCTGCATTGTTTGTCTTGGTTGCTATCTTTCCATTTTTTATTATGTATTCATCATTATTTTCTGAGCCCTTGATTGTAGAACCATAAAATCCGGAACCAAACTCAACTCCCTTTACTGCTGGAATTGAGTATAGCGCTTTACTTAGATCTGATTCCAAAGAACCAAAGATTGGTTCACCCAAACCTACTGGAACGTTTAGTGTTATGGATTCTACTACCCCTCCAACTGAATCTCCATTTCTTCTTACAGCGAGTATTGCAGCTCGCATTCTCTCAGCTATTTTGGTATCAGGACATCTTACTTCATTTGAGTAAATTGCATTTTTCATCTTTGGTGTAGCTTGATTCTTCATTTTTATTTTTCCTACTTGTGATGTATAAGAATATGTGTTAATGTCCAAAGTCTTTGAAAGAAGCTTTCTTGCTATTGCTCCTGCCATTACAAATGTGGCAGTCAATCTACCAGAAAATCTTCCGCCTCCGCGATAGTCGTTAAATCCCCTGTATTTTATAAAAGCAGGATAATCGGAATGTCCAGGTCTTGGTTTTACTATGAGATTTTCATAGTCTCTTGATTTTTTATCTTGATTCCAAATTATCATTGCAATTGGTGCACCAGTGGTGTATCCTCTAAAAGTTCCTGAAAGGATCTCTACTTTATCTTCCTCTTTTCGTTGGGTAGTTACTATAGATTGGCCCGGCTTTCTAAGATCAAGCATTTTTTGTATGTCTTTTTCTTGTAATTCTAGACCGGCAGGACAGCCATCTACAACAGCTCCTATGCATCTCCCATGAGATTCACCAAAACTTGTAAGCACAAATCGCTGACCAATAGAACTAGATGACATAATGAAATTTTCTCTTTAGATGCTTATAATCCTTATAGGAATGATATACAACAATACCATGCAAATTCGTGATGCGCAACCAAGTGACAAACAGGCTGTCTTGGATTTTTGTAAAGAGACATTTTCTTGGGGAGACTACATCGCAGATGTCTGGGATTCTTGGATTTTACAAGGAAATCTCTTTGTAGCTGTTGAAAATGATACTCCGATTGGTCTTTCTCACCTTGTTTTTACAGATAACAGACAAGCTTGGCTTGAAGGAATCAGAATTCATCCAAATTACAGAAGAAAAGGATATGGAAGAAAGATAATTTCACACTGTGAATCAATTGCAAATTCTAAAACAATAAGGATGATAATTGAAAGTGATAACACTCCCTCAATTGATCTTGCCAGATCTATAGGATATGACATTGAAGATTGGTGGCGACTGTATGCTTTGGTACCCAAAAAAGAAACTTCGTCTGTAATTACTGCATCTGACATAAATCAGGTTTCACGATTTATATCTTCAAATACATATGTTGATTCATGGAAGTGGCTTCCACTAGAAAAGTCAGACTTGGAAGAACTGTTACAACAAAAAAGAATTTTATTGTCTATCCAAAATGAACGTGTTTTGGCAATTGGAATATGGAATGAATCCAAAAACTTTGCAAATGTTTTGCAGCTAGGTTTTATCAATGGCACAGATGAGGGAATGCTAGACATTTTACGATTCATACAAAACAAAGGTTATGAATTACATTCTGAAAGAATTCAAATTTTTTCTCAGGCAAAAAACATACTTGAGATGGAATTGCTGACAAAAAGACCTCTTTTTTACTTGATGAAAAAAGATCTAAAGAAAAATCTATAATGATATGACATAAAATAAAATCATGAACTATTGGCTTGTAAAACAAGAACCGTCTGTGTATAACTATGATAAACTAATCCAAGAAAAAAAGACTGTATGGGATGGCGTTCATAACAACCTTGCACTAAAACACATTAGATCAATGAAAAAAGGCGACAAGGCGCTATTCTATCATACCGGTGATGAGAAGCAAGCAGTTGGTATTATAGAAATAACAACAAATCCGTATCCGAATCCAAAAGAAGATGACAAGAGATTTGTCGTAATGGATGTAAAGCCAATATCTAGACTCAAAAGACCTGTGACACTAGGTGAGATGAAAACATACAAGATTTTTAAAAATTGGGAGCTTTTGCGAATTTCAAGGTTATCTGTAATGCCAGTTCCAAAAGAAATCTGGGATGAAATTATTAGAAAATCAAATAGCTAAACTGAAAGAATTTTTGCCCCAACTGCATTCATGTCTTGTATGAATGTTGGATAGGACACATCAACTGATTGTGGATCAGAGACAGTACAATTACCTACGAACATACCTGCAATACAAAATGCCATAAACAACCGGTGATCATCAGACGAGTCCAAATCAACACCTTTTGGAATATCAGGTGCGCCAAGAACCAATCCATCTTCTTTTTCTTGTACCTTGATGCCAATCTTTGCAAGCTCACGAGCTAAGATGGCAATCCTGTCAGTTTCCTTGAATCTTGCATGTTTTACATTGTAAATTTCAATTGGTTTTGATGTCTTGAGTGCAAGTATTGCTAAAGCTGGAAGAAGATCAGGTGTGTTTGAAAGATCAAATCTTCCACCGTTAAGTGATGGCGGAGTCTTTACGGTTATCAAATCATCCAAATTTACCTTGACACCTAGCTTTTCAAGATGTGCTATCATCTCTCTATCTCCCTGTGGAAGATCACCAACTGAAGCAGAAATTGTCATTTTATCCCCAATTAATATTGCTGCAGAAAGTAACAACGCCATGCTTGAAAAATCAGAAGGCACTGTAAACTCTGTTGACTTGTATTGTTGTTTTGGAATATTGTATTTTTTGTAAGGATCAATCGTATCCACATTTACACCAAATTTTTTCATCGTAGCTATGGTAGCATCAAGATATGGTTTTGATACAAGATTTCCTTCTATATTCAACTTGACGCCTTCTGTTTTTGGCGATGCAATCATTAATGCAGATATGAACTGACTTGAAACTGAACCTGAAATTGATACTACGCCGCCATGGATTTTACCCTTTACAGTTATCGGTGGCTTGCCGTCTGTTGACGTACATTTTGCTCCAAGGTCTTCTAACGCATCAAGTAATGGTTGCATTGGTCTTTTTCTAAGACTTGAATCTCCACTAAGTGTTGTTTTGGTATCTGAAAGCGATGCTATTGCAGCAGAAATCCTTATTGTTGTTCCTGAGTTTGATGCATCAATTTCATTACTTTGCAGTTTTACATCACCGGAACTTTCTATTCTTAAATTAGCACCATCTTCTTTGATTATTGCCCCAAATGTTTTACATGCATTAATTGTTGCAATGGTATCACGTGAGAGCAACACATTTCTAACCTGACTTTCTCCTTTTGCAAGTGACGCCAAAAATATGGCTCGGTGTGTGTAGCTCTTGTTTGGAGGGCAGACTATGTTCCCTTCAAGTCTCGCTTTTTCAATTTTACATTTCATAGACTTCGGCCTTTTTGTTGTTTATTTCAGAAATTATTGTGGAACCTTCCATTGACGCAAATACTTTTTTGACATTTGAAACATTTTCTTTTTTTGTAATTGCGGCTATGGACGGTCCGTTGCCAGAAACTGAAGCTGCAAGAGCTCCACTTTCTACAAGATCTGTAAGAACTCTAGGATCAGAATTTAATATGGTGGATGTTGCAAGGCCGTTTAACATCATTGCATTCCAATAATCCGAATTGCTTGCAAGTGTCCATGCCTGAGAAAAAACTCCTTCAAGAATTTTCAGCTTTTTCACATTACCACGTTTTCGTGAGATTGGAATGAATATAACAGCTACCAAATCATCCGGTGCTTTTTCAGATTTTATAATTTTTAGATTGGTGTTATCAGTGACAACAAAACCGCCAAAATAGCACGCACACGCATCATCAAATGCTCCGGTAATGCTTACTTTGGTTTGTATTGATGCCTCCACTCCGTACTTGAGAATTTCCAAGTCTGTTATCTTTGGCTTGAATAGTTTGGCACAAGCCAGTGAAACTACCGACGAAATGGCACTAGAGCTCTTCAACCCATATCCGGAGGGAATTTCTGATTTGACCAGTACTGTAATCTTGTTTTTTTCAAGATCTGCCTTTGGTATGGCTTTTTCCATTACCGCTCTTATGAGACGCGAGCTTAGACTGGACTCTTTATTCTCAAAGTATAGTCCAATACCTGGTGTGACATGAATATTAGCTTCTACGTTAAGTGAAATTCCAAGAGTAGCACCTTTGCCAGTTGCTATTGCGTTTACTATAGAAACTGCACCGTGCATGATTGCTTTTGCTGCTGGCATTTTAAAATCTCCCAAGCAATGTTAGCTTCATTGCTTGATATGGTGCTTCTCGTCCAGTCCAAATCCCAAAAGAACGCATTGCCTGACCAAGAAGCATTTCCCATCCATATATGATAGTCGCACCTTGTTTTTTTGACTGTTCAATTAATTCAGTTTCTACTGGCATGTACACAATGTCGTAAACTATCGAATCTTTTGTTATTGATCTTGTTGAAATGGGACATGCGTTTCCTTTTAGACCCACTGATGTTGCATTTACAATAAACTTGTATTTTCCTGCAATGTTTCCTGCATTGGATAAATCAGAATAATCTGATTGCACTCCTAGACTGTTTGCAAATTTGATCAGCTCATCCGCTCTTTCCTTGGTTCTATTTGCAATGGTAATCTTGCGAACTTTTTCTTTTGCAAATCCCACAACAATGGCTCTAGCTGCTCCGCCTGCACCAACAAGTAAAACATCAGAATCTTTGCAGTCAATGTTTCGTTTTTTTACGGGATCTAAAAACCCATCCATGTCCGTGTTATATCCTTTAAGTGAACCGTTGTTGTTGACAACCGTATTTGTTGCACCTATTGTTTTACAGTTCTCATCTATTTCATCAAGAAACTTCATCATGTCCACTTTGTGTGGTATGGTTACATTAAATCCAGAAATCTGAATTTTTTTTAATGCCTCTATTCCATATGCTAGTTCTCCTTTGGGAATTCTATATGCTATATACGTACAATCTATTCCTAAAAATCCAAAAGCTGCATTGTGAATGGCGGGTGAGAGTGAATGGTCTATCGGGTCGCCTATGACTGCATAAGTTTTAGTCATTGTTTCAACTCAAAGATTGATTTGATTTCATCTAGACTGAATTGACCTGGAGCTATTGGCTTGCCAAGTGAGACATATGTGTAAGGACTGCCTAGATGTGTGCAGAGAATTCTTGACATGCGACCATAGTCTCCCATGGCAAAGGCGATGAGATTGGCATTATTCTGAAATTTGTAAAGTGACAATATTCCAAGTGTGTCTTTTATTGATTTGGCAGTAGTTACAATCTTGATATTTTTCGAAAACTTGGACATCTTTTTCCTCATTGATTTTAAGAAAGTAATGTTTGGTGTTTTTGCAAAATCATGCCACGATATTAGCAAATTTGTTTTTGTTTTTTTCAAATACTGCTGCAGCGCCTTGTTTTTTCGTATAGTGTTGTATTCCACATCTAGCAGATATGGATCATACACTGCAATTAATTTAAGAATAGAAATTCTGTTTTTTTCACCACTGGAAAACTTGCCTCCCTCTGATCTTGGCCTCAAAGTACAAATGCATTTGGACAGATGTTTTTTCACTAGACTCAAAGCTATTGGAATTTTGTTTGGTTCCATAAAATCAAATCTTATCTCTACATAGTCAGATCTTTTCAGCGAAGATTGTAATAACTTGTTTAGCTTTGCAGGGCTGGATTCTGCTAGTGTGACACATGTCTTGTATGCCATATTTTTGGTTGTTAGGTTGTGAAATTAAGCCTTTGTTCAAATATTAAAAAGTAGAAAGATGCGCCAATTTTTAGGATACAATAGTCATTCTTAACTCGTCTGCCAAAGACCTGATGGATTTGAACATTTCATTAATGGAACTACTTATTTCATGCAGATCCTGGCCACTACCGCTAAACGAATCCATTGTATTTTTAGCAGATTTGATCAATCCTTTGGCTTCGGTTATGGCACCTGTCTCTTCTAGATGTTTTAGTGTATTTTGCATCTTTGTTGTGACCTCGTTCATGTTTTCTGAAATCATGCGACAATTTTCTATGTTCTTTACCATCTCGGGTGTTTTGAGAACTTCGATTATTTCCTTGACAATCTTTGCAGTATCCATAATATTACCAAAGGATTCTTGCACGCCAGGTGATCTAATCTGGCGCATTATTTCTACTGCTCCAGAAACAGTTTCTTTTATCTCTTTTAGCTTGCTAGTTTTTTCTCTATCTGTCATTCTTATCCTACACATAGAAACAATCCACAGAGAAAGACTTTGGCCATAACAAACATGTCCTCTTTGTCCTCCACAAACTTCATGATGTGAAGAGTGTACTCTATGCATCTAGCTAGTATCACCGAGTTCTCTACAATGTCTCTGATTGACAGTATTGCTGTCATGAGGATACTTGGTAGAAAAATTATATATCGATTCAAGATGGTTTTGCAACAAAAATGTTGGATTCAATTATATCCATATGTAAAGTTGATCGATATTTTGAGACCTTTTCCAAATATTATATACAGAAGTAATTTATGGTTGTCATGTGGAAATCAAATTCTATCATTAATGCTGATTCCAAAGATCTTTCTAAAATAGGCAAAAACAAAGTCACACTCACTGTTACCTCCCCGCCATATCATAACGCAATTAACTATACTGAACATACCACTTCTAAAAAGTGGTATAGGGGAACAGTTGGGAGAACGCTTGAAAGTTGGCTTGATGAGATGAAAACAGTATTTTCTCAAGTATACCAAGTCACAAAACCCGGTGGCTTTTGTTGTATAGTAATAGGAAACGAGATAATTGAGGAAAAAATCAAACTCCCACTACCTGCTTTATTGCTAACTGAATTAACAAAAGCAGAGATTGGTTGGAAATTTTTTGAAGAAATAATTTGGAACAAGGTGACAGGCGGAAAAAAAAGATTCAGGGTTACTGTACAGCATCCATACCCGACATATTATTATCCAAATATCATGCATGAGCAAATAATCATTCTAAGAAAGCTTCCATTTCATAACGTCAAGGACAAAAAAAGTAAGTTAACAATTAATGATATCATGAAAAAAGAAATTGCAAATTCCATATGGCATATTGCTCCAATGCCTCCAAGCTACAGGAAATTTCATCCAGCGGCATTTCCAGAAGAAATCCCATATAGATTAATTCAGCTTTATAGTAATGTCGGGGATCTGATACTTGATCCATTTGCTGGAAGCGGTCAGACAACAAAGATGGCCAGATTTCTTAAACGGAAATACATTGGAGTTGACAAATCTTCAAAATATGTAAGGATAGCAAAAAAACGAACTGCGGGACCCCCATCTCTAAGGAAGATGCAGCTTGTTCCATATTGGAGAAATCCCGAACCTTTGGATATCTGAAATAAATTCGTAAAGGTTATCTACTAAGTTTTGAAAACAATGTCAATGGTTACATCAAACAGCAAGTCTTATTTCAAAACTGTCGAAGCAAGCCACAGAACATATACCAAAGCTATCAGAAAAGCAAGAACAAGACAGGGAATAATGAATCTGTACTGGAAACACAAACGTCAGCACGAACTACTACTCAAGAAACACTTGAGAGATGAGATGGCTGAGATAAATCAAATAAAAAAGAAAATAAAATAACTCTTTTTTCTTTTTCTGTAATTATTTTTCTACAATATATTCGTCGTCAACTTCCATGCCAAAGTGTCTGCCAGTTGCTATTTTGGCATGAGCCAAAACAGTATCTCCTTTTTTGAGATGCGTCACTGAAATCAAATGTCCGTTTGGTTTTACAAATCTAATTGTTTCTGCATTTTGTGCTATGATTCCACCAATTTCATTACCAATCTGAGCTTTAATCATAAGCATTGGTCTGCTTTCAATTTTAGAGCGACCAACAGTTGCTCTTCTTGCCCTTCCATGTGAATCCAATATCAATACCTCAGAGCCAGTCTCTAGCTCTGACAAGTATTTTGTAGTTCCATCTGGTGAAAGTGTATAGCAATGAACTGCTCCCGCATTTACTCTAAATGGTCTTGGAGATGTAAATGATGAACCAACTGATTCATTGTGAACCAAAAACAAAAAGTTTGATCTGCTTCCAATTAACATTCCTTCACCGCGTCCAAGCATAGATGCTGTATCTACACAAACTCTCTCGCCGTTTCCAACTTCCTTTATTTCAAGTATCTTGGCAGATTTTAGCTCAAAATTCTTTGTTCCAAGATATACGAGCACTTCTCTTACTTCGTTAATGGAATTTGTTGAAAATATTACGCCATCTACGCCAATTTCTAAAATGGAGAACATCTTTCTTACTTCGTCTGGATTTTTTGCAGTCGCAAATACTTTGGTGTGAAGTTTGTGCAATTTAGCTATTATATTCTCAAGAGGAATTATTTTCCAATCAGTAACATCTACAACTACAAAATCAAGACCCATCTTTGCAAATTTTAGTATGTCTTCTATGTCGTGGTTTGAGAGAACCTTGAATCTCATGCCAATTTTTTTGCCCTTGGATTTTGTTGGTCTATCCACTATGACATAGCTTGCACTCTGTGAGGTGTATAGTGTTGATAGTTTGGTCCTAAGCCCTCTTAGGTTTTGGGGGTCCACATTTACAATCTTGATTCCTTCACTCTCAATTTCTGCAAGAAATTTGCCAAGCTGCCCCCTTGATACCTTGGGGGAAATTATTAACTCCCTATTTTTCGTCAAGATGTTTTGCAGCTTCCTTTGCAGTCTCTTTTCTAAATATTATGCCAGCCAAGGCATGAGTCATCTTACCAGGGTTTTTGTGCTCAAAAATATTTCTGCCATATGTTACTCCCTTTGCTCCTGCTTTCATTGCATCTTCTGTCATTTCTAATATATCCATGTCAGTTTTTGCTTTTGGGCCGCCAGCTATAACAATTGGAACTGGAGTACTTTTTACAATTTTTGCAAATGAATCAACATCACCAGTGTACAATGTCTTGACTATGTCTGCACCGAGCTCTGCCCCAATTCTTGCAACATGACCTATAATTTTAGGATCGTGCGGATTTTTGATGTTCTCTCCTCTAGGATACATCATTGCCAAAAGCGGCATGCTCCATTTGTGACAGTCATCTGCAATTCTTCCAAGCTGTTCAATCATTTCTGGCTCTTCTTTTCCGCCAATGTTGATGTGAAGAGAAACTCCATCTGCACCTAGTCTGAGTGCTTCTTCAACAGACCCTGTTAGCATCTTTCTATTTGGTGAAGTTGAAAGTGATGTGCTGCCTGAATAATGCACCAGTAATCCAACTTTGGGTGGTTTTGGAAATGTCTTGAGAATTCCTTTGTTTACTATGACTGATGTTAATCCATGATGCTGACAATTATACACTAGTGCATGAGGATCTTCAATTCCCTTTAGGGGACCACTTGAAATTCCGTGATCCATTGGAATACAAAGCATCTTTCCATCGCGTAAAATTCGACTCATTCGAAGTTGGTGGCCTGTGACCATTGAAGTTTATCCTTGTTGTGCCCTACTTAAAAATAGTGGGCATAATTTGCTGTCAAGAATTAAATAAGATGAAACAAAACCAAAAACAAATTGAGTCAGGTTACAAAAGAGCTTTATAGTTCTGAAATTGGTGACATACTAGAAAATTCACTAAATGGAATTAGACCTGGGCTAGATGATTGTATGAGATTACTAGAATCAAACGATGTTAATCTTATTGGTCTAGTGGCTGGGCATCTTACTAGAAAAAAGTTCGGAAAGAAAGTCTCGTTTGTAAACAACATGATACTAAATTATACTAACGTATGTATAACTGACTGCAAGTTTTGTGCATTTTACAGACCGCCAGGACATGAAGAGTCTTACACTGTTTCGCTTGGAGAAATTGAATCACGAATAAAAACTGCTTCTGAGATGTTTGGAATTACTCAAGTATTGATTCAAGGAGGACATAATCCAAAACTCCGAATTGAATATTATGAGAATGCATTTAAAATGATGAGGGAAAAATTTCCTAAAGTAGGCATACATGGACTATCAGCATCAGAAATTGATATGATATCTAGGATAGAAAAAATTAGCACAAAAGAAGTTCTTTCACGATTAAAAGAAGCTGGACTGCAATCGGTACCTGGTGCAGGCGCAGAGATTTTAGTAGATTCTGTCAAAGACATAATCAGTCCAAAAAAAATCTCATCTGAGCAGTGGCTGAAAATAATGGAGGAAGCTCACACCATGGGACTACCAGCATCTGCAACAATGATGTATGGACATGTAGAAAGTGTAAGAGATATTGCAGAACACTTTATCAAAATTGCAAAGCTTCAAGAAAAAACAGGAGGGTTTATGGCATTTATTCCTTGGAGCTTTGAGCCAAACAACACCCTTATGCAAAAAGAAGAGACTGTAAAATACTCTGCAGGTGGCTCACAGCTACTGAAGATGATAGCAATATCTAGAATGATGTATGATGGATTGATTCCACACATACAATCCTCGTGGCTTACAAACGGCATAGGGATGGCACAGATTGCACTACAATATGGTGCTGATGATTTTGGGGGAACATTGCTTGGAGAAGAAGTTGTTTCATGCACGGGCTCCCGTTCTACAGAGCTTACCTCAAGCAAGATTATACAAGCAGTAAAGCAAATTGGATATCAGGTAGAAGAGCGAGACAATTTCTATAATACAGTTCAGATGCACTAAATTCCGTAACTAGACCACTTGGCATTAACTATGTTCTTTGTATCCTCATCAACTGAAACTAGTTCCTGAATCTCTCTTTGATATCCTTCTTCTTTGGTTTTTTGTGTGGCATCAATTCCAAGCTTTGATCCAAGATTTACAAGTGGTGATGCTGGATCCAAAGTGTCAGTCGGTGTGTTGTTTATTATAATAACATCTCGTGCAGCATCAGCTCTTGTTGTAATGGTCCATATGACATCATTCATGTCATGCACGTTGATGTCTTCATCTACTACTACGAAAATTTTTGTCAGTGCAAGCTGACCCAGACCCCATAACCCCATCATCACTTTTTTTGCTTGACCCGGATATCTTTTCTTTATAGAAATGATTGCCATTCCTTGGAACCATCCGGCAGCTGGCATGGAAAAATCAACAACTTCGGGTTGGAACATTTTGATCAAAGGCAGAAAGGATCGCTCTATTACTTTACCAATAAATGCATCTTCTAAGATTGGCTTGCCAACAACTGTGGTGTGATAAATTGGTTTTTCTCGTCGCATTATTCCAGTCAGAGTAAAGACAGGATATGGTTCTGGTGGTGTGTAGTATCCTGTATGATCACCAAACGGTCCTTCCATTCTGATGTCTGACGGATCAACATATCCTTCTAGTACCAGTTCTGCGTTTGCAGGAACTTCAAGATCAACTGTCTTGCATTTTACAGTTTTGATTCCAGTCTTTCTTGTTATTCCGGCAAAAAGATATTTGTCTAGTCCTTCGGGAACAGGGGCAACAGCAGAAAATATTGTTGCTGGGTCTGCACCAATAATTACGGCTACTTCAATTTTATTTCCAGCATCTTTTTTGATATCATAGTGATGTGCTCCTCTCTTGTGCTTTTGCCAATGCATGAGAGCGTGGGTACTGTCAAGTATTTGCATTCTATATACTCCTAGATTTCTAACATCTGTATCGGGATGTTTTGTAGCAACAAGACCAAAAGTGATGAACCTTTCAGCATCTTTATGCCATGTTTTTAAAATTGGAATTTTGTCAAATGAAGGGGAGGCTTCAAAAATTTCTGTCACAGGCCCACTTTTTTGCAGCTTGGGTGCAATATTTATCATCTTTGATAGTTCTGGTAATTTTTTTATTTTTTCAAAAATCCCAGTTGGAATTTCCATCTTTGTCATATCGACAATTCTCTGACCAATTTGAGTAAAATCATCAGTCTCTAATCCAATTTCTAATCTTTTTAGTGAGCCAAACGCATTTCCCAAAACTGGCATATCGTAATTTTTTACATTTTCAAAATAAAGTGCAGGACCATTTGAATACATTGTTCTTCTTAAAATCTCGGCAATCTCTAAATTGGCATCAACTTGAGTTTTTATCCGCTTTAACTCACCTGACTTTTCCAGCTTTTCTACAAACTCGCCAAGATCTTCTATAGGCATAACACTACTGAATTCGTATATTGTATAAGCTTAACTGGATTTTTACACAGCAATTAGAGAAAAGATTTAACAAAAGGAATTTAATTGTCTATCAAGGAAACTCGTCAACGTGACTGATCAGAAATGCGCCGTTTGTAATGGGCAGGGCAAGATTGCGCTTTTAGATACACCATGTTCATTTTGCAATGGCACTGGGGAATATACAAAAAGTGCTGAAAGTTATCTAAAGTCACATATTTGTCAGTGCATCTTTTTGGATAGGGTTACATGCCCGCTCTGTGGAAAAAAATGTCATCATGATACTCCTAACAAACCAAAAATTTTGCTTGGACCTGTCTAGCCTATTGGAGGCAATTCAGTTTTCTTGTCATGACCACCAGATCCAAATTTGCAGTAAAAACATTGGTCTGATTGCATGTATTTGAGCTGCTCAATTTGTATTGCACCAATTTTAAGAGCTATTTTGGTAAGCATTCTGTATTTGAAAGGCATTGCGGGAATTACTTCTTTTAGATATACTTTGTAGTGATCAGGGCAAAACTTGAGTGTGATTTTACCAATTTCTTTACTTGTTTGACTTACGGTTCTTGCCACATTGATCTGCTCTCTTATGTATTCATGTTTAGGACAAGGACAGTTTCGACCACCTGGGTGTTTATAGGCAGGTGTATTTTTCCAGTCAAATCCTGGGTACTCCCTTTCAAAATCGTCCAACGAAGAACAAATACTGTGCGCTTCTTATAAAACTTCTATAAATAATCACGTCCGCACCTGATCAAAATCTAAATAAACTACATTTGCATGACCAAATAGCACATGTCAAAAGAAATCAAACCAAGAAAACCACGATCTTCTACTAAAAAATCTACTTCCGAACTTGAAGCAAAAATAGCTGAACTTGAAGCAAAGCTCGGCCAATTATCATCTCAGGTAAAACCTGCAGAACAGCATGCAAGACCAGCACCACCTCCGGCACCAAAACCAAAACCAGCAGCTTCAGGTCCAACTCATGGAACATTACCAGCAGGAATGGCTCCTCCGCCAAAACCAACTGTAGCTGAAACAGCAAAACAAGTTTCATCAACTGAGGAAAGAGCAGTTGGCGAAGTTGCACCAGCATATGCAACAACCAGTTCTACAGGATATACTGGAAACAAGTATTTTGCAACAAGAGCAAGATTGTCGTATCATCCACCGGATAAACAATTCAAGGGTGGATCTGCAACATCTCAAACTGTTCAAGTTGCACCAGAACAGCCAAAACCAAAACGCGGTACACTGCCAGCTGGCTGGAAACCCTAAACTAGTTTTTAAAAGCCTCTAGGACTTCTTGTGCATGTCCTGCAGGTTTTACTTTTTCAAAGACTCTGAAAATTTTTCCTTTTTCATTTACCAAAAAGGTCGACCTGTTTACACCCATGTATTCACGACCCATGAATTGCTTTTTGCCCCATACGCCAAATTTTTTTGCTACATCTTTTTCTGTATCAGAAAGCAGGATAAATGACACCTTCATTTTTTCACCAAATTTTTTGTGAGATTCTTCATCATCCGGGCTTATTCCAAGTATCTCTATTCCTGCATTCTTGAATTTCTTATAGTCTTGGGAAAACTCGGCTGCCTCAGTAGTACATCCTGGAGTAAAGTCCTTTGGGTAAAAATAAACAACACATTTTTTTCCTTTTAAATCTGATTTTTTAATTAATTTTCCATTTGCATCTTTTAAACTAAAATCTGGAACGTCATCGCCTGTTGCAAGCATAGGATATCTTTTTTTATTCCCTACTTATTTTTTCGTATATTCGAATGTTTTATATGGTTATTCCAAAGGTGATTGATTGATGGTAAATCCACGTGCGTGGTTTGCAGAAGCTATTGCAACATATTGTCTGGTTTTCTTTGGGCCTCTAGCTATCATACTATCAGCTGTTGCATTTGGAACTGGTCTTTCAATTCAAGCAATAGTCATGATATCTTTAGCACATGGTGCTGCAATTGGTCTTATGGTTTACACATTTGGCCATGTTTCTGGTGCTCACATTAATCCAGCTGTGACAATTTCCATGTTGGTTACAAGAAGAATAGGAATCAAAGACGGCATTGCTTATATCATATTTCAGTTAATTGGTGCAATTGTTGCTGCCGCATCACTTAAAGCAATTCTTCCTGAACTTGGTGCCAAGGTAAACTTTGGAACACAAGGTGGACCAAGCGATCTTCTAAATCATAGTGCTATATCTGGTCTTGCTGTTGAAATTATTTTGACATTTTTCTTGGTTACTGTTATTTTCATGACTGCAGTTCACAAAAAAGCACCTGCAGGAATGTATGGTCTTGCCATTGGTGGCATGATATTTTTGATTCACCTAGTTGGCGTTCCATTGACAGGTGCATCAGTGAATCCTGCAAGAACCTTTGGTCCAGCACTTATCTCAGGATACTGGGATTATCACTGGATTTACTGGGCAGGACCAATTATTGGTGCAATAATTGCAGGACTGATAATGAACTATGTCTTTGTAAAAAAGGCAGAACAGCAAGCGACATAAATTTCAAACCCTGAAAACTATTTGAAATGTATTATAACGGGTCAAATGAAACTTCCAATGGACCCGTTGCACAGCTTGGATAGTGCGGACGCTTGCGGAGCGTCAGGTCGTGGGTTCGAGTCCCATCGGGTCCGCTACAATAATGTCCTTTTTAGGGTTCCAACCCGAAAGCGGAAATTAATTGAAGATAAGAAAAGAAGAAATCCAAAAAGTATCTCAAAGTAGTCGTAAGTCAGGTCGTGCTCCAAATAGTAATTATCTATATCATGGCAAACTTTGCCACATGATTCTGATCCATGCAATAATTTTGACTCCTTTATCAGTAATGAAAACCTAAACTTACTTAATGAAAAAGAAAAAGGCAGTAAAGAAAAAGAAAAGACATTCTGAACGACTGTTTGATTATTCACAATTAGAGGATTGACTTTCTAGATCTGATGCCGTAGTACTTTTAGTGACAATATTTTTGAAATGAAAAACACGAAAATAAAATACGCTGACTGTGGTTGTTTTCCAGAGAAAAGATTTTTCTTTTGAAACCTAATCTATTTCCTTTCCGCAATGCGGACATGTTCTTTTCTCTTGATATCCCATTTTAAGAGGCATGGTCAAATCTTCTCTCAGTAAAGTAAGGCATACATCCCACGGCGTGAATATTGTGTCCTTATAGACAACACAAGGATAATCCATTTTTTCCATCATTGAGCAAAGTTGGTTAAACTTTAAGTCTTCTGTAATTGCCTTTACATTTTCTAATTTAAACTGATTAATGGGGATATCCAAAAAATAGTCGATATCTGTTTGAAATTTTAGTATTCTTGAGATATCCCCAAGTATTAAGCGGTCACTGATAAATTGGTTAGAGTTTTCTAATAAGAGCCTTCGAGTTTTGTTTTCAAACATCAGGTTGAGTATCTTGCCCAAAGAGTCGTCTTGCCGAAAAGTAACAATTTTCTTTTTAGGCATAGACGAAACAGAAATGTCGATCTTGCATTTTGTACCAACCTCAATCATTTTCCTTGCCGAGACAGCAGAACAATCACCAAATTCATTAGGAATTATGGCAAAAGCCCTCCTGGAGTTTTTCCAAATTTCTATCAAATCCCCGAGTTTTGTTTTCTTTTCAATTTGCGGAAGGTCCTTAAACATAATCTCTCCAACCTTGGTTTGATACTGGAAATCACGTGTTGGATTTTTTCGTAAATGATTTAAAATATCATAGCCCCCAACTATCCCAATTGGTTTGAAGTCATCGTCTCGTACTATGATTGAATCTACGACGGATTCTACATATTGGGCACACATTAATGTAGCAACCCAAACTTCCCTTCCTTTATTGAGGTTAATGCATACCGTGTTGGTTAATGTTCCCGGAAATAGTTCTTCTAGAGTTAATTCGGATATTATGCTTGTTTCCATTACTGTATCCATATTTACGTTCTATACGTATAAGATCGCCCCAAATTATCATCTTTGATAATTTCTAAAATTCTCTTCTGTTACCAATTTTTCAAACTCTTCTGATGTGACAACTCTTTGTCTGTTGATTTCCTCATCACGTTCTGGGTTGGTTTCGTAGTCAAGAAATTCCTGACATAGAAATCGGGGTATTGTGAGAATTTGATTAAATAATAAAATATCGTGAAAAACTCGTATCTAAAAAATAGTTGTCACTCGTATATCATCAGTTCTTTTTCCTCAAGCTCCGTGTGCAAGTGGTGTACTGCTCTGTACACATCGGATTCCTTTTTTGCGCCCGTACATACTAATTTTCCTGATGCA
>QYQE01000015.1 GCA_007280335.1 Nitrosopumilales archaeon | reverse complement strand
TGTGGTTAATGTGTTGCTTGTAAAAGAAAAACAATTCCAAAGTATACTAAAACACCGCTAATTGCAATCATGAAAATGCTATATTTTTTATTAGAAATTATTTTCTTACCCTTTGATGATAAAAAAGCAACCGAACAAATCCATGCATAATCCAGCCATATGTGAAATGCAAACATTACACCAATTCCTAAAAATGAATAAAGAATTATTGCATCTGTGATTAATTTGAATCCTATGGTAAACCACCATATGAGAAAAAATGGATTTAATCCACTAAGAATTATTCCAGCAAGAAAGGGACCATGTTTTCCTTCAAAAATAGTTGATGGTTTTTTGATGGTTGACTTTATTTGAATTCCTGCAAAAACAAAAAGGCTTAACGCGCCAAGAATAGATGTGATTTCTCTAAACTGCGGTATGGTTGTAAGAGAAATTGCTCCAATACCAAGTAAAACTACAAGAGGTAATTCCACAACAGTATGGCCATATGCCATTTTTAACCCTGTTTTAATTCCGCCCTTTAGTCCGTATGCAACATTGGCTGCAAAAAGTGGTCCTGGAGACATTACTCCTGATAGTGAAATCGTGATTACTATGATGGCAAATTCTACAAGTGTTACCATTCCAAATTAGAGATTGATTTTTGATTTAAGTATTAATAGGAAAATATCTTAGGCGCCTGATCCATCTTTCCATTTAAAAAATCAAAGACCTCTTTTACACTATTGTGGTAAAAGAATTCTTCGTTACCTTGGGATGATATATTAACGCAGTATCGTTTTGCTGATCTGTTAAGGAAAATAATGTTTGATTTGTTTTCTATTCTAATTCCTTCGTCAAGATCAAGGGTTTGAAGGAGTTTTTCAAGTTGATTTTTCGATATTTCTCTTTCTTGGTATGTCATCCGTACATTGATTCCTTTAGGGGGGCTGTTTCTTCTTCAGTTTGCTTGAGACTTTGTTCTATTATTTCAGCCTCATGTAAAAGTGTGGGCAAATCACAAGCTGTTCCTGGTACTAGTTTGGATAATGCCATGCAGATTTCAGCACCAGATCTAAAGTCAGGTCCTGGATCTTGACCTTTAACTAAAAGCACAATTACATTTGTTTTTGATAATACTCCTTCATTTAATAAAATTCCAGGAATTCCAGGAATTGTACCATTTTGCAAAATTGGTATGTTGGCATCATTTAGTTTCTTTTTAGCTTCTGCTGTACTGGCTATTCCCATGATAGATGGACCCTCACTTCCAGCTTTGAGTACGGAGCTACTTAGGATTAGAGAGCACTTGTGCTGATTTGCCCAATTTAACATTGCCCTTGACACTTCTCGGTGTAGAGATTCATGCGGTGTAAGATATGATAAGAAAACTGCGACTTTTAGTGTGCTATTTACAAATATACGTGCAGGAAAATTAGGTGTTCCATCTTTGATTATGCTTATTGGTGGAAAAAGTTCTGAATCTATAACACCCGCTAATTCAAAATCCATAGTGCTTGTCAAAGATTCTGTTGCAATTGCATTTGCTAATCCTGCATATGGAAAACCATCTATCAGATAGCCGCCCTCTATGTTGATTGGTTTGATTTCTCTTATTGTGATCTCAGGGGCCAATATCTTGGCTATCTCTTACATCCTTTTAAATCATGGATATCGTTTTATTTGGTTAAAATGAACCCTTTTTCGTGGAAACATTATACATACTCCTAAACTGTGATCTTGGTTCAGAAGTAGATATCATAAATGAGTTAATGAAAATTCCAGAAGTAAAAGAAGTACGAGGCACATATGGCGTTTACGACATATTTGTAAAGCTACAAGGTGATTCGAATGCAACTTTGGAAAATATCATAACCCACAAGATTAGAAGAATAACAAAAATTCGTTCCACAGTAACCCTGACTCCAATTCTTACACAAGGTGGACGATAGGTCCAAAAATGCTCAAGTTATTCAATTCCTTTTCTTTAAAGAAAGAAGATTTTGAGCCATTTGATAAACCAGATGTAAAAATATTCATCTGCGGTCCCACACTGTATGATTATACACATCTGGGACATGCAAGAATTTTTCTTACATATGATTTACTTTGTAGATATCTACAAGCTAGAGGTTTCAAGACAGATGTTCTTGTAAACATGACTGACATAAATCAAAGCGTCTTTAACAAAGCCATCGCACAATCTGCTGACTATAGGACGTTAACACGATTTTATTCTGACCAATTTGTAAAAGACCTAAAGTTGTTAAACATAGTCACCGTAACAAGGCTTGCACATGTTTCAGATTATGTCGAAAACATAACCAAACACATTTCATTTTTTATGAAAAATAAGAATGCGTATTCCGCAAACGGAAATATCTATTTTGACACAAAAACTATAGCCGATTATGGGGTAATTTCCAAACAATCACGGCAACAACTAAACCTGCATAGGATGGATATTGGACCAAATAAAAAAAATCAAGAGGATATACTACTTTGGAATTGCTCAGAAGATTTTGGATTCTCATGGGACGGAGATTTTGGAGATGGAGTCCCATGGTGGCATATCCAAGATACTACGGTTGCATTTGAAAATTTTGGCACTCATTATGATATACATGGTGGTGCCAAAGAACTCGCATATCCTCACCATGAGGCACATTTTGCGCAATACAAAGCACTAACTGGTTTAGAAAATCCAGTAAAACTCTGGATGCATGTTGGTCTTGTATTATCCAATGGTGAAAAGATGTCAAAATCCCTTGGAAATATGGTTCTTTCACGAGAACTAGTTGAGAAATATGGCCAGAATTTATTGCGTGTTTACATTTTTTCTACACATTATAGGGACGAAATCAATTACAACGAAAACGATCTCTGCAATAAAAAACCACTACTTGAAAAAATTTACAACACTAAAAATAAAACTTCTAACAGTACGTCACAAGTTATTTCTGATTTAATAAATGAGTTTTTTGTTTCTTTTGAGGATGATTTTGATTCCCCAAGCGCACTTGGTATTATAGATAAAATTTGTACATTAGTTTTAAAAGGTGAGAGCATAAATCTACAAGATTTTGAAAAAATTACAGGCGTATTGGGTTTGTCTGTATGATTGATAAGATAGAATCAAATGATTTTGGATTTACAGCAATATGGAGCAAAACAACTCAACTAGAATGCGGCACATTGTTTATGAACACAAACCTTCCTGATGATTTGTTCTTTGATAAGCTTACAAACATAACATGTTTGAGTGAAAAGATGATTGATGAAACAATAGATGTTTTTCATAAAAATAACATGCGCCCTTTTGTTTATACGTTAAATAATCCACGTCTTGAGGAATTTCTTCTACAAAAAAATTTTGAATTTTATGATACACAACATGTTTTAAAAAAACGAATTATTTCAGAGAGCGAAACTTCGCATGTACATCACATAGAAAAAAAAGACTCACTTCTGTGGGCAGAGATTTTTTGTAAATCATATGATTGTTATGATTGGATTGACGAAGTAAATAACATTGTAAGAGGCTCTCTCTCACAAGTAGAATATCTGGTAGATGCGGAACATAATGCATCATGTGTAGCGTTATATGAAAAAAATTCAATCTTGGGGCTGTATTGTTTAGGGACTTTGCCTGAAAAAAGGAAAAAAGGTCTTGCTAAATTATTAATTAGTCATGCATTAAATAAGGTAAAAATAAAAAACTTGGAATTTCTTATGCTAGAAACATATCAGAGAGACGATCTTCTAGGTTTTTATTCAAAATTAGGTTTTGAGAAATTGTACGAAAAAAAGATTTACACTATTTGAGCTTTGAAAGTAATGCTGAATAAAGAAATGGCAATATGGTTGTAGCCTCTGCATTGATAGTAGTTTGCATTGCTTTTTGTGTAACCTTGCCCCACGAGATTGCTTCTCTTACTAGTGCCCCACTTGAGCTTCCATCAAATTCATGTGCGGTAGTAATGTAGACTGCATAGTCTAGACCATCTCTGTATTGATTCCACCACAAAGTATGATGTTTTGATATGCCTCCTCCAATCATAAGTGCTCCAGATTTTTCTGCCTTGAAAATTAGTCCAGATAAAAGATCTCCGTCTGCAGCTACGTTGAGCTTAAAGTCACTGTGTTTTTGAGTAAAAAGCCAAATCTGACTGCCTACTGCACCATCAATTATTCCAGGAACTACTACTGGTATGTTGTTTTTGTTTGCCCAATAAAGAAAGGAACCCTCTCCAAGGTTTTCTCCTATCATTTTTGTTATATCTGATGTAGACATTTCCCTCTTGCCATCTTTGTATGCTTTTTCTAAAAACATCTGCATCTTTTCCTCAATTATTGGACCATAGCTCTCCATTGGAACAAGCACATTTCCTAATCTGTGAATGTGTTGATCTGCAAGTTCATTATCGTCAAGTGTAAATGAACCTTCTAGATAATTTGAAAAATATCTGGCAATATCATGATCTAAAGCACCGCATGTAGTAACCACTACATCAAACATTTTATTTTTTATCATATCTGTAATTATTCCACGAAGACCTGTTGATGTTATAGCTGCAACAAACGAGAGAAATTTCAAACATTTTTTATCTGAAATCATGGTATACAAAATATCCAATCCCTCTACTAGATTTCTCGATTCAAATCCTCCGGCTTTTGACATTTCATCAAAAATATTTTGTATGGTGCTGTCTTTTTTTATTGAAATATCCTTAACTGGTCTACCGGGTTTTATCACAAACGTCGGATCAGAATTGGGTTATAAAATCTTCTGCACGTCTACAATTCTCTAATAAACACAAGTAATTAATATGATAGAATAATTTGCGTAGATACGAGACAATTTGGGAAAAAAGATTCGTATAGCAGTTGCAGGTGTTGGAAATTGTGCCTCTGCACTAATACAAGGCGCCCATTATTATTCTAAAAATCCTCAAGATACCATAGGTCTTACCGCATACAACATTGCAGGATATGAGCCTGGTGACATTGAAGTTGTTGCAGCGTTTGATGTTGCTGATACCAAAGTCGGAAAAGATGTCTCCGAGGCCATTTATGCCAAGCCAAACAACACTATTACAGTAGCTGACGTTCCTAGAATGAATATCCCAGTACAAAAAGGTCCTACAATGGATGGAATTGGCAGACACCTAGGCCAGATTGTTACAGCCTCAAAAGAGCCAGACGTTGATGTCAAAAAAATATTGCGTGATACAGGGGCTGAAATGCTTGTCAACTATCTGCCTGTGGGAAGTACCCAAGCTGTGAGATATTATGCTACTCAGGCACTTGAAACTGGAATTGGTTTTCTAAATGCAATTCCAGTGTTTATTGCATCGGAGCCAAAATGGCAACAAGCATTTGCGGAAAAAAAACTGCCTTTGGCAGGTGATGACGTTATGAGTCAACTTGGGGCTACTGTAGTTCATAAGACACTGGTAAAACTTTTCGTAGACAGAGGTGTACTAATTGATGGAACGTATCAGCTTAACATTGGAGGAGATATGGACTTTTACAATATGCTTGATGAGGAAAGACTTGAGGATAAAAGGATAAGCAAAACAAGCGCTGTAAAAGCAATGGCTGATTACGACATTCCGATGAGAATAGGTCCTAGTGACTATGTTGATTTTATTGATAATGAAAAAATTTGTTACATTAGCATTGAAGGAAAGTATTTTGGAAAAATTCCAATTAAACTTGATTTGAAACTCAAAGTCATTGATGCATACAACAGTGCCGGTATAATGATTGACGCAATTAGGGGATTAAAAGTTGCTCTTGATCGAAAGCTTACAGGCCCAATGACTAGCATCTCATCATATTGCTTCAAACACCCACCGATACAGATGCCATATACAGAGGCAAAAACTGCATTTAGGGAGTTTATCGAAGGAAAACGAGACAGGTAACTAAGAGAATTCATATATTAAAAACGAAATTTTTACTGCATAAATCCATATTCTTTCATGTGATAATAGTTGTTAGCATAGTCAAGGAAACTTGTCAATATTCTGTTATTTCACATATCTGAGCACCGAGAACATTGGTACATATTCGTAAACTAGAGATCTTTGGCTTCAAATCATTTGGTTATAAAAACACAATCATTAATCTTGAACCTGGCCTTGTGGCAATTTCTGGAGCTAACGGTTCTGGCAAGAGCAACATACTAGACGCCATATCTTTTGCACTAGGTGAGAATGCTCCAAAGATAATGCGAGTTGACAAATTACGCTCGCTACTTCATGATGTTGATGGGAGTCGTCATGGTGCAAAAATAGCACGTGTAAGTTGTCATTTTGATAATACCGACAGGAAGATCCCAGTTGATTCCAACACTGTTACTATAACAAGAGAGATGGACGAGGCTGGTGAGAACATTTACTATCTTAATCAAAAAAAGATGCAACGAAACCACGTCCTTGACATATTAGAAGTTGCAAACGCGGGTATTCACAAATTGAACATAGTTCAACAGGGAACGATTACCAGAATTTCGGAATTTAATGCTGAAGAACGCCGTAAGATAATTGAGGATATTATTGGTTTAGCGTATTTTGATGAAAAAAAGACTGAAGCATTAAAACAATTGGATGAGGCAGACAGACGACTAGAAATCGCACTTGCTAGAATGGATGAGATAAAAAAACGCATAGATGAACTTGAAGAAGAACGAAATCATCAACTAAGATATGATCTTTTGGAACGAGAACTCAAAAGATTTCGCGCTATTCAATCCTCTAATCAATTAAAAGACATTGAATCTCAAAAAATCTCTAAAGAGAGAAATTTGAATGCAATTCAATCTGAAACAAAAAAACTAGATGAACAGCGTAGCCAACTAAAAGATGAAATTAAGAAGCTTGAAGAAGAAAAACAAAAGTTCATGGAAGAAGTAAATGCCTATAATGTTGCCAAGGCTGCAATAGATTCAGAACTTAGTGCAGCAATGCATCAGTCCGAGGCAGCAAACAGTAAGATTGTAACTAACTCCAGACGATTGAACCAAATAGATTTACGTCTGCCTGAAATTGAATCAGAATTAAATAATCTACATGAAAAAAGATCCCATCTAGAAGTACAGATTCAACAACTAAAAGAATCAATAAACTCAATTAATGATGCCAAAAAAACAGCAAACACGGATCTTTCATCTGCGGATTCTGAAATTGACCATGTATTAAAACAACAATCACAGGCAGCAACAAACAAACTCAAAGTAGATGAAAGAATAAAAAATATTAAAAATTCTCTTCACGATGCAAAACTTTCACTTTCAAAAACAGAACAAGAAAGAAATGATATTGCAAATAAAGTACAACAAAATTCAACAACAATCAAATCACTATTAGAACAAAAGGAAAATCTACTAAATCTAGAGCAAAAATTAAAAATAATTCGGGCTGGACACGAAGCAACCATAAAAGAATTAAAATCAAGACTGGCAAACATGTCTGAAAGAAAAGCGAAAATTGAAAAAGATGTTGAGGATACGACACTAATTTTAGAAAAAGCAAGTAAAGCAACTGCACAATATGAAGCAAAAATCAGAGTTGTTAAAGAAGTAATGCATGAGGATTATTCTATTGCAAAACTAAAAGAAGATTCTAAAAGATTGGGAATACAAGGTCTTGTTTATGAGATGCTTTCATGGGACAAACAATTTGAAAGACCAATACTTGCAGTGGGCTCTGATTGGTTAAAGGCACTTGTTGTAAATGACTTTCCTACTTTGCTTGGACTTGCCGAATTTGCTCAAGAAAAGAAACTCCCAAAAATACGCATTATTCCACTTGACGCTATTCCAAATTCAAAAATTTCTTTACCGCAAGAACAAGGGATAGTTGGCGTGTTATCTGACTACATACAATGTGACGAAAAACTTGTGGCTCTGAAGAATTTTATCTTTGGAAATATCATTCTCGTGAATTCAGACGAATCAGCATACATTCTGTCTAAAAAAGGATTTAGAGCAGTAACAGTTAATGGCCAATTCTTTGAAGCGGATGCAAATGCTATAGTAGTTGATATTCACTCAAAAATTTCTAATCTTACCAAAATCATTCTTCTAAGTACTTCCATTGATGGTTTAATTCAATCATTAGATCTTTTAAAAAAATTCATCCAAGACAAAAAAGCCCAACTTAAAAAAATCGAAAGAATAACAAAAAGCTTAGACAATAGGTATAATGCTTCTGATACAGGACTTGCAAATGTTGATCTTAGCTTTACAGACGTTAAAGCGAAACTAAAATCCATCTCCTCATCAGAAGAACAATTCACATCCAGAATTTCACAACTTAAACGACATGAAGAAAGTCTGAAAACGAACGCGGCAAAACTCGAATCCTACATTGCTTCTTTGGAAGAACGAGTTTCGATGACACAAGAAAACTATGCTGATGAAGAACAGGCACGAATCGCATCTGCACTTACAACATTGAATGAAAAAAAATCCACGCTTCTAAGCACTCTGAACTCAATATCTGCTCAATTCCGAGAACAAACATCTCAGCTTACCTTATTAACAAACGAAGAAACCGGGCTTAAATCAAATACGCGATTACTTTCTCAGGAACAATCCACACTTAATCCAGAAAAGTATGATCTTGAGGTAGAGTCACGATCAATGACAAAAGAAAAGGAAAAAGTGGATCTCATACTAGTGTCGTTAAGGGAGAAAGAACAACAACTAATATCGACTTCTGGAACATCGGTTTCTGCATTCAAAGAATATGATGCAAAGCTAAAGGATTTGTCTGACGGTGAAAAGACAGTTACAAAGGAAATTAACAATTTTGAAAGGCAATCTGATTCCCTCTCACGTGACATAAAGGATCTTACTGAAAATGAAGTTAAGATACGCGACGATCTTTCCTCATTTGGGTACCATGAAATCTTGGAAACCTTTGATGTCGATCAAATGCTGTCAACACTAGAATCCGAAAGAAAAGGGCTAGGTGGTTCACTTAATACCAAATCTCCAGAACAATACGTCGAGATTTCAGATGGATATCGTTCAATGTCAACCCGTAAAAACGAACTTGAAGAGGAAAGAAACTCTATAGTAAAATTCATTGAAGAGGTTGATAAAAATAAAAGACAAACATTTTTGGAATCCTATGACAAAGTAGACAAAGATATTCGTGAAGTATTTCATAAAATGACAGGAGGAAACGCATGGCTCGAAATACAAAATGAAGATGACATATTTGCATCCGGACTGTCATTTCTTGTGCAGTTCCCAGATAAGCAAAAAAGAGAATCTACATCAATTAGTGGTGGTGAAAAAACACTTGCCGCGATAACATTTCTTTTGGCATTGCAGACATTGAAACCCTCACCGTTTTATCTGCTTGACGAAGTAGATGCCCATCTTGATGCACAAAACACAGAAAGACTTTCAAAAATACTTGAAGAACGCTCTAAAGGAAGCCAGATGATTATAGTTTCATTAAAGGATTCTACTGTACAAAAAGCAAGTCTGATTTATGGCGTATTCTCAAAGAATGGTGCTTCACAAGTAGTTTCGCACAAGCTTTCAAACGTGCAACAAATCGCCAATTAATTTATTTTTACAAAACATGCTGCGAGTCTATCTTTCTCTACTTGGTCAAGCGGAGGTTCGTCTTTGCATTTTTCAATGGCATAAGGACATCTTGAACGAAATCGACAACCTTGATAGACATCAATATCTGTAGGTTCATTGATTCTGATTTTTTTATCTTGATAAAGATTGTCTGGATTGGGTTCTGATATGGCATCTATGAGTGCCTGGGTGTATGGATGTCTTGGATGAAAAAGTACGTCATTAATTGGTCCTAATTCTACAATTTTTCCAAGATACATAATGGCAATTCTTTGCCCTAGATAACGCGCGGTGGACAAATCATGTGTGATGTAAATATAGGAAATTCCATATTTTTCCTGAAGCTCTCTCATCATCTCTAGAATTTCAGCTCTTACAGAAACATCTAGCATTGATACTGGTTCGTCTGCAATGATTACTTTTGGCTTTGTAACTAGAGCTCTTGCAAGAACTATTCTTTGTCTTTGACCGCCAGAAAGCATATGCGGATATTTTTCATAAATTGTTTCAGCAGGTTCAAGTCTAACTTCATGAAGTGCATCTATTACCATTTTCTTTCTTTCTGACATGGTTCCTATTTTATGAATTTGTAGTGGTTCCATAATGATGTCAGAAACCTTCATTCTGGGATTTATGGCTGCATAAGGATCCTGGTATATTATCTGACACTGCATTCTCAGCTTGTCTAGGTTTTTACTTTCTCTGGTAACTTCTACACCATCAAAAAAGATTGTCCCAGAATCTGGTTCGATTGCCCTGAGAATTAGTCTAGAAGTGGTAGTTTTACCTGATCCTGATTCTCCTGCTAAAACGAGAACTTCGCCTTTTTTTAAAGAAAAGGATATTCCATCAACTGCTTTGACTATTTTTGAAGAAGAAAAAATCCCTTTATTTGCAAAGTACTTGGTCAGGTTTTGTACTGAAAGAATTTCTTCCAATGTGATACTAATAAATTCGAATTATATCAAGCGATCATTTTCATAAAATCACACTATCGCAAGGTTTTAAAACCCATGAAATATGATAGAATTCGTGCAAAAAAAGATACTAGCCGGTTTAATGATTATTGTAATGTTCGGTTTTAGCGGTCAATACTTTGTCAATTTGGCATCAGCTGATGATAGCCAAAGTACTATTCAAAAGAATGCAGCTATATCACAAGCAAGGGCTTTGCTGAAATATGAACATACTCATGCCTTGTCATTAGATCAAAGTACCAAATATGCTGGTTCAGTAAGTACTCCAACTGATGAAAACGTGGTTATGGATAGGAATGTTAACATTGCAAATGGACAAATATATTCACAAGCAAAGGCCATGACAATCTTTAACGAGATTCATATTTTAGGTATCGACAAATTTTCTACGAGTTATGCAGGTCTGACAAATACTCCAACTGATACATTCGTACACATGGATAGAAACACAGCTATTGCACTGGCAAAAGCAAATATGGATAAAAACAATATTAAGATAATAAAAGCATTAGCAAGCATACAACCAAAGTATGTTGGCATTGATAATACACAAACAACTGATAGCAATGGAAGAGACAGAAATGTATTGATACAACAAGGAATAGCAATATTGGAACAACAAAATACTGATTTGGCTGCACAAATAGCAAGTTGGACTACTAATTATGCTAAATTGGCTGATTCTGTAACAACTGATAGTAATGGTAGAGATAGACAAGCGCATATTGAAAAAACTTTGGCAGATTCTGAAGCAAGAGCAATAGCATTACTTGGAGAGATGAATGTGTCCATGGGAGCAAAATATGTTGGCATTGATAATACACAAACAACTGATAGCAATGGAAGAGACAGAAATGTATTGATTGCAGAAGGTAGGGATGCAGTAAATCAAAAAATTGTAGGTTGTTATGATGCCGAACACCCAAGAACATGTAATATCGGTAGCGGTGCAGCTTATGCACAATACGCACCGTAGTGATTTTAAAAATAATCTAGCCTTTTTAGTATATTCAAATTAAAAACTTTTAAAATATATTTTAAACTAAATTATATTGAGAAATTATTCATAGAGCCAGCATTGAACATAGCCCGACTCTGTTTTAAATTGAGGAGGATCTTTTTTACATTTTTCCATTGCGTGGGGGCATCTTTCATAGAACCTACATCCCTCCGAAGGATTTATCAAACTAGGAGGATTTCCACGGATGAATTTTGGTTTCTTATTTTCTTTCAGTGATGGTATGGATTCAAGAAGACCTTGTGTGTAAGGATGCTTTGGATTCTTGTAAATTTCAGATGAATTGCCAAACTCCACCATCTTGCCACCATACATGACTCCAATTTTTTCAGCAATTTCAGATATTATTGCCAAGTCATGTGTGATTAGCATAATGCTCATTCCATCTTTTTTCAGTTTTTTGAGTAGATTGATAATCTGTGCTTGTACAAGCACATCTAAGGCAGTTGTTGGTTCATCCGCAATTACAAATTTTGGATTTAAAAGAAGTGCCATTGCAATAACAATTCTTTGTTTCATGCCTCCACTAAGCTCATGAGGAAATTTTTTTAATACTGAACTATTGAGACCAACAGAAATTAGAGTCTCAGAAGCTTTCGCATTAAAATCACCTGTATAGTTATGCTGTTTTAAAATTTCGTGTAATTGCTGCTCTATTGTAAACACTGGATCTAGTGAATTCATGGCTCCCTGAAAGATCATGGCAATTTCCTTCCATCGGTATTTTTTTGTAAATTCTGATTCTGATATTTTAATTATGGATTTACCTTCAAATAATATGTCCCCTGAAACTACTTTGCCACCTTGAAGTGACCTCATTATGGAAAGTCCAAGGGTGCTCTTTCCACACGCACTTTCGCCAGCAATTCCAATAGATTCGCCCTTTTCTAAAAAAAAACTTATGCCATCTACTGCATGAACAATCCCGGTTTGTGTCTTGTACTGTGTTTTAAGATCAGTTACAGAAATGTAATCCATCGATCATTTTAGATCAATGATCTAAATGTGGGTTTTGGAAGAAGGGGTTATATTCTAGTTTTAGTAAATTAAAAAACCGATTTACTTGAGAACGCCAATTTGTACTTTTGATGCCATGAATGGTCGCGGAATCGAGCTTGCGGTAGAGTTCGAGAGAAAATAAGAGTAATCCTATGGATTTCAAAAGAACTCATTACATTGGTCACCTTGAATCTTCGATGATAGGAACAAAGGTGGTAGTTGGTGGTTGGATAGAGGACATAAGAGAGCTTGGCAAACTTACATTCTTGACTTTACGAGATGTTACAGGTGTTGCACAAATTGTTCTTGTTGGAAATGAAGCATTAGAACAAGTCAAGGGGTTGAATAAGCAAAGTGTAGTTAGGATAACTGGTACTGTTCAACAATCAAAAGCCAGAGATTTTCCATTTGAAATTAAATCTGAGAAAATTGACATTTTGACATTAGCTGTACATCCGTTACCCATAGATCCTATCGGAAGACTAGAAAGCAATATTGACAACAGGCTAAATGCAAGAGCACTTGATCTTCGTAATCAAAAAACGGCATCTATTTTTAAATTAAGACATTATGTGCTTGCTTCAATTAGAAAAACACTTACAGAAAATTATTTCATTGAGGTAAATACTCCAAAAATAATTGGTAGCGCAAGTGAAGGCGGGGCAAATCTTTTTTCACTAAAATATTTTGAAAAACAAGCATATCTTGCTCAGAGTCCACAACTTTACAAGGAACAACTTACAATAGGTCTAGAACGTGTTTTTGAAATTGCATCGTATTATAGAGCTGAAAAGTCACATACAGTAAGACACCTTACAGAATTTACCAGCGTGGATATAGAAGCCGCGTTTATGGATTATTCTGACGTGATGGATATTTTGGAGCTAGTTGTAACCAATGTGTTTGATTATACCGAAAAGAATTGTACTACAGAACAAAAGACACTTGGTATTGAAATCAAAAAACCTTTGACTCCATTTGAACGTCTAACATACAAAAAAGCAATTGAAGAATTATCACGTGATGGAATAAAACTTGAAATCGGTGATGATTTGCAGGATTCGCATCTACGTACGTTGGGAGAAAGACATCCAGGCTTTTACTTTTTAATTGACTGGCCAATGAAACTAAAACCATTTTACATACATGAAAAAGACGATGATCCCACTCTGTCTCGCTCATTTGACCTCCAGTACGGGTATCTTGAACTCTCATCAGGAGGTACAAGATTGCATGATCCAAAAAAACTAAAGTCAAGGCTTGAGGAACAAGGGCTTAATCCTGACCAGTTTGCAGATCACCTTAGAGCATTTGACTGGGGCATGCCGCCTCATTCAGGTTGGGGCCTGGGGCTTGATAGATTGATGTCTGTTCTTACAAAAATAGATAATATCAGAGAAGTTGTCTTGTATCCGCGTGATCCAGAAAGACTTTCTCCATAAAAAGATAAATCTTGTTCTAATGAAAATATCCAAGTGCAACAGTGCGATTTCTGCGGATCTGAATTTGGAGACCGAAAGTGCTACTTTTGTGAAAAACGTTGTTGCACATCATGTATGACAGATGATAGGACAAGATGCAAACGTTGTTTTATAACAAAAAGAAAACTTGGTTGGAGAATTTTCAAAAGAAACAAGATCCTTCTTGGATTTATCGCGTTTGTATGGGCGTATACGGTATTTCCAATACCTTTGATTCATGGAATTGATCCGACATTTTATTGGATTTCGTTTGGTACCGCCATTCTGATTATGATTCCAGTATGTCTTGCAATGTTTTTTTGGTCACTAGAACCACCGAAATCAGACCTTAAGTAATATTTGAAATTACATGCTCAGTAAATTCACTAGTTGTAACATTGCCGCCGATGTCTTTGGTTTTTATTCCTTTTTGTACTACGCCATATACAGCTGATTCTATTTTTTTTGCTACCGTGAAACATTTTTGATCATTGTTTTTCATTCCAAGCCATTCAAACATCATTTTTGCAGAAAGAATGAACGAGGAAGGGTTTGCCGCCTGTTTTCCAGCAATATCAAATGCCGCTCCATGAACTGGTTCGAATAACGCAAAATCATCTCCTATGTTTGCGGCAGGAGCCATACCTAATCCTCCCACCACCTGAGCTGCCTCATCAGATAAAATATCGCCAAACAAGTTGGTCGTAACAATTACATCAAATGTCTCTGGTTGCCTAATGAGATTCATGGCACACGCATCTACATACATCTGCTCAAAGTGTATGTCCTGAAAGCCTTTCGCTATGTCACTACAAGATCTTACAAAAAGACCATCTGTTTTTCTCATGACATTGGACTTGTGAACGCATGTAACCTTTCTTTTCTGGTTTCGCTGGGTTGCCATTAAAAATGCGTATTTTGCTATACGTTTTGATGCATCTTCTGAAATTGTGCGTAAAGCTACTGCTATATTTCCAATATCAAACTCCATACCAGTGTAAAGGTCCTCCGTATTTTCCCTAACTATGACCAAGTCTATGTTGTCTTTTAGTGCTGGCATGTTAGGGTATGACTTTGCAGGTCTGATATTTGCATAGAGATTTAGCATTCTCCTTAAGACTATGATTACATCTGCGGCACTTTCACCTACTGGAGCTTTCAAACACGCATTTGATTTTTTGACAGATTCTAGAGTTGATTCAGGTAATGCTTTTCCTGTTTTCTTTAATGCATTGTCACCAGCTTCGAGTTTTTCTATTTTTATTTTTAAATCAAGTTTGTCATTTACTGTTTCTAAAACTTTGATCACGGATTCTGAAATCTCTGGTCCTATACCATCTCCTGTTATGAGGGAAATTTGATACATTTAGTTTCCCAAATTTTTCTGCTTTAGAATTTTCTTGAGCATTATTCTGTTTATACCATCAATCATTGCTTGTACGCTAGTAATTACAATGTCTTCTCCTACTGATTTTGCTGATGCGAGATTACCATATGCATCTTCTACCTTTATTGTAACTTCACAAAGTGAATCAGAACCACCAGCTATGGAATCTAACTTGTAATCTTTAATTCGTACTTTGGCTATCTCACCAGTTATTTTTTGAATTGCATTTATTGATGCATCTACTGGACCAACACCATAATCAGTTCCGATAAAGTCTTTTCCTTCTATGTTTAATTTGACAAATGCATATGGCATGTTGCCCATACCAGTTGACACAGAAAATCCGGTAAGATGTACTAATCTCTTTAGATCTTGTGTTTGCATTACTTCTCCTGTTATTGAAAGCAATTCAACATCAGTAACATGTTTTCCCTGATCTCCGAGTTTTTTTACTCTCTCTAAAATTTCATGAGTCTGATCCCTTGTCGGTTGAATTCCATATTCTTCAAGCATTGCAGAAACTCCATGAGCTCCTGCATGTTTTCCTACTTGGAACCATCTTGTTCTGCCTACAAGTTCAGGACTAATTGGCTCGTAGGTCAATGGATTACTCAAAACTCCATGGGTGTGTATTCCAGATTCATGTCCAAAGGCATTTTCACCAACTATGGCTTTGTTTGGCTGTACATGAATTCCTACTACACTGGAAACATACCTTGAAGTCTCATAGAGAAGTTTTGTGTTAATGTTTGTCTCATATTTTTTATCAAACTGTAAGCATTGAAGAGCCATTACTAATTCCTCAAGAGACGCATTGCCTGCCCGTTCTCCTATTCCGTTTATTGTAACATGAGCACATTGTGCACCTGCTTGAATTGCAGAAATTGAATTTGCAACTGCAAGACCAAAATCATTGTGACAATGTACACTAATTGGTAGATGTGATGCTTCAATTGCATCTTTAGTTATCTCTGCAATGTACCCTGGTGTGGAATATCCTACTGTGTCTGGTATGTCTATTCTATCTGCACCAGCATTTGCAACTTCTTTGAAAACTTTTCTAAGAAATTCTCTATCGGTTCGGGTTGCATCTTCTGCAGAGAACTCTACTTGCAAACCAAGAGATTTTCCATATTCTACAGCTTCGATTGCTTTTGCTAATACTTGATCTCGTGTTAGTTTTAGTTTGTACTTGAGATGTATGTCTGATGTTGCGATAAATGTGTGGATGTATTTGAGGCCTGCTGAAACTACTGCATCTATATCCTTTTTATCTGTTCTTGCTAAACCACAAATTTCTGCACGAAAATTTGCATTACATATCAACTTGATGCCTTGCATTTCTCCATCAGAAATTATTGGAAATCCAGCTTCTATGGCATCAACACCAAGTGCATCTAGCTTTTCTGCAATGCCTAGTTTGTGTTCCGGTGTTAGGGCTACTCCAGGTGTTTGTTCGCCATCTCTTAGTGTTGTATCAAAAATTCTAATCTTCATTGACGCCGCCTCTTGGAAGTGCACATATACCTGTTCTGGCAATCTCTAAAATTCCGTATCCTCGCACTAAATCCTCAAATGCATTAATTCTGTCTGGTGTAGCAGTTATTTCTACTATGATTGATGTCTTTCTCACATCATGAACCTGACATTTGAAAGCATTTGCAAGGTTCATTATTTCCATACTGTCTGATGGCTTGGTTACTTTGATCTTCATGAGTACTAGTTCTCTATATACGCTCATCTTCTCTTCTAAGCGTTTTACCTCAACAGTGTCGATCAATTTGTCAAGCTGTTTTATTATTTGATTGAGTTGTTTTTCGTCAGCAGACGTGGTAATTGTCATTCTGGAGAATTCTGGGTTTTCAGTTATACCTACTGAGATGCTATCTATGTTGTAGTTTCTTGATCTAAAAAGATTTGTCACTTTAAACAAGACTCCTGGTTTATTCTCTACTAGTACGGAAATTATGGACCACATGGGAATTCCTATGATGGTAGGATCATGTCCTTGAGTGGTGTACCTGGTGCTACAAATGGTAAAACGTCTTCCTGTGGGTCTATTGGTATGTCGATTACAGTTGCAACGTCGCTTTTGAGTGCAGTTTGAACAGCTTTGCCAACCTCATCAATGGATTCTGCTCTTATGCCTTGAGCTCCGTATGCTTCTGCTAGTTTAACATAGTCTGGACAGTTTTTAAGATCAATTCCGATCATTCTTCTGTCGTAGAATGTTCTTTGCCATTGTGCTACCATTCCAAGTGAAAAGTTGTTCATCAACAAAACAATGACAGGTAAATTATCTAAAACTGATACTGCAAGTGAATTTTCTGTCATGTTGAAACTGCCTTCTCCTGCAATATCTAATACTGGAACACTTGGTTTTGCTGCCTTTGCACCAATCGCAGCTGGAAATCCCCAACCCATAGTGCCAAGACCTGTTGAACTAAAAAAAGTACCAGGTTGTATGACATCAAAAAATAATGAAGCCCACATCTGATGTTGACCTACTTCTGTAGTTACAATTGATTGATGAGGAAGCACCTCTCGTAACTTGCGTAAAATTTTAGCTGCACCAAGTGGATGTGGATGAAGCTTCAAATTTTCTCTATAATAATCCCTAGTTTCATTTACTTTCTTTAACCAAGGATTATCATCACCACGCTTGATTGCTTTTTGAACTAACATCTTTACCATTATTCTTAATGATGCCTTGATGTCTCCGACTACGGCAACAGTTGTTGTTTGGTTTTTGCCAATCTCTGCTGGGTCCACATCCATGTGTATGATTTTTAATCTCTTTTCAAACTCTTCAAATGTTCCAACTGATCTATCTGAAAATCTAGAACCTGCGGCAAGAACACAGTCTGCCTCTACCATCATTTTGTTTGCTTCGGCATGTCCATGCATTCCTATTGGACCAAGTGATAATGGATGGTTTTCTGGAAATGATCCTTTTCCTTTAAAAGTAGTTACTACAGGAATCATGAGAAGTTCTGCTATTGATTGTAATTCTGCAAAGGCACCAGAAATTATTACTCCGCCACCTGCAAGAATGATTGGTCTTTCAGCAGAAAGAAGCATGTCTATAGCACGTTCAATTTCTCTAATATCTGGGTCTACCCACGGATGATACCCTCTGACTTTAACCTCATTTGGAAAATACATTTCAGCTTCATTTTGCTGTACATCTTTTGGAATATCTATTAAGACAGGACCTGGTCTTCCTGTTGATGAAATGTAAAATGCTTTTTTTACCACTGTTGGAATTTCAGCGGCATCCATTGGCTGAAAAGCATATTTGACAATTGGATTTGTAATTCCAATAATGTCACTTTCTTGAAATGCATCTTTACCTATCATCTTTGATGGAACTTGTCCAGTAATTGCAATCATTGGAGATGAATCAGCTTGTGCGGTTGCAATTCCAGTTACGATGTTTGTTGCACCTGGACCTGAAGTTGCAAAACAGACTCCTGGTCTTCTACTTACTCTGCCAAATCCATCTGCCATGTGTGACGCAGATTGCTCATGTCTTACCAATATGTGGCGAATGTTGCTTTTGTATAACTCGTCGTAGATTGGCAAGTTTGCGCCACCGGGTATGCCAAAGGCTAGCTCCACGCCCTCCTTCTCAAGGGCAACCATTAATGATCTAGCACCTGACATTTTTTCCATAATTTTTTCACCAGAAACTAAGCTGTATTCTTACAGCATAAGGTCGACTAGCAACATAATACTAGAAATGCTCGCCGATCCTCCTAACTTCATTTCAGTCTACAGAATTTCAACAAGAATAATTTATAAATATTGCTAGAAAAATCGCCTAAATTTATTAAAAACAGCCTAGATACATGATAATTATTTCAGTATGCACTCACTCTTACATGACAAAAAATAATGGATTTGGCATGGTTTTCAAAAAACTTAAACGCGAAGCTTCTCAAGCAAGGTTGATTTTGTCTGACAGAGAAGAAATAATAGAAATAATAACGATTTTTTTTGATGCTGGAAAAACAAAAAATCTTGCACCACTTGCTGCCATACAACTAAACGATACGCGATTTTCGAGCTATAGTGACGTACCACCATTTGACCTCAAAGATTATGCAACTACAATTGCATTACAAGAATTAAGGTTTGTTAGCATATCTGATTATGAATATGAAATGATAGATCCTAGGATAGATCTTTTCGAAAATAGCGCGGTCGTTACATTTCAATTAAGGCAGACAGGAATGATAGTTGATAACTATAGTTTTAGAGGACAACATATTTCTATGTTAAGTAGAGCAACTTTTGTTTTGATAAAGTCAACTAAATGGAAAATAGTACACGTGCATCTTTCTAAAATATCAGACTAGTTTGATTTTGTCTTTTTTGATTTTGCAGATTTTGTTTTAGTTTTTGGCTGTGCGGTAGTTGTCTCAAATGTAGGTTTTGGGGCTTTTTCAATTTCTTTATTTTTGATAAATATTTCATGTGCTTCTTTAACAGTAACACGCTGATGTACCAGTGCACGAACTGCCTTTATCATTGGAACTGATAATCTGATTGCCAGATGTTTCTTCCCATGTCTACTCCAACTGCACCTGCATGTAGTGCATCAAAAGTTAATTGTAATGCATCAAGCTCAGAATCTAGCTTTGGTCCACCTGCTATTATTACAGGTACGGGGCAACTGTTTACTACTTTTTCAAAGTTTTCACAATAATATGTTTTAACAATATGTGCGCCAAACTCTGCTGCGATTCTGCATGATAATGCAAGATACCTAGCATCACGCTTTTCAAGCTCTTTTCCAACTGCAGTAACTGCAAGAACAGGTATGCCATACTCTTCACCCTCATCTACGAGTTTTCCTAGATTTACAAGTGATTCATGTTCGTATGGTGCTCCTACAAAGATTGATAATGCAAGTGCTGATGCGTTAAGTCTTATTGCCTCTTTTACAGAAGTGGTTATCTTTTCATTTGAGAGATCTTTTCCTATTATACTAGAACCTCCTGAGACTCTAAGGACTACAGGAATAGGATATTTCTCATCAACCGAAGTTCTCAAAATACCGCGTGTTAACATGAGAGAGTCTGCATAAGGTAACAACGGCTGGATTGTTTTACGTGGTACTTCAAGATGCTCTGTTGGGCCTAAGAAATAACCATGGTCTACTGCTAGCATAACTCCACGACCGCTATGTGGTCTGATTATGCGTGCAAGTCTGTTTTTTAATCCCCAATCCATGTCATAGTGTTCCAAAAAAACCTTAGTTAAGCGTTTCTGAATTTGTTATAATTATTTTCATAGCGTCATTTCCTTGGTGTGCGTACTCTAACGCCTTCTTTGACTCGCTAAGATCAAATCTATGCGTTATTAGCTTTTTTACTTGCACGCTATTATCCTGAATTAATTTGAATGCTGCCATGGTATCAGTTTCTGATGCTGCATAGCTTGGAATGATTGTTATTTCCTTAGAATAGACTTTGCTGATATCAAGTTGAAGCTTAGCATCTTTGGATGGGACACCAAACAAAACTATGGTTCCTCCTTTTCTTACAAACTCTATGGCCTGAGTTATGGCACTAAGACTACCTGTGGCAACAATTATTATGTCTACTCCTCTGTTTTGTGTCTTTGAAAGGATTTTTTCATGGGCCTTGGAATCTGTTGATTTTATAGATTCAGTTATTTGAAATTTTTTTGCAAAATCTAATCTGAAATCATTCACATCAAAACAAAAAATTTCATTTAACCCGTAAACTTTGCTTAGCATTACATGCATCATTCCAGTAGGACCTGCGCCAAAAATTGCAACTGAATCGCCCTTTTTTATTTTAATTTTATTCCATGCTCTTATACAACATGCAAGTGGTTCGATCATTGCAGCTTCGTCAAAACTCATGACATCTGGTATTTTTATGACTCCGCCATGAGATACATTCCATTCAGGTACAACAAATTCTTCAGCAAGACCACACGGAAGAAGATTTGTTTCAGAATATTTCTGGCACATGGTTTCATTTCCATGTAAACAAAAATGACATGAATAACACGGTACATGGTGGTGAACGAATACTCTGTCACCTTTTTTGAGATCTTTGACATTCTCTCCTACCTGTACAATTGTTCCTGATGGTTCATGTCCAAGTCTCATTGAGGGTTGACTGTATTGTCCGTAGATTTTCTCTAAATCTGAGCCACAGACGCCACACGCATGCATCCTGACTGATATTTCGCCGCTTTTTACGGCTGGGTTTTCTATGGTTCTAATCTCCACGTCGGCTGGACCTTTTACGTATACTGCTTTCATGTTATGTTTCTAAAACATCATGTCTTAATTTTTGTTTGTACTACCTGACTTTCAAAAAGTCTTTTCATATTTAGATCATTCAGTTATGGAGTTTTGTATTCCACAAACTATTCCAAAATAGTATTAAACCCGATATGAAAACGATATTCATGCAAGAGGGAGATGTGGCACCAGATTTTGAACTACAGGCTAATGATGGCAGTATGGCAAAACTTAGTTATTTTAAAGGCAAAAAAAATATAGTTTTATGTTTTTACCCTAAAAACCACCTATTTGCATGTCCTTCAAAAAAAGTCTTCAAAATGGCTCAAACTATAGTAGCCGCATATACTGAGATTGTGGCTATGGATGCTGTATTGTTTGCTATATCTGTGGATACAGTTGAAGATCAAATGAAATTCGTTGAAGGATATGAGATTCCTTATTTACATTTGAGTGATCCGAAAAAAGAAACTTGTAAAACTTATGCTGGCCTCAATCTGGCCGGTTTGGCCAAACGTTCTACCTTTATCATAGATAAAGAAGGAAAAATTGCAAAAATTTTTAGAGACATTGAGGTTGAATCTCATGGTAATGATATTATTGAATCTCTAAAATCATTGAAATAATTTTTAACATACCATCAATAAATATTTAAAGATCAGTAAATAGAAATGAACCGTGCTAGACTTAGTTGCAAAAAAATTATTCCTTACCCGAGGTAAGGGGATCCACGAAGATAAACTGACAAGTTTTGAATATGCGCTGCGAGATGCTGGCATTTCTGGCACAAACCTAGTTTTGATATCTAGTATTTTCCCTCCAGGCGCAAAGGTGATCTCTCGTGCAGAGGGGTTAAAATTGATCCGTCCAGGCAGCGTTCAATTTGTAATTTATTCTAGACAACAAAGTAACGAACCACATAGATTGATGGCTGCTTCTGTTGGAATTGCTGAACCTGCTGATAAAACCAAATATGGCTATCTGTCAGAATATGAATCGTTTGGAGAAACAGAAAAGGAAGCTGGAGATTATGCTGAGGATATTGCCGCACAAATGCTTGCATCCTCACTTGGAGTAAAATTTGATCTCGAAAAAAGCTGGGATGAAAAAAGGAAACAATGGAAAATTTCAGGAGAAATTTACAAAACAAGACATATCACACAAAGCGCTATTGGAGATCCAAAAGGACGCTGGACTACCGTTTTTGCAGCGGCAGTTTTAATTCTATAACTACCTCTTTCTAAGAAATATGTAAATTGCAACGCCTGCTGCTGCAATAATCCCAATTAAGACATATGGTGAATAGTCTACATTCGTAGGTTTGGCCGGTGGCGGAGTATACGCAGGTGGTTGAACTGGGTTTTCAATTCCCATTGTTCCATTTCCTATAGTTAATGTTAGATCGTTTTTACTGGCAGATACAGTTGTTCCAAAAAGATAGACGGCTGTTATTTGGTTACCAGAACTTGGATCAAATAACCATCCTGCTTTCGTAAGATCTGATGGAATCTTCTGTCCGTTTTTTTCTTGAGTTGGAACAAGATCTCCGCCATGGTCAGTAATTGCTATTGGCTGATTTGATAATAGTGTGACTTGAAGAATTGAATTTAGCGGGAAAAATCCAGCATTAAAGTAACTTGATCTATCAAGCTTGTCTACCCCAAAAAGATCCAGGGGACTAATTGTAGTTATGGTACTTTTAATTGGAAAACGTTCTGATACTTGGAGTTGATACATTGATACACCGGTTCTTGGTATTATGGTAAAAGTTACAGATGAATTAGAGTTACTTGACATTTTTTTTGCAGCATCCAAAAACCCACCAGCATCTTTTATTTGTGGAGGTAGCAATATTGAAGTAAAACCATCAAACAAATAATCTGATTTAGAACTTGACATTGTGTATACTATGGAAATTGTCCTGTTCCCTGAAACTGCACCAGATGTACCTAACGCATTACTAAATTCTCCTTTTGGATTTATGTATACATTGTTAAATTTGGAATTCAAGTGAAACGCACTGTTAATGTCATCTATCAGACTATCTCCTATTGCCTTAGACTGTGTCTGAATTTTTGTAATGTTATATGATTCTACTAATGATGGATCATCTATAGTTACCAAAACACATGAATCATATTTTGGAACTCCTAAAACACAATTCTGTGCATTTGTTATTGTAACAGATGTAATATTGGCGGTATTTCGTATTTTTTGATCAAGTCCTGCAGGGACGCGCATTTCTAGTGGACTAGTAGATTCAAGTCCTATGAATGCAGTTGTTTGATTTTGAAATTTTTGATCAACTAGAACTTGTGCCGCCTCATGAAATGATGCAAGTAGAGGTTGCTGTGCATACACATTAAAAACATTGAAAACTAAAATTGAAAAAACAAGAGAAAAAATAATTGTATATTTCAATAAATGCACGTTTTTAGATCGAACTATTAAGTCTACTCTTGCAATTTTTCAATTTTGACTGCAAACCGCTGAAATGGTTCTTCTAAATAATGATCCTTGCATACAAGGATGGTTTCCTTTGGGTCAGGCCCACAGTCATAAGTAATCAAATATACTGGATCTTTATTGCAACACCTTGGATATTTCACTTAGCCTTTGGTATGTGAAATAAAATAAAATAGTTTTAGTTAAGCGATCAGGATTCCAATGGTTTAAATGGTAATTTGTGCTTATTCTTGTTGACATCGGTTCAAACCGCAGGGGAACATGCCTAGCAGCTGGGGGCGCTTGGCTGCTAGGCGATTTTAATTATCTAGTTTTGAGAGCCTATTGACTTGATTTTTGATATATTCAAAACCATCCTGCCAGAATTTTTGCGATGAAATATCTATACCATGTTCTTTTAGCAGGATTTCTGGTTTCTTTGATCCTCCGGCAGAAAGAATTTTGATATAAGTAGGCGCAAAGGACTTGCCTTCTTTTTTATATCTCTGGAAAAATGACAATGCCAGCAGATTTCCAAATGAATATGCATAGCAGTAAAACGGAGAGTGATAAAAGTGTGGAATGCAACTCCACTCTACACCAAAATTACTTGTCATGTCAATTGAATTAGCAAATTGTTCTTTGAGAGTTTTCATGTATTCGTTTGAAATATCTTCTACAGTTGCACCTTCACCAATTTTTTTATGTGCGGCGATTTCAAATAATGTAAAAAAAGCTTGTCTTGATATGGTTGAATAAAGATCATCAATGTGTTCTGTTAGTATTGATTTTTTCTCTTCGTTAGAAACTTTGTTTAGAATTTCATCAAACAATAACATCTCTGAAAATGTTGATGCGGTTTCTGCTAGCGGTAATGGTGCTTCTGCCACAAAAATTGATTTGTCTGATGCAGCAATGCTGTGTATGGCATGACCCAATTCATGAGCTAATGTAAACACATCATTTGATTTACCTTTGAAATTTACAAGAACGTACGGTGTTATCTTTGGTGATATGGTACTGCAAAATGCTCCGCTTCTTTTTCCTGGTCTGATAGAAGAATCAACATGATTTTGTACAAAGACTTTTTTTGCATATTCTGATAATGTTGGACTAAAACCATTCAGTGTCTGTAATACCATCTTGACTGCATGATCATACTTGTATGACTTTTGTTTTACCTTTAATGTTGGGGCATAGATGTCATAACGTCGAAGTTTTTTCATTCCGAGCATTTTTGCTTTTAGCGTAAAGAATTTTTGAAATACTGGTGCATTATACTTGCAAACTGAAAGAAGAGAATTAACTATCTTGTCATCTATGTCATTAGAAATGTTTCTGACTGATATTGGAGATGCATATCCTCTAATCTCGATGCTCTCATCTTTCCAGTTTTGTACTAGATTTTGATATATCTCACCAAGAACCCCTTTTTGTTTGTCATATTGAGACAAGAGTACTTTGTACGCAACTTCTCTTGTTTTGGATTTGGGGTTCCTAACAAGTACACCAAGCTCTTCCCTGTTGTATTTTTTCAATTTTCCATCGATTTTTACTATATACTGGAATGCGTTTGTGATTTTATCATAGATCTTGACTAGTGCAGTACTACCGGTGACATCTAGGGTGTTGATTATTTTTTCTTCAGATTCTGAAAGTGAATATTTAGCTAATAGTCTTTTGAATCTTAAAAATTCTGATAATTCTCCTGATGATTTTATCAACCGGTCTGCATTTTTTTGATCTAATTGCTTTTTCCACCATTGATCGAAATACAAAGTACGATTTTCAATCTGAGATCCAAGTTTTGTCATTCTAGTTAGTAATGATGTGGCTTCATCTGATTGAGTGTCTGCAGAATATCCTAAAGAGGCATATCCGCTAACTTTGCTAAACTTTTCAGATATTGCTTCGAGGGAATTGAGTAGATGTGCAAACTTTTGAGTGGAGATGTTTGGTTTAAGATAATTTTTCTTTTTTTCAAAATTTCTT
>QYQE01000026.1 GCA_007280335.1 Nitrosopumilales archaeon | reverse complement strand
CATCATGTATATTATAAAGGAATTTTGATAACTAAACAAAGCAGAATGATGATTGGGTAGTCTGAGACACATGAAGAATTATACCTGGGGTATCTGACTGCTGTAAATAACAAAGATCATGGTTATTTTTTATCTAAAAAGTACAACTAGAGTTTAATATTTTGAACATAGTTTAGGCTGGTTTTGAATCCGAAGTTTAATGATGGTTTCATGTTTACTCCTTTTCAAAGTTGAATCCATAGGTACCAACATGTTTGTTCTCTTTCATTCGTATGTACCTATAGGCACGTTCTCCAAAGTAGATTGCAATGGTGATTGCAAGAGCACCAGCTGCTGCCGCATATATTTCCCAACCAGCTTCTGCCATATCTTACATAAGATATTCTTATATAATAATTATCTGTTTTATATGAATTTCATATTAAAATTAGCTTATTAAATATTAATTGATAGATTTCATGTTTAAAAAAACTCTTTTTTATAAAATTTGTATGAATGAGTCATGAATCAACCTGATCAGATCTACGAAGTTCAGCCTCAATTTCCATTAAACGTTTTACTCTTTCTTCAACTGGGGGATGTGTCGCAAAAAATCTCGCTATAGTTTGACCTGACATGGCTGGAATTATGAAAAATGCATTCATTCCCTCAATTCGTTTTAGTTCTGGTTTTGGAGCTACTTTTACCTCACCACTTATTTTCATTAGTGCTCTTGAGAGAAACAGAGGTTGACCTGTCATATAGGCACCACCACTATCTGCAGCAAATTCTCGGTATCTGGATATGGCACGTATTATTATAAAACTTAGAAACCATACAATTGCAGCTACAATCAGAACCAAGAATATTCCTCCACCTTGTTGTTGTCTTCCTCCAGAACCATATCCACCCCACATTGCACCAAACATAGAAGATTGCATGATAAACCATGCAATAGTAGAAAATAGACTTGCTAGAGTGATAACCGTAACGTCACGATGTTTGATATGAGTAAGCTCGTGTGATAGTACTCCTTCTAGTTCATTTTTTTCTAAAATTTTCATAAGGCCGGTAGTTACCACAACCACTGAACTTTTTGGTCCCTTTCCTGTGGCAAATGAGTTTGCCACTTCCATATTTACTACTCCTATTCGCGGTTTTGGAATATTTGCTTTTGCAACAAGTCTTTCAACAATTTCATGTAAAATAGGATATTCTTCTTTTGTGACTAGTTTAGTACCAGTGCTCCAAAGAACTATCCTATCTGAAAAATACCACTGAGCTCCGATCATCAGACCGGCGATTACTGCCATCGGTAAGATCCCTAATCCAAAATATAACGATATGAAGCTAAGAAATGCAAGATAAATTATTGCCAGAACTAGAAAACTAAATGTCATTCTTAACGTTAACTGAATATCAGTTTTGTGCATGATAGAAAGGAGGTTTTATCGATTTATAATTCGTCCGATTCAATTTTCAGCAAGCAAATTTTCTGAAATCAAAGATTAATATCCAAATTTACATTCTTAGTATATGATGGAAAAATCAGACAAGGATTGGAAAAAAACACTTACACCAGAACAATTCGAAATTTGTAGAAACAGGGGCACAGAACCTCCATTTTCTGGAGAATACAATGATTGTAAGGAAAAAGGAATTTACAAATGTGCTTGCTGTGGAGTAGATCTGTTTAGTTCTGATACAAAGTTTGATTCAGGGACAGGATGGCCTAGCTTTTGGGAACCCATTAAAAGCAACGTGAAAAGTGAGACGGACACTAGCTATGGCATGTTAAGAATAGAGGTAATGTGTAAAAATTGTGGTGCTCATCTGGGTCATGTTTTTGATGATGGTCCAGTACCTACGAACCAGAGGTATTGTATCAACTCAGCTTCGCTCAAACTTGAGAAGAATTAAGTTGTTTTCTGAAGGTCATTTCAAAGTTACCCGGGTATTAATAGTACCGTACAGTACGGTATATCATGTTAACCTGTGAATACTGCCCCAAGCAGTTTATCGAAACCGCAACTGGTTTGGTTCAAAAAACATTCCATGAAGTACTTCATGATCCAGAACTAGTAAACAACTAATTCTGGTTCTTTTTTCCTCAAAAGTCATCATTAAAAACGAACTTTTTTATCGGCTGGTCTTGTTCTAATGTAAAGTGACAAAACATTCTAGCCGTAAAGGACCATCGAATGTTGGAAAAAAAGATTCAAGTTCAGATGTTTTGAAAAAAATGAGTTCTATTTCTGATGCGGCAAAGACTTTGGCTACAGAAATAAAATCAATGTCAAAAATTTTTGCGGAGAATCAGAAGATACTCATTTCGCTAAAAACCATGATAGATGCAGTAGGATCATCATTAGAACAAATTCAACGATATTCAAGGCAAGTGAACATCTTGGAAGAGGACACACAAAAGTTGTTTACTGGATTGAGCCAGGTAAAAGCTCATTCTAATTTGATATCTAAAGTAAATGAACAGACAAACAAACTTCAAGACCAAGTCAACAAGATACGTGAAAAACAAGAATCTATGCCTGATACTAACAAATTAATGCAAAGTGTTGCTGACAGTCTGGATTCAATTCGTAACAATACAAAAATGATAATGAATGTAGCTGAAAAAACAGAAAAGATAAGAGATGAAATTAAACAGGTGGCAGTAAAAACAGAAAACGTATCACATCTAGAAGAAAATATTGCAAACTTGAAAGTAAACATAGATTCAGTGGTCTCAAAAACAGAGCCTCTTCTCAATCTGAGTTCTGATATAAGAGATGTGGGAATAGAGCTTGGTTCACTAGTTAGAAAGACGGATTCTCTTGCTGCTCTAGGAGGAGACATTAGAAATGTAGGAATGGAGTTTGTTAATTTTAGGGAAAACATACTTGGAAAGACAAAACAAATAGATGAAAAAATGGCCGACTTGGCAGAAATGTTAAACAGTAATGTAGCCTCGACATCAGAATTTCATAAAAAGACGAATGAAGTGTACAAAGAATTACAAGATATTCGTAACATTACCCACAAGACATCCCAGAATACTTCACGTGAAGTAATAGGGTTATTGCGTCTATCAGAATTCCAGTCAAACGTGCGTATGCATTCAGAATCAAAATATGGAACACTGGATGATCTTGAAAAGATGATTAATCAGACAGTAGACATGGTAAATCTATTTGATAGACTTTCTATTGAATCTGAAAAGAAGATGCCTCTTCCACAAGAAGTAAAGCAATGGTCTGTGGCAAAAATACTTGATTGTGCAGATAGATGGGAGATTAGATTTACTGACGTGTTTAGACTTTTAATAAATCAGCTAGGTTCAGACCTTGTAAAAGAATCTTTGAGATTAGAACAGATCAGAGATTTATTTGGAATTCGTGCAGTAGATGAAGTAAGGCACGAGCTTAATATCCAATAATTCTAAACTTCGTCAGCCATTTCATAGGCTTTTAGTCGTTCTTTCTTTCGTTTTATTACTGCAAAAATTCCTATGATTGCTGCAATCCATATGGAGCTAAATACAACGTTTGAGAAGCTTACATACATGTATGGAATAACATCAAGTAAATTAGAGTCAATTGCCTGGGCTTGAAAATGTACATTAATCATTCCAGTACTATAATCAGAAACATTTTGTGACGAAGCAGATATCTTATCTATTGTAGATATCATAGTATCAAGATCTTTTTGAATTAAACCAAAGTCAGTGGAGTCTGTTGGAAATATCCAAACAGGGTTACCGTCTTTTGGCAAAAGCACTTTAAGAGTTCTGATTTCTGTCAGTAGTTGTTGTGGATCAGACGTTGCTTGGATTCTGGACAAAATTCCTCTTGATTCCTGCAGTGGATAAACAGAATTCTTGTATCCTTCAAATGCAACTACTATCCCAAATATGATAAATCCCATAATTCCAATCATTGCAAGTTTATAGTATCCGTTTGCCATTTTCTCTGCCTTTGTTACCTTGTGTAGTTTTTGCGATTTGCTCTTTTTAAATGTTGAATGCGATACGCTAAGGTAGGAGATGTAGAAGAATCCCAATGCCTGAATACCAAGTATTGGTACGAATACAGGATTGTTTGAATAGATTGCTATAAAAATTGCAATGATTCCATAAACACCAAAAAAAATCTCAAGCAAGGTAGTTTTTGTAAAAGGCAGGTTGTATGCCTTGTCTCTCCAGTCATCTGTCTTGTTTACAATACCATATTTTGGAGTTCGTAGAAATTCATTTTTCTTTCCAAATAAGGCATCAAAGATAGCTACAGTATTGTTTACTGACATGCCAGCAGAATAAATTATTAGATAAAGATATGCTAGTGCTTTTGATTTCCAGCTACTACCCCACAAGTCACGTATTATCATAAGATATCCAAGAGGTCCTATGGCAAAATATGCAGCAATTGTAAGTAATGGAAGTGTGCTGACAATGTATATGTTAATTTTTGCTGCCAAAAGTATAGGCATTATAAGAAATTGTATAAGCATGAGGGGATGAACAACGTGTCTAGTTAATTGAACAAACGCTTGAATTTTTGTATCAATTGGAATTTTTTTAATTGCAATATCTCCAAGTAATTTAACTGCACATTGCATAGAGCCTTTTGCCCACCTAAACTGCTGTCTTTTTGCCGCATTCATCTGCACTGGAAGCTCTGCATCTACAACAATTTCAGGCAAAAAGACACACTTCCATCCCTTCATTTGAGCACGATAACTCAGATCTAAATCCTCAACAAGTGTTGCAGTGTGCCACCCACCAGAATCATCAATGCATTCTTTTCTCCAAATTCCTGCAGTACCATTGAAATTCATGAAAAGATGTGAATTACTCTTTGCTTTTTGTTCTATAAGAAAATGAAAATCTAAGCTTAGGGCCTGTGCTTTTGTAAGTGCAGAGTATGCCTCATTTACATGGCCCCATCTACATTGGACAAAGCCTATTTCAGGCTCACAAAAATAAGGTATTGCTTTTTTCAAAAACCAGGAAGGTGGAATAAAATCAGCGTCAAATATTGCTACAAAACTTCCTTTGACATACTTCATCGCATTTCGAAGTGCGCCAGCTTTGTAACCACTTCTTTTTTCTCTGCGTATATGTGAAATATCAAACCCTTTTTTTTGATAATCTACAACAAGATCTTCTAAAATGTCATAAGTATCATCATCCGAATCATCCAGTACTTGTATATTCATTTTTTCTTTTGGATAATCTATAGCACATACTGCATTAACAAGTCTTGCTGCAACATATCTTTCATTGTAAATGGGTAGTTGGATTGTAACTGTAGGTGTATCAGTTAGATCAGTTTTTTGTGATTTGTGTTTTTGTTTTGAAAGAAAAACAAGATAATAGAAATTACATGTGTAGAACGTAATCAAAATGGCAATCCCTATGAACACACTGAACAGAAATTCTGTTAATGGGTTTGGGAAGGTATGTATTAACATAAACCCTCTACTCTAAGAAACTAAAAATTGTATTTATAGTTGTATTGATACGGGGAAAAGATTCTGTTTATCCTTTCGTGAATATCTTTATTGCTTGGACTGGGCAGACGTTTTCGCAAGCAAGGCAGAAAATACAATCTGGTTCTCTTGCCATCAGGGGTTTCTTTTCAGAAGATGGATTTCCTGGAAATTCAGCCCATTCGTACACCTTTACAGGACATGCATCTATACAAGCTCCGTCTCCAATACAGATATCAAAATCAACAGAGACAACTTCGCCCCAGATGCCTAATACTTCATTGCCCTTTCGTGGACCAAAGATCTTAATTTTATTTCCACTAGAAGTTGCAGTAAATGTCTCACTTACCTTTAGCTTTGTCTTGAATCCTACATCGATTGGACCAGGCTTTACTCCACTACTAACCTCCGGTTCTGCTTCTGCTTGTGCAGTTTGTCCTGGAGGTGGTGAAGCTGGTTTTGGTTTTGGCTTTGCATTTGGTACAATTTGTGCAAGAGGAGTCATCGCTTCCAGTTCTTTCAAGGCCTCTTCTTGAGAAAGATTCTTTGTCTTGACCAAGTGTTCTACCATTTTATCTGCAAGAACAGTATTACGTAGTATAGTATCGATAATCATTTTTGCGTTAGTATCTGCTTTTTTTCTATAATCTTTGACCCATAGAGTATCACCATACTTTTCAACAGGATAAATTTGATAGATCATGTCTACAACTTCGCCTGTAACAACTTCTACTTGGATCTGAAGTTCGATCTGTTTGTAACCTGATGCGTCAGGATCTGGCATGTTCTCTTCCTTCCAATAGTATGTTGTATAGACCCTGTCAGCAAATGCGTCCATTACAAATGTTTTTTTTAAACCAGCAACAATTGAATCAATTTCATACTGATCTTCTAGTTTTATTGGTAATCTGTAAAGACCTAACTTGTAGCTGTGTAATGGGTAGATGCCGCGTTTAGTAGTAGTAGACTGTATGGTGTAGACTTTATCTTTTAACAGAAGAGACATCTACTGGTATTATTTTCCAAAGTCTTTAAAAACGCTTCTTAGTAATCAGGACAGGTTTCTTCTCTTATCTTTCTGTATCGCTGCTCCATTTCTTGTGCAAATGAAAGTACCTTATCAAAAGCATAATCTTTTTTTAGAAAGAACCAACGAATTCCTACTTTGTGACCTATCCCATTCATATCATAGATCATGCCTTTTTCTGCCTCTACGTTGTATTTTTCATCAATTGATCGCTCCTGTACTGTAAGACCACCTTTTGTCTTATCTTCCATTATAATAGAATCATCACCGTCTCGTATGAAATAGAAAATCCCTTTCTTTAGCAATGGAAGTTCTTGGCTCAATTCTTACTTTTCAACTGGGTTTCCGATCATGTTACCCCATTCAGTCCATGAACCATCATAGTTTCTTACTTGAGAATATCCTAGCAGATATTTGAGAACAAACCACGAGTGTGAAGATCTTTCTCCAATTCTACAATAACATATCACATCCTTGTCTGGTGTCACACCCTTTGACTCGTAGATCTGTTTTAGATCGTTTACGGATTTGAAAGTGCCATCTGCATCGTTGACCGCAGTAGCCCAGGGAATGTTATTTGCTTTAGGAATGTGACCACCTCTTTGTGCATGTTCCATCGGATATTCTGGAGGTGCAGTTATCTCTCCAGTAAACTCTTTTGGAGATCGTACGTCAACTAATACAGTATCCTGTCTATCAATTGCTCTTTTGACATCAAATAGATATGCTCGCAGTCCTTCATCAGGTGGAAGGGAATCATATTTTGTTTTTTGAATTTGTGGCTCATCTTTTGTGTATGGTTTCTTTTCTAATTCCCATTTTTTTCTACCGCCATTCATCAGTTTGACATTTTTGTGTCCATAATACTTGAAAATCCAAAATACAAAGGCTGCAAACCAATTATTAAAATCACCATACAAGATAACTTCAGATTCTGGAGTAATGCCGTTTCTTGCCATAAGGTCTTCAAATTGGGTTTTGCTTATGATGTCTCTTCTTATTGGATCGTTGATATCACGTTTCCACCATATCAGACTGGCACCTTGAATGTGGCCTTGTCTGTATCCATTTTCTGGATCATAGTCCACTTCAACAATATTAATCGCTTTATTTGAGATATTTTTTGAGACCCATTCAGTATCTGTCAAAACATCCGGATTTGCATAACTCATTTTCTTTCAGAATAAATTACCATGAAAGGTCCTTATATTTTATCCTTATCAGTTGCTTTTTAAGTGAAACTGGAATACTACTTTCCGCTTGAATCTTAACAGAGTAGCTGTAGTAAGTAAGGTCGGTTCAAAAGAATCCGAGGAAGCTGCCAAAAAAGTGGCAAAGAAACTACTTGCAAAAAAATCTCAAGTTTTTACCATTTCACCAGTAGAAGTAGAAGGTGCAAAAAAAGTAAGTGATTTGGAAGAATTAAAGGATGCAAAGCTTGACTTGACCATAACTTGTGGTGGCGATGGTACAACTTTACGTACATTTAGATATTTAGAAAACGAGGTTCCAAATTTGGCTATAAACGTGGGTGGAAACAGGGGCATATTATCCGAAATTACAATGCCTGAGATTGATACTGCCATAAACCAAATACTTTCAGATAATATTTTTCTTGACAAGCGGATAAGAGTTGTTGCTTCATGCAATGGTCAGGATTTTCCACCTGCCCTAAATGAGATTTTCATAAACAGGCAAAATCTTACAAAGACTTCACTTTTTGAAATCAGATTTCAAAATGATACAGTCACACAAAAAATGGATGGCGTAATAATTGCAACGCCCAGTGGCTCTACTGGACATTCTTATTCTCTTGGTGGTCCAATATTGCACGAAAGTTTGGATGTATTAATAATTACACCAGTTGCACCAGTAAACAAGTTGCCATCACTAGTTGTTCCAGATGAAAAAATTGAGATACTTAGTTCTCACGATTCTAGTATTATCATGGACGCCCAAGTGATAAAACCCGCAAGATATGATGATGTCATAACCATAAGAAAATACAAAAAACAGGCAGTATTTGTAAGAATCAAAAAGCGCGGTCTAAGACAGATGAGCAAGCTTGGTTTCTAGAATTTTAGATGCAAGTGCTTTTTATGCTGGCATCCCTTTCGCCTCACAAGAGAAAAGCTATACAACCCCTGTTGTTTTTGACGAAATAAAACACATCAAGAAAAATCACGATGCATTAAATGTACTTGTTGAAACAAAAAGATTAGAGATTACCGATCCTGAAAAGGAATACATTACAAAAGTATTGGCAAAAGCAAAAGAAACTGGAGATTTTCAAAATCTTTCCAAAGGAGATATCTCTGTTATTGCACTGTGTTTGCAGATAGATGGAGAACTAGTTACTGATGATTACGCAATATCAAACACCGCCAAACAACTCAACCTCAAAGTCATTCCTATCATGACCAAAGGTATTACAGAGGTAAAGGATTGGGTTTATTTTTGTTCTGGATGTGAAAAAATCTTTTCAAAGATATCACGGTGTCCTATTTGTGGAACCAATCTTAGCCGTAGATCAGCCAAGAGGAAGTCTTCTTCCAGCCCAATCAGCAAATGAACCATCGTATAATCTGACATTTTCATATCCTGCAATCTTTAGTTGTGTAAAAACATATGCTGCTTATGCCCAAGTACACAATAACAAACCACTTCCTTGTCCTTTGGAATTTTCTGTTCTTCAAAAAATTTTTTCATTTCTTCTTTTTCTTTGAAAAGAAATCCTTGTTGTCCCATGCCGTCTGTAAAAGGAATTAAAATAGAATTAGGAATTCTTCCTGCCATAAATTCTTGCGGAGTGCGTGCATCTATAATTACATCAGTATCAATTTTTTTTACTAGTTCTTCAGCCTCAATTCTCAGATTTGCATTTATTTTTGGAACAAATGTAGTTGATTTTATTGTAGGTATATCACGAGTAACAGCTAGTCCTTTTTGATGCCATCCTCTAATATCAATATCCAAAATTTTTGTTTTATCATGGCCAAAATAAAGCAATGTCCAAGCAATCCTTGCTGATGAGGGATCCATATAATCACCATAAATTATCACGGTCTTGGTTTCATCAATTCCAATAGAACCAAAAAGGTTCGCAGCCTTGTCTGTATCAAACACTAAATTGGCACCATACTGATTTGATATTATTACTTTTTCAACACCGAGTGGTTAAGAATTTGGTATGTGTGCATAAGAATATGCAACATTACCGCGAGAATCAAGGATCACAACATTAGGATCATTTAGATGTTCAACAAGCCACATGTGTGAAACAATCATCTCATTCGTTTACAAAGTCAGATATTTGAATTGTATGTCAGATATCGTGTAATGTTTTTTGGTCTACTTTTTTCTTTAATTTGTTTTCTGCATCAAGCATTTTTCTTATCTTAAGAGCTCTTGATTCTCCCATGCCTTTGATTTTTGAAAGCTCGGAGTAAGAGGCCTTTAGTGTATTAGTTGGGGAACCAAACCTTTCTAGCATTCTGGTTGCTAATTTTTCTCCTACTCCTGGCAGGCTACAAAGAACAGATAGTTGCTGTTTTTGTAAATCATCTGATTTTTTTATTTTTTTCAAAAATGGACCTTTTTTATTTTCCTGTCTTGTACACATAGCTATCAAAAGCTTTGCTGTATGTGATGCATTTGGTGTCGGAATGATTGGAATCTTAAAATCTAAAACAACTGAGGATATAGCACCATAGAAAACAAGCGGGTTTTCAGTAAGCTCTTCAATTTGATCCACATTACCTTCCATCAAAATAATTGGATGCTCAAAGTGTTCTTTTAGTCTGTTACATTGATCAAATAGTCTTCCGTCAAAAACAGATGAGATAAAATCTTGAATGCTTTTTCTTTCCACTATGGTTTCTGGGGCCACAATATAATCGCCTACTGGTAGATTTTTGAGTTCAATGTTTACCCCAACTGCTCTGAGAAGATCAGGGATTCCGCTTTTCTTCTCCCTCTCATCAATTATCATCCGCAGGTCGTTTATCTTCATTATACAACATTTACAGAGTTTGTTAATATTTTATTTGGGAGTGTCTATTTTTGGTTGACCGTCAGATGGTCCACGCAGCATTTCTTTTATCTTGGTCTCTGCTTCCTTAAGATTTTCTTTGACGCGTGTTTCTTGTTTTGATAATACCGTAATGCGAGTGTTTGCAAGTTCTTTTTTTTCTTCTAGTTCTGCAATAAGACTTATTTTTGTTGATTTTATTAGTATGGAACCTGCGTTTTTGAAAACGGCATCATTATCACCTACTTTTTTGAGAATTTCAAGTGCTCTTTCTGTCTCAAGTTGATCCATCTCCAAGTGTTGTTTTTGGCCCATGATGGATTGGAGATTTTGTTGTAGTTGTTGTAATCTTCCAACTTGTTCTTGTAACCACGGTGGAATTTGTTGCTCGCCAGAAGACATGCTAGATTCACGAGTTGATTTGCTTATATTTTTACCGATTCGATAGAATCATTGCTTGCCTGTACAAGACGTAACGTCGAATTCAAATTTGCCCGCAAATGTGAGATCTCTTGTGCATCAATTAAGATTGTAATTTTTTTATCAAAAGATATTGTTGTTTTTGTCGGAGTTCCAGCGGAGAATTTGTTGTCTGTTTGAATCGAGTCAAAAATAGATTTTGTTTTTTCTTTAGCAAAAATTTCTATCTTGGCATTATACCTTAACGTCATATGCCATTCCAGCTATTTTGAATCCGCATTTTTTGCAGGCCCATATACCTACTGCCACGCGCCCAAACTTGATGGAACCGCATTCAACACATCTTCGCTTTGCTTTCAAAAGCCTGTGAACTGCAGTAAATTTTTTACGTGGTTTTAAACCATACTTTGAGCCAAGTCCCTTTAATGATGAGCTTTTACCTTTAACCATTTTACATCAGTTTCTCAAGTTGCTTCCTTATTTTTGTTCCCACCGAAAGAGCAATTTCTGAGCATCTTACCACTTGCTCGAAGGTAAAGCCATCAATTCCTCCCTTCTGAAGCGCACAAATGTTTCCCTCGGTATTGGTTGTAATTGTCAATCGTGCATCCATGCAAGCTTCTTCATATGATGATGGGTCTACGATAATATGATCTCCAATTCTTGCCATTGTAATAGATACTGGAATTGTTTTTACAGGAGGTTTTGAAGTTACACCTTCTACTAGAACCGGAGCCTCATCTTTGATTTCATACTTTGGAACAGTACATGATAGAAGAGCTGCAACAGAAGCATATGAACATGCATCAAAGAGATTTCCGTTTGCGTCTGTTATACTGCTATCGATAAAAATTCCAATTACTGATTTGTTCTCGATAAGAACCAGTTGGTGTAAGTCAAGCATCTCAGTTTCTCTGATTCCTCGATCAACAACTCTTGCCAGCTCTATTACTTCTTCAGATGGAGGGCCTGGTTCTGTATTAGGATCTGCGAGTGGAAGAATTTCAGCAGTGCATATCAGTATTCCTTTATCACCAAGATCTGGAAATGGTTTATCTGGTTGAATCTTTACTCCTGTGACAATCTCGGTATCTCCAAGCCTTACTCTTGCAGAACCGTTTGCCTTTGGAATTACTCCAACATCAATTGAGAGTGGTCGTTGATCTTCAAAACCTCTTCCATCAAGTCTTTTTCCTTCTTTTAAGAGTTCTAAGATTTGTTCTCTTTTTAGTTGTGCAAGTATAACTGAATTAGCCATGTCTATTGTGCCTCATTTGTAAAGTACTTGTCCATTAGTGCTTTTCTTTGTATTTCATAAACTAGTTTACATCCATTTATTCCAGTTTGAACACATTTTTGATACTCAGCTGGAGTCAAGATTCCATCAAGTTGCATTAGAGTGATTTTTCCAAGGTTTGGCATATATGCAATTGGCATGTCAGCCTGTCCTTCCTGATCTTCTTCATTGTTAATATCCAAAACTATTTGATCAGCGACCTTTCCTGCTGCACATGCAGAAACCAGATCACGCATTGGTATTCCTGCATCCGCTAAAGCAAGAGATGCTGCGTCCAGTGCAGCACATCTAGTACCTCCATCGGCCTGAAGTACTTCGATAAAGACATCTACTACTGTTCTAGGAAAGTCCTTTAGTATTACAGCAGGCAATAATGCCTCTTTGATTACTTTGGAGATCTCTATTTCTCTTCTTGAAGGAGCGGGGTTTTTTCTTTCTGTAACAGAAAAAGGAGACATGTGATATCGGCAACGCAAAATTCCAGAGTCTTGGTTTGCCATGTGTTTTGGATGAACATCACGAGGTCCAAAAACGCCAGCGAGAATTTTGTTTTTACCAAACTCTATGTATGCAGAGCCGTCTGCGTTTTTCAAAACTCCCACTTTGATAGATATATTTCTTAATTGATCTACTCTTCTTCCGTCACATCTAATTCCATTTTCATTCATTAATTGTGTCATTATTATCTCCAAGTTCTACCCCAAGCATGGATTTGACTCTTTCAGTCAAGTTCGGCATATGTGCCTGAGCATCAACCATTCTGATTGCTTCTATTGCCTTTAATAATCCATCGGGATCTTCAGAGGAAACAACTATCCATCCATTTTGTCCAATTGTAATCATTGCCTTTGTAGCCATCTCAATTGTTTGGATCATAGAGCCTCGTTTTCCAATTAGTCTTGGAACCTTGCTTGGAGAAATCTCAATTAGCTCTCCTGATTCAATTTTTCCAAGATCCCTGTCCTGTACAGTAAGTAATGGATCGCGCGATCTATCAAAATTAGCAACTCGTGCTGCAACCAAGTCCCCTTTGTCAAGTCTTTCTTTAAGCTCATCTTTGGTGGGAGAATAGTCTCTGCCAAAAACATCCTGAGCTGGTAAAAATCCTACAAAACACGAGTTAATATCAAACTCCCATGATAACGACGAATGTCCTATTACTTTGCCTATAATCAGGTCGTTTGTTTTTGGCATGTATATTCCTGTAAGTGGAATTACACGTACAGCATTATCGAAAATTTCAGAAATACCTACACTTGTAGAAATAATTCGATCTCCTTCTTGGTAGACATTTTGTTCTGGTCTAAAGGGTCCTGTTGTTATAACGTCGCCAGGAATTACGTATCTTCTTTTTGTTTCCATCATTTCGAGACCTCAACAGAAGCAGAACCTTTTGTTATTGATCCCAATCTATCTATCACATTTGCCCTTGCTGCAGCCGGTATATCTAGTATTACTTTAAGAGCACCGTTAGCTTGCCATTCTTCTTTTTTTAAAGACCCTACAGATTTTAAAACTGAATAAGATTGTGCAGCAAACTGTGCTGGTACCAGAATTTCAAGAAGCATGTTTTCTGATTTTAATGGTATGATGGAACGTAGTTGTTCAACAATATCTTTTGTTTGTTCGTCTACATTTCTGAACGGATCAACTGAGACGCGTGCATCATCCATGGCTTGCTCTATCCTAAGCGGCGGATGAGGAAGATGAGATCTGGGATCGACAAAGTTTTTGGCAATAAATTCTACAATTTGTTTACGTTTTTCTGAAACCATCTTTCGTCTTTGATCTGTTGTTAGGTTAAGATCACCTTTTTGAAGAATCATAGTGGCAATTGCAGTTTGATCTGTTGTCTTGAATGCTTTCATCAATTTTTCAGTCGATGCTCGTGTGCCCTTGTTAGAATCTGAATAAATCTCCTCAGAGATCATTATAGAGGAAATATCCTTCTTTTTTCCCAACTTGAAATCAAGTGCTGGGTCTGGCTTTACAAGAATCTCAAATTTTTCTCCTTCAACAGCAAATCTGACTACAGATGGCTTATCCATAATTGTGATATTCAACTTTGGTATTTATCTATACGGAAAAACTCGCTAGATTTTTATTTGGACTAACGATTGTTTTCGCTAAGGTTTGACTTCTTTAGAGATTATTGAGCAAAATGAACGAAAGATTGTTGTTAAATTAAAGAATGTACCATTACAATATGCCAACGCATTAAGAAGGATTTGCCTTACAGGAGTACCTGTTTTTGCCATTGATGATGTAGTGATAATTGAAAATTCTTCTGTCCTTGCAGATGAGGGCATAGCCCACAGACTTGCAATGATTCCAATAAAGACAGATCTAACAAGGTTTGTCGAAGCATCAAATTGTGATTGCCATAGTGAGGTTGGTTGTTCTCGTTGCAGAGTTATGTTAATGATCGATGCAGGCTCTGCAGATACTACAAGAACTGTTACATCGGCTGAGCTTACATCAGAAGATGAAGTTGTAAAACCAGTTAGTGACAAGATTCCAATTATTGAACTTGCACCAAATCAAAAGTTAAAGCTTGAAGCCTATGCAAGATTAGGAAGGGGTACAGAACATGCAAAATGGAATTCTGCGACAGTGTCAGTATTAATAGAAACTGGAAACCCTGAAGATCATATCTTAACTATAGAAACAACAGGCGCAATGACACCATCTCAAATAGTATCAGCTGGAGTAGAAGAGCTTGCAAAAAGATTAGATAGTTTCAAGCAAGTAATTTCTACCCTTGGATGAGCATGCATTATATTTGGGTTAAAAAAGGCAATATTACAAATGACCAACCAAGTTGTTATACAAATGGTAAAGGAACTCAAAGGAGCATCAAAGAAAAACAAAGCTCCAATATGGTCAAGACTAGCAGAACTTGCACTCAAACCATCTAGTGCTAGAAGAACAGTCAATATTGGTCAAATAGATAAATTTGTAAAAAACAATGACATAGTTGTTGTTCCAGGAAAAGTGCTTGGAACTGGTTACCTTTCACATAAAATAACACTTTGCTCATTTTCTATTTCTACTTCGGGTGCCAAAAAGGTTCTAGACTCTGGTGGAAAAATTCTCAATTTTACTGATCTAATAAAAAGTTACCCAACAGGAAAAGGAGTGATAATAATTGGCTAAACAACAAACCCAAACAAAGACTGAAGTCAAACAAGTTCAGAACATCATAGTGGATGGAACAAACATGATTGCAGGAAGACTGTGTTCACATGTAGCAAAACTCTTGATTAATGGAAATCGAGTATCAATTGTAAACACTGAGAATGTCATGTTAAGCGGTGATAGAGACGCCATCATAAAATCATACAGAAAATTTTTAGAGATTGCAAGTATTAACAATCCAAAGTTTGGCCCATTTCACCCAAGAAGACCAGACACCATGATAACCAAGATGATAAGAGGCATGCTACCAAAAAAACCATCTGGGATAACTGCATTCAAGAGACTAAGAGCATACTTGGGTGTACCAAATGAGCTTAAATCAATGACAACTACACAATTTGAGGATGCAAAGATTAGAAAAGCTTCTCCATACTATACTAGCATGGGAGATCTTGGAAGAATGGTAGGATGGCATGAATAATGGTTACTAGAGTAGAAAGTTATTTTGCATCAAGAAAATCTGCAAAAGCACATGTTCACATTTCAAAAGGAGCAGGCATGGTTAGAGTAAACAACACTCCCGTAGAGATGGTTCAACAAGAAACTGCACGAGAGATAATGCTTGCACCATTAGAGATTGCTGGCGATTTGAGAGATAAAATTGATCTTTTTGTTAGAGTAAGCGGTGGCGGTTTTATGGGACAAGCCTATGCATCTTCTGTAGCTATTTCAAGAGCAATGACTGGTTGGACAAAATCAAAGAAAGAACCAAAAGATCATCCATTTACAAAAACAGTGCGTGAGGATCTTAAAAAACGCCTTACTGATTTTGATAAACATCTTCTAAGCGGAGACGATAGGAGAAAAGAACCCAAGAAGTTTGGTGGGCCTAGTGCCAGAAGAAGAAAGCAGAAATCATACAGGTAAGATTTGAAAGCTGTAATTTTGGCCGGTGGACGGGGTACAAGGGGTAAGCCGTTTACGGATTATTTTCCAAAGGCAATGATCCCAATAGAGGGAAAACCTCTCATAGATCATATAGTACAGTATGTTTCTTCCTTTGGTTTTATCGACGAGGTAATTATTCTTGCCGACTATAACGGAATTGGCAGTCAGATACAAGGATATTTTGAAAATAGAACAATCAAGAAAAAAATAAGATTTGTTCAGGATTCTCAAAGTGGTACAGGTGGAGACCTTGTTCATCTGTCTAGTCTTTTGGGAAAAAGTTCTGAATTTCTATTATGGTTTGCAGACAACCTTACTCCTGTTGATCTTGGAAAGATGTTAAAATTCTACAAGAAAAAGAAAAGCACTGCTTGTGTTGCTACAAGAGGCTATAGAAAAGAGGAAACAGGTTATGCTGTTGTAAAAGATGGTTTGATTTTAGAATTCAAAGAGAAACCAATTATCAAGTTAGCAATGGTAGAATGTCTTGGCATATACATACTTGCAACAAAAATTTTAAAGTTAATCAAATCTAAACAGAGAAAACAAAAACAGATCAATTTGTCATATGATATTTTACAAGGATTGTCAAGAAATCAATCAATTAGTGCATTTGACATAGAAAAAACTCCTTGGATAGATGTAGAATCACCGACAAAAATAGAAAGGAATCAGGAAATAGTAAAAAACATAATCAAAAAAATGAAAACCTAAAGTTTAGATTTAGATTTTTCATACATAGTTATTTTATCTTCGTATTGTAAAGTGACAGCAATATCATCTAGTCCTTCAAGCAGAGTCTTTTTTCTGTGACTTTCTATTTCAAAAGGAATGATGATATCACCAACAGCTATGGTTTGGTTTTGTAAATCAGCTTCAATCTCAGATGAATTGTTAAATAATTTTTCTACACTTTGAGAGTCAAGCCTTATTGGTAAAATTCCATTTTTAAAACAGTTATTGTAAAATATATCTGCAAAAGACGGAGCAATGACTACCTTAAATCCATAATCAAGCAAAGCCCACGCAGCGTGTTCTCTGCTAGAGCCGCACCCAAAGTTGTCTCTTGTAAGCAATATCTTTGAATCACAGTATTTTGGATTGTTTAAGACAAAGTCTTCTCTGGGTTTATCTCCATTTTCAAACCTCCAATCATAAAATAGATACTGGCCAAAACCAGTTTTTTGCACTAGTTTTAAAAATTGTTTTGGAATTATCTGATCAGTATCTACATTTACCTTATCAAGAGGTGTAACAATGCTTTTTATTTTTTTAAATGGTTCCATGCTAATTCAAATCCAATTCTCTCACATCAACAAAATGTCCTGCTAGCGCAGCAGCTGCTGCCATAATAGGGCTAACAAGATGAGTTCTTCCACCTGCACCTTGTCTTCCCTCAAAATTTCTATTTGATGTGCTAGCACATCTCTCACCAGAGGCCAAGATATCCGGATTCATTCCAAGACACATACTACAACCTGATTCTCTCCATTCAAATCCTGCATCCTTGAAAATTTTATCCAACCCCAATTGTTCTGCTTGTCTTTTTACAAGTTGTGAACCTGGTACAACCATTGCACGCACTTTAGATGAGATCTTCTTACCCTTGATGAGTTTGGATGCTTCAATCAAATCTTCTAATCTTGAATTTGTACAAGAACCAATGAAGACTCGATCAAGTGAAATGTCTGTGATTTGTGTTCCAGGCTTGAGACCCATGTATTGTAATGCTTTGAGTGCTGCCTTTTCTTCATCCACATTTCCTTTAGAATATTCTTCTGGAAACGGAACAGTTCCTGTCACATCAGTAGTCATTGCAGGATTTGTCCCCCATGATACTTGTGGTGATATCTTGTCAGCGTACAGTGTAAAGCTTTTATCAAAATGTGCTCCTGCATCACTTTTTAGATTTTCACGCCAGTAATTTACAAGTTCATCGTAATTTTTTGGAACATATTTCTTTCCTCGCAAGAACTCAAATGTTTTTTCATCAGGAGCAACAAGGCCAGCTCTTGCACCAGCTTCAATAGACATGTTACAAATTGTCATTCTTTGTTCCATGGTAAGATCTGATATTGTCCCTCCTCGATACTCTATTATTGTGCCAGTTCCACCTGCAGTTCCTATCTGTCTTATAATAGAAAGTATGATGTCTTTTGCAGTAATAGCATGTGGATTTTTTCTCTTGCCTTCTACTTTGATCTCAAAAGTTGTTGGCTTTTCCATCCAGACACATTGAGTAGCCAAGACATGTTCTACATCACTTGTTCCTATTCCAAATGCCAGTGAGCCAAAGGCTCCATGTGTAGAGGTATGACTGTCTCCACAAACAATTGTGGTGCCAGGCAATGTTATACCAAGCTCTGGGCCAATAACATGCACTATTCCTTGATTTGGGCTATGGATATCAAATAATTCAATTCCGAAATCTTTACAGTTTTTCTCTAACACTTGGATCTGTCTTGAAGAGATTTGATCTACAATTGGTAATGACCTGTCAGTTGTTGGAACATTGTGATCCATTGTAGCAAATGTAAGGTCGGTTCTTCGTACTATTCGTTTATTCATTCTCAATCCATCAAAAGCCTGTGGTGATGTTACTTCATGAACAAGATGCCTGTCTACATAAAGCAGAGAAGGTCCATCATCTTGTTGTACCACAACATGAGAATCCCAAATCTTCTCAAATAGAGTTCGTGACATATACAAAATTCTCTGTAGATGCAAGATATAATGGTATAAAAAATCGTGAGGTTGATTAACTGAAATTCAGATTCAGACTTTGAATTTTTCTTATTACTTCATCGTGATTTATGTCAGATTCTGTAGATAAGATGAGTAAACCATCATCTAAGAAAAGCGTGATTAGTTTTACTTTTTCTTTTGAGGTAATCATCCAGTTTGTCTTGCCAAGAGTACTATCAAACATATTTTCCATATTTGCCTTCACAGAGGCTTGATAGTGAGCCATGTTATCCAACTCCTCATTAAGTAATGGCGTTTTGTTTTCATTTCTCACAAATGACTGCAATTTACGATTTTTTATTTTACCTACAAACCTAATAGAATCATCTAGCTTTAGAATTTCCGTTAATTTGACAGTATCTGTATTAATATAATTTTGAGTCAATTACTTTCTGCGTCAAGAAATCCTCAATAAATATCATTTCTCGATCTTTTTAATCTAGAATGAAGGAGAAAAATTTGAAACTGCATTTTTATGGCTTGTAATTGAACAGCCCACCAGCAGCAACAATTTTTCCAATTAATTCAGGAAAAGGCTTCATCGGGTAAGTCTTGCTTTTGGTTAGATTTTTTATTTCATTTTTTGCAGTGTCAATCTCAAGATTATCACCTTCTGAAATATCCTTGTATGAATTTTCATCAATTTCTATTGGCAGCAAAAATGCACCATCTACTGCATTTCTGTAAAATATTCTTGCAAATGACAAAGCCAAAACTGCTTTGAGCCCAGAATAGGAAAGTGCTATTGGAGCATGTTCTCTTGATGAACCACAACCAAAGTTACGACCTGCAACTATGAAATCACCTTCCTTTACCTTGGAATGAAAGTCCTTGTCCAAGCCTTCCATTGCGTGTTTCGCAAGTTCCTTGTAATCATGAATCTTAAGATAAGGACCTGGAAGGATTACATCCGTATCGATATCATCTTTCTCGTATTTTATTACAGACCCTTTCATTTCAAATCCCTCGGATCAGTAATCTTTCCAGTAACAGCAGATGCTGCCGCAACAAGTGGAGATGCAAGATATGTTTTTGATTCTAAATGTCCCATTCTTCCTGGAAAATTACGATTGGTAGTACTGATGCAAACCTCGTCTTTTGCCAAGACTCCCATGTGTGCTCCACAACAAGCACCACAAGTTGGCGGACCAACAACTACCCCAGCATCCATAAAAATTTTAAGGAGACCTTCATCCATTGCCTTTTTGAATATTGAAATTGCTGCTGGCAAGATCTCGGTTCTAATCTTTACATGTCTTCCTTTGAGAATCTTTGCTACTGCTCTTAGGTCCTCAAGCTTGGCACCAGTACAAGAACCAATGTATGCTTTGTCTAGCTCAATTGAGGACAAATCCCGTGCTGCAGAAATGTTTTCTGGTGAGAATGGTTTTGCAACAGTCGGTTCAAGTTCAGATGCTTCGTATTCGTATAACTTTTCATATTGTGCGTCTTGGTCTCCGTGAACTTCGTTGTATTTTGTTGCACCTCTAGTAGATAGATAATCTCTAAGTTTTTGATCTGGTTCTATGATTCCACTTTTTGCTCCAGCTTCTGTAGTCATGTTTGTCAAAGTAAGACGTTCTTCAACTGACATTTCAGAAACTCCGCTACCTCCAAATTGCATTGTTTTGTATGCAGCACCGTCGTTACCAATATCACCTATAATTTTCAGTATGAAGTCTTTTGCCATTACATGACTTGGTAATTTGCCGTTTAGCTTAAAGTAAATTGTTGGAGGCACTTTGAACCAGATCTTTCCATTTAACAAAACATAGGCAACATCGGTATGACCAAGACCTACTGCAAATGCACCAAGCGCACCTGTAGTATTAGTATGTGAATCTCCTCCGACATAGACCTCACCTGGCAAAACCATTGCCTCTTCATGCGATAATGTATGACATATCCCATATTGACCCATTCCATACTTGAAGTGTTTTGAAATTCCAAACTCTTTTGTAAAATTGGTAAGAAGTACGATATTTTGAGCTGATATCTTATCAGCAGAAGGGACAAAATGATCTTCTGCAACCCAGACTTTGGATGGATCCCAGAGCTTTTCTATCTTCATGCCCTGTTTTTTCAATTTTTCAAATACTGCTATCACTCCAGGTCCAGAAACATCATGAACCATTACCTTGTCTACGTTGGCAAAAACAACATCGTCGGGAGCTAAACTGGCACGTCCAGATGCTCTGGCAAGTATCTTTTCTGTTATGTTCATCCCCATTTGATTTAACTTAGATTTTTTTGAAATTAAAAGGTTTGCAGACGAAAATGAGTCAAATTTTGTTGGAGACGTTATAATTGATGAATATCGTATGTGGATCAGTAAAGAACCATCATCTTGAAATTTAATAATCAGTAGTTTAGACGATAATCAATGAAGTTCTGGTTACTTTTAATTTTTGTATTATCCATCTGCATAATTTTGCCTGTGTATTCTCAACCTAGTATAATTGACAATGATTTTGTAGTTCAAAAATATGTTCCAGATATTTGTTGTAGTCCAACCACAATGGACTTTGTGGACAAAGATAACATACTAGTTTTACAAAAAATATCTGGCAATGTTGTACTAATACGAGATGGTGTGCAGCAACAAGAACCAGTACTTCATGAAAATGTCACAAGTATTGGAGAACAGGGAATGCTTGGAATCATTAATGTTGGAACCAAGGTGTACCTTTACTTTACACAATCTTCATTCAATGATGGACCTGCCATAGGGAAGAGAATCTATAGTTATGATTGGAATGGAAGTGTGCTGATACATAAAACTCTCATAAAGAATTTCCCGCAGACACAAGACTACCATAACGGTGGAGCCATGACAACTGATCTAAATAATTCAGTATACATTGTTCTTGGAGATGCAGGCCAATATGGAAAACTGCAGAATCATCCAATTGGTGAACCAAATGATATGGGTGTTATTTGGCGAGTTGCTCCTACTGGGCCGTATTATGCAATGGGAATTAGAAACAGTTTTGGTTTAACTGTTGATCCTGTAACTGGAAAACTTTGGGATACAGAAAATGGTGATGATTTTGGTGATGAGGTTAACATGGTGCCACCAAACTTTAACAGCGGTTGGGATGTCATCATGGGTACTGCAAATAAAACCCAGTTAGCACAACTTCCAGGCTATCCCGGATATCAGTATCATGATCCACAATTTACTTGGATGAAAACAGTTGCGCCTACAGGAATAGCATTTGTCAATTCCCCACAGTTTGGGAAATACAAAAACAGTGTGTTTGTTGGAGATTGCAATAATGGAAATCTATACAGATTTGAATTAAATGATAACAGAGATGGTTTTGTTTTCAAATCACCTCAACTAGCTGACAAAGTTGTAGATTATGGTGACTCTATGGATGAAATAATATTCGGTACAGGATTTGGGTGTATGACAGATTTGGTTGCAGGACCAGACGGTCTATTGTATATTGTTTCATTATCAGATGGTGCAATCTATAGGATAGTTCCTAAAGCAGCAACACAAGATTTGATATTTGATAACTTGATACAATATCTGCTTTATTTCGTATTTTTGCCTGCAATAGCTTTTTCCGTCATCTACATAAGAAAAGTCAGAAAAAATAAATTGAAAATGAATTCGTCAACCTAAACTATTTTGGTACAGTACAATTATGACACTAATCTTAATTTTTTGAATTCCAACAAATTTTGCACATGTACCCCTTGATACTCCATTCTTTTTTTGGGCTATAACTGATAAAGCTGAGTTTGGTACCACATATGCTACAGAATTTTTTTGATTCGTTATCTAATTTTTCTTTTTCCTCAAAACAAGTCTTGCAAAGCCAACCTTTTATGTCCCATTCCTTTTTTGGCTTCCATAAGCTAAACGATCCTGGTTCTTTTCCACATACAACACATTCATTTTCATTATTATTTTCATAATGTTTTTTCATTACATCCACATAACAATCTGCACATAGTGGACCCTCAACATTCCAATCACGCTTTGGTTTATGTTTACGAAAAATACTCTTGTTGCAAATAGTACAAAATTCTTCTTTTCTGGAGAATAATCCCACGGCAATAAACTGAGTCTATGTTAAAAAAAGATGATGATTTGAATCCATATTTGAGTGGTCTTATGTATACAGAACGCTAAAAAGTAAAGAGAATAAAACCATATCATGTCTCTTTCCGTTTATCCTATAAAATCAGAGGTAAAAACAGAAGAATTTGATCTCTTTGAATCCTTGATTAGTTCGTTAGAAAGAACTAAGATAACCCTGGAAAATGGAGACGTAATCATAATTTCAAGCAAGTTCGTTGCAAATTCTCAAGGCAGGGTTGTTAATTATGAATATGTTGTTCCATCTAAAGAGTCCAAATCACTTGGTAAAAAATTTCAAATCAATCCCAAGATTGCAGAAATCATATTGCGAGAGTCTGATACTATTTTTGGCGGAGTACCTGGATTTGTAATTACATCAGCTGATAACATAATGGCCCCAAATGCAGGAATTGATAAATCAAATGCACAGAAAGGAAAGATAATTTTGTATCCCATAGATGCGTATCGTGTTACAGAACAACTGCGACGAAAAATTTTCTTAAAATATTTGATACATGTTGGAGTCATAATCATAGACAGCCGGTTAATGCCTGCAAGAGTTGGCACGGTTGGCATTGCTATTGCATGTGCAGGAATAGAGCCATTATCTGATATACGGGGTCAAAAAGATCTTTTTGGGAATCCGCTTAAAGTTACATTTCAGGCAGTAGCTGATAACCTTGCATCAATAGCAAATCTCAAGATGGGAGAGGGTTCTGATGCAATTCCATTTTGTGTAATAAAAAACTCAGAGGCACAAATAACAGACAGGAAGATAAGCCAGAACGAGATGGCTATATCGCATGACCAGTGTGTCTACGTTCGTGGACTAGGAACAAAAAACTAGAACAGTCATACTTTTAATAGAGGTCAAATGGAGGTTGAGCTATAATGGTAGAGTTCCTGACTAGATATCCAAAGACGGTATCCCTACTTGACGGTAAGAGAGAAAAGATATCAGTGGATAGGAAGGGCGTAGAACAGCTAACTATCGTTGTCAAAAATAGTGTTGATGAGTTGTTGAAGATATTTTCACATGAAGGCTTTACCCATGTCAAATTTGAACACAAGCAGCCATTGCAGATAGGACATGGCCTTTCATTAAAATTGAAAAAACCATGGGAGATGCATGTAAGATTGCTTGAGATGAAAAAGGGATTAGTTGCTATACAAGCTGAAGTAGAGGTTTCAAGAGACTATTTGCAGCACCTGTTTTGCCAAAGAACTCCTGTTTTTTACGAGGTAGAGATGCTACTAAAAAAGCACCAAATAGAATACAAGATCTGGAATGAAAGAATAAAGAAATACGTACAAACTGTCTTTGATAATTATAAAATCCAGCTCAAGACGCCTAGTTTCCCAGTCTTTGCTTGGAAGCCAATGGTATTTGTAATTGGAACAATCGGATCTCTTTATCTGATAAAATACCTGCTTACAATCTAGAACCTTTAATTAGATTTTTTCACTAATAAAAATAATGAGTTCCAAGCTTGTAGCATCACTAAAATATTACGGGATTTCACCTTGGGAACTTGAGGTACTTTATGGATTGTTAAATGCCATGTTCAAAGTAGAAGAACATCCTATTCCTCAACAATATGAAGATTATACTACAATGTTAGATATCGCTTTTCCATTGGCATTCAATGAAGCATTTTTTAAATGGTTTGGAAATGCAAGGTGGGACAAAACAAAAGGACTGCTAAAAGAGTTAAAAAGACGCAGGGGAAATGGACGGACACTGCAAACTTTCATTCGATTTGTCGGTAATCCGAACATAAATTTTGTTGTAGATTTACAAGAGAACACTTGGTTTAATACTGCAATTGATAAAATAGATTTTGTTTTAGAGCTTCTTCCGTTCCAGCTTGATCCAAGAAAAATTCCTCAAAATATCAGTGACGTAATTTATGAATTTGATGAGACTGTAGGAAAGTGGAATGTACATACTTCAGATTCTAATGATACTACATATGTTTTTTTAAAAAATGAATGGAAACTTACTTGATTTCTTTTTCTAGTGGTTCTAACATCGATTGTAGTTCTTGGTATTTTTTTTCTAAAAATTCAAGAGCTTCTTCTAGTTTTTTTGATTTGCCGTATTTGTAACGGATCATTTCCCTATGACGCCAAAAGTTTTTTCCTTCTCCAACTGACATTGTACTAAAATAATCTGTTCCTTTCATTGTGTCTGGAATTTTTATATTATAAGGGAAAAGATATTCTGCCATGAACCACTCGTCACCATCAGGATAGTCACCACCTGTATCAATGTCAAAAAAAAGATGCAATAAGTGTGATTGCATAAGACCTTCATCATGAATTGTGGGATGCTTGATGTTTGATTTTTTGAAATCAAGATTCAGAAGGCTTGGCTCAAAGTAACCCTTGATTATAGATTTTCGAAATACCTTGTTTACTTCTGATATATTCAACGATAAAATACTCTCAAACTCAACATGCTAATAACTTATTTCGTTCTTGACGCCTACCACATAGATTGAATAATTTTTAGACTTGGAGTGAGTCCAATATTTTTGAGATGTCTGTGATTGGTTTTCCATTAGATGTAATTTCCTGAGCAGATGGTGGATTCTCAAGATAGTTTGGAATTCTGTCTGCAATTCTTTGATCATATGGAGCAATAAGCTCATTTTGATAGAATATGCCTGTTGGTATTTTTTCACCCCATTCATTTGATTTGATTAAAGCTTGTGCCAGCTTTTCATTTTCTTCCTCTTGTGAGTCAATATGCACCGTGGGATCATAATTTGTGTCTTCAAGCTTGTATATTCTTGGTTGCGGTTTTTTTGTCATCTCGTCTATGTTATCCATTCCTGAAAACCAATCTCTTGTGTTGATGTCGTTGTATGTCGGACATGGTTGAAGAACATCCAAAAATGCTAGTCCTCTATGTTTTACTGCAGAAACAATCAAATCTTTTAGCTGTCTTACATCATAAGCATATCCTCTTGCAACAAATGTAAAGCCGCTTGCAATTGCAAGTGCGATTGGATTTACGGCTTGGTTAACATTTGGTTCTGGAAGTGATTTTGTTTTCAATCCCAGCTTCAAAGTTGGAGAGGCTTGGCCTTTTGTCAAACCATATACCCCATTATTGAAAATGATGTATGTCATGTCAACGTTTCTTCTGCCAGCTGCAACAAAGTGTCCAGCGCCAATTCCCAATCCATCTCCATCTCCTCCTGCCGCAATAATTGTCATCTCTGGATTTGCAAGCTTTGCACCCTGTGCAAATGTCAAAACTCGTCCATGCAAAGTATGGACTCCGTATACGTTTACAAAATGAGATGTCTTTCCTGAACAGCCAACTCCTGAAAAGATAGCAGCTTTGTCTCTTGGAATTTCCATTTCTGCTAGTGCCATTTGTATTGCACTTACAATTCCAAAGTCTCCACAATTGTGTAAAATTGCATTTTCGCTTACATACGAGTTTACATCATCGACTTCAAGGTTGTAAACCGGCCCATCATAGTCAAAACTCTCAATCTCTTTTATCGGAATTAGGACATAATCAGGCGTAACAATTGATGAAGGTAGTTTTCCGATGTGAACTTTTGACTCTACCTTTTCATCTAGTATCTTGCACAATACTGCAAAATCGCGATCATTTACAATCTGAATTGAATATGATTCTCGGTGAATTCCTTTTTTCTTGCCAACAGTAATTATTGGAACCACCCCTTGTCTTAGCAGAAGGGCCTTTAGCTGCTCACACAGGGTCTTCGATGTAGTCTTAAAGTTGCCTCGCAATTGTTGTGTGCTTATCCATCCATCCCCGCGCCACAAACCTTTGATAAGATCCTTTTGTTTTTGTGCAGGAAGAAGCATTGCAAAATGCGGTATCTTCTTGTTGTATGATTTGTGACCAAACCAATCCAAAAACAGCCTTCCAAGAGGCGCCGAGTAGAAGGTTATTGTGGTTGCATTTCTTTTGCTGCTTTTTGTCCCGTTTAGGCCAAACGTTTGAGACATGATATTTTGAACATCGTCTAAAAATTCAGTTTCACTCGAATTGAAGGTGAAATTAATCTCTCTATCATGTACATACCCTTCAGCGATATAGTATCCCATCAATCTTAGAAAATCTTCGTTGAGTGGAATCTTGGCTGGAAGAGGCTTGGATACTGTATCCTTTTCCTTTAGTTGATAATCAACTTCGATATAGTCTTTGTCTACCTCTTCTTTTTGAATTGGATACACAAGATAGTCTTTTGTTTTGATTTCGTCTGCCCGTGTCCAGACTGCATCAAATTTTTTGTTGTGTAATTTTTGATGATCACGTCTTACTATCAAGACGGGATGTTCTTCTGTCAGATATGTTACCCCAAAGCATTTTGTGACAAGCTTGAACAGTTTCCCTCTGTGAATGTGTGTTATGATCTCACTTACCTTATGATAAAGACCGTCTCGGCCAAGAACTCGCTCACCTACCTTGACTTGTTGAATTTGTTTAACAGACGGATTACAGTGGAGAAGAGTATCAGGTAGTACACACCCTGGGCACCAGTCATTGTGGACCTCTGTCTTGTAATCGGATAAATTAGACACCATATGTTAACACCTGTCTTTTTTCTGCCTTGTTTTGTAGTATTTTTTTTAATGAATCATAAATTTCAGTGCAAGTCATTGACCTTCCAGTATATTTTACAATATAATAATCGACTTTGTGATCCAAGTGTTCGTTTAGTAAAGATCCAAGCTGTGCAGAGTGGTTTGCCTCTATGTCTATGATTGTCTTTGCTCCATTTACCAAAGATTTGATATAATCAGTTGGAAATGGCTGTAATAATTTGATCTGGATAAAGCCTATTGCAAATCCTTCTTTTTTTAGCATTTCAATTGCATCTAAGATGGGTCCTTTGGTTGAGCCCCAGCTTATTATACAAAATTCTGAAACACCATAGTTTGTAGCCTGGTCTTCCTTGGATATTGTTTTTAGGGCAAACTCTAGCTTTGTAGCACGCTTGTCCATCTTGAAAATTCTGTTTTCTGGATCTTCAGATATATGACCATATTCATCGCTCTCATCTCCAGTGTTCCAAAATATTCCCTTTTCCAGTCCAAGTCTTGAGCGTGGCGATAGCCCGTCAGGAGAGCGAGCAAATCTTTTGTAATCATATGATTCAATTTTTTCTAAAAGCTTGCCCCGTTCAATTGTAATTTTTTTTGGATCAAATCTTTTTACGGTTGCAACTGTACTTGCAATGAATTTGTCCATCATGTGTATAACTGGCATCTGGAAAATTTCTGCAAAGTTGAAACATTTTGCAGTATCATAGAATCCTTCTTCCATGTCCCCTGATGCATAGACAATTCTTGGAAAATCTCCATGCCCTGCATGTATTGCAGATTGTAAATCATCCTGACCATGTCTTGTTGGAAGACCTGTTGATGGTCCACTTCTTTGGTATAGTGTCACTACAATTGGCACTTCATTTATTCCAGCCCATCCAAGAGCTTCAGACATCAAGGAAAATCCTGGACCTGATGTACAAGTAGCAGAGCGCGTTCCAGTAAGTGCCGCACCAATTGTCATTCCAATTGCAGAAATTTCATCTTCTGTTTGTACAATCATTGTAGAGCCCGGCCTGTTATTTTCTACATCAAAGGTTTCATTTGATTCCAAAAATACACTTTCGTCAGAAGCAGGAGTAATAGGATAATATGATTGGAATCTGCAACCGCTTGCTATCTTGCCAAGACCTGTTGATTGAAAGCCTTGAAGCATTATTGTATCTGGTTCCTTTTGGATTGGTGAAAGTTGATACTTGTACTTTGGATATTTTGCAGTCGCAAAATTATACGCATAGTTTGCTGCGTGCTTGTTCATCTCAGCAATCTCTTTCTTTCTTGAAAAAATAGACTCAACTGATTTGAGTAAAGTGTCAGAAGGTAGACTCAAAATTCCAAGCGATACCGAAACAGCAAGAACGTTAAGCATTCTAAACATGCCCCTAAGCTTTGGATTTTGCGTTTCGTCTGCCAGATTGGATAAAATCGTCTTAAATGAGACAGGGTATAGTTGGACTCCGCGCTCTTTTGCTGCATCCAGTGCTCCCTGTATAGTTAATGGCTTGTTTTTTGATGTCAGGTATTTTACTAGTCTTTCCTTGAACTCGTGATCTAGTGTAGGAACTTCTTCTATTTTCATTGGTGCAAGATCAGACTCGTAAATTATGGCACCATCATTGAAAACATCGTCTGCGTGTCGAAATATTGTTTCAGCATCAAATGCTGCAAGCATTGTTACACCGGTTACATTAGAGCGAATTGTTTTATCTGAAACTCTAACTCCAAAATAACTATGTTCTCCTTTAATGTTTGAATAATATTCACGTTTTCCAAATATTTTCAAACCAGATGCTGCACATGCGCCTGCAAAAATGTTAGCTGCGGTTTCTACACCGCCTCCTTGAGGACCACCTATAACCCATGTTAGATCTATAGAAGACATATCAAACCTAGACATTGAGCAAATATTAACAATGCTATGATTATCCGCCAGTAGCTGCATCGCCAAGTGCACACTCGCACTTGTCACGTTCTCCACAAAAAGGACAAACACAAACACATTTCTCTATTGGGTTTGCACACTGGATACAAATTGCAAACTCGTCCTTGTGTTTCAAATTGATATCATTACAGCATTTTATTATAAATGAGTTGTTATAGAAGACTTAACCTTTCATTCCGTTTGCAACCATTACAGAATAGCATCCGAGACCACATTCTTCACATATCGGTTTCATGGAATTTTTTTCTGCACTTCCAATACAGCATGGCATCTTTTCTCTTCCTAGATGATCTACTGATAAAATAGCCCAAGTGGGACAGTCAACTGGCGTGGTTCCTTTTCCTCCCCAGTTTTTCTTCATCAATTCCAGTTGTTTTACTGGATTTATGATAGAATCAGGATATTTTGCTCTCATTGCGATGAGATCATCTACTACTTTGGTCCTTTCTGGTCCAAATGGAAGCCACAGGGGATCACCTTTTGTAAATGGTGTGTGGAACTGAAATCCTATTTTATTTACAATTGGTAGCCATTCCTCGATAACATCATTGACTGTTTTGTAGTTTTGTGAGTTAATCGTCATGGAGATCCAAATGTCCTTCCATGCCTTTTCTCCATTTTTTTCTATGTAATCAATGATGTTTTTCTTTGTCTTTTCATATGCATCTTTTCCACGGATACTATCATGGACTTGTTGTGTACCGTCTATTGATACCCAGTAAAAGTATAGGTTCTTGATTTTTTCTAGTGGAAATGTACCGTTTGATACAACGCATGCTCGCTTTGGAAATTCTTTGGCAAATAATTTTATGACATCCATTCTCATTGTTGGTTCTCCTCCTACTAGAGTAACAATGAAAATGTGCTTTTTCTTGAATTTTTCATCTATGATTTTTTTCCATTGTTCAACTGTTAGTTCTTCGTTTTCTTTTCTGTTTAGCCACCAATAGCAATGTGTACAGTGTAAATTGCATACGTTGATTATATCAGCAGAGCCATAAATTGGACTTTTTTTATTAAAGAACTTGTAGCCAAAATATTTTAGGCCAATGTGAAAGTATCCTGGAGACTCTTGCATTATCTGACGAAAACCTCTTCCCATTATCTCCATGATACCATGATTAGGCATCATGTGTTAAAACGGTTATCTTTTAATAGATCAAAGGTTAAAATCTATCTTTTTGTGAGGGAAATAGTTGTGAAAGTTTTACTCACTAGACCATTACATGATTTTGCTGTAAAGGAATTACGAAAACTATACGATGTTGAAATTCATACTGGGAAAATTCCAATGCCAAAAGATTTGTTGATATCAAAGATAAAAGACAAGGACGGGCTTGTTTGCTATCCATATGATAGAATAGATAGAAAAGTTATTGATGCTGCATCTAGACTTGCCGCAATTAGCACCTATAGTGTAGGATATGATCACGTTGATGTTAAATATGCTGGAAAAAAGGGAATCGTTGTAAGCTATACTCCTGAGGTATTGACTCGAGCTACAGCTGACCTTACCATGGCATTATTGCTTGCTATTTTTAGAAAGATAGGGGAAGGAGATAGGTTGATTCGTAAGGGAAAGTGGAAGGTAATCTTTGGGCCAAACGAGTTTTTGGGAACTGATCTTTATGGGAAAACTCTGGGAATTTTTGGAATGGGGAGAATTGGAAAGGCAGTAGCAAGAAGAGCTAGAGGCTTTGAGATGAATGTTTTGTACCACAACAGAACTAGGCTCTCTAGAAAAGAGGAGAAAAGACTAGGTGTACAATATTGTGGATTGGACGAATTGTTTAGAAAAAGCGATGTTGTTAGTATTCATGCACCTCATAATAGAGAAACAAACGAAATCGTAAATTTGAAATTACTTAAAAAAATGAAAAAGACTGCGTTTTTGATAAATACTGCGCGTGGAAAAATAATTAATGAAAAAGATTTGGTTGTTGCATTACAAAAAAAGATGATTGCGGGAGCTGGCCTTGATGTATTTTCAAAAGAACCTATTGATTCCAATCATCCTCTTTTCAAAATGGAAAATGTGGTAATCATGCCTCACAGTGGCAGCTCTACTGTAGAAACACGAAATAAAATGGCTGAAATTTGTGTCAAAAATCTTGTACTTTCATTATCTGGGAAGAAGCCAATTTATCAAGTCAAGACCTAAAAGGCGCATCATAAAACTACAGGTCTTTGATTAAATGAAACCAACACTTCATTTATTCCATCCATTATACCTTGAATGCCAGGAACTTGGGATTTGTTTTTGATCAATTCTGGTTTTATTAAATTCAAATAATACAGTTTCTTTTTTACCTCCTTTGACTTTTTTGTCTTTGACCAAGATGCATTTTTTAGATCTTTAAGATTTGCAGATATGTCACAAAGTTTGACAATCTTTGCATCCCAGGATGCATCTTTTAGTTGTTTTACGTATTGTTGTTCTTGTTCCCCCTTTGGCAGATTCTTGTCTTTTGATAATGCCAAAACCAATACTGCAACTTTGCTGCCAAATCTTTGTTCAATATCATCAAAAGTTGTAATAGTGTTCTCGATACTATCATGTAACCAAGCTGCACATAGGAGATCTTCATCAGTAATTCCTAGGTTTTTGAGTCTGTTTACAACTCCTTCCAAATGCTTCCAGTATGGAGTCTTATCATCAATTGTCATGCCAGAGTGTCTCTCTTTAGCAAATAACTCTGCAGATTCTAATTTTGACAATTGTTTTCTGGTAGTTATCTGGACTTATGTACCTAAAGTTGAATCAGGTCGTTTGGATCCATTCTAATACAATCTGTGCCAACTGCCTTTAATCCAGTAAAGGAAATAGTACCATTTGGAACCTTGCCCTCTTTTTGCAATATCTCTAATTTATCCACAAATGACTTTTTGTGCCCATCACATGTCACACCAACCATGTATTCATCATCTTTTACCTTGATAGATATGATAAATTCAGGAGGCATAGGGCAGTCTACACCCTTTTCTCTAATAGAACAGTGTTCTGGAAGCACGATCTTGTTTGAGTGCTACAAAATATTAAGTTTGGTTCCAATTTTTAGACGATCCAAAAACCCCTAGTGTGTGTAATTTTAGTTACATGCAAAAAATAAAGATGTATTTTTAGAATTGTTTAATGATGGATTTTACAAAGATATCCTATGAAATTTTAGCAATAGATGATTCAATGCGATATGTAGAAATCATTGGAGAAGATGGAGAATTACTCCTAAACAAAATGAAACAAGGAAAGCATAGTGTCAAGGCACAAAGAAAAGAGGAATTACTATCTTTAGATCTGTATAATACAAAACAGATAGAGAAGAAATTCAACAAAACCTTAGGCAAGGTTGCTTTTACCCATGTGTCCAGAACAAAGGTGCATCAACTGGTTTGGTATCATGATGATTTGATAGTTTATTGCACTTGTGAAGGTCATGTTGACAACAACAAAATTATAGAGATTTCAAGTAAGATAGAAGATATTCTAGGGATTGGTAAACCTGTAGAGTTACGTAATTTTTTCGAAATTCCAAATTGATTCTTTTGTATGTGTAGTGTAATCCAATAGTCCTTTTTCCTGTAATGATTTTACAACATATGCAGAATAAGCTGGTGCCCCAGTTGCCCCAGGAGAATTATAGTTCAAAATATGATATGAGTTTGGACCTTCAATCTCCACAACATCTGGTAAAAATTTTCCTTCTGGTGTTATGATAGGGGTACGAATCCCAGCTGTTCCACGCTCTAAGAAATACTCAGGTTTTACTTTGGGGATGAACTTTTGTACTCTCTCAATCATGACTACCTTTGAGATAGAGCTTAGCCATTCTTTTGCAACTAGATTCATAAAATCAGCATTTAGGAGCAGATTTCTTGCATTTCCAGTGACCACATCAATTAATTTTGAGATAAATGTCTCCACGTTTCCTATATATCCAGAATAGGTTTCAGGGCTTGGTACAGGCACTGCATTTGGTCCTACCTCGCTTCTTCCATCAGCTCGTAAAATCCAGTGTGGATCTAAAAATGGAAAGTCAGGATAGTTAGGAACCGAATAGATATTTGTTTTCACAAGATCAGTGTATTCTTTTTGTGCAATCCAGTATTCTCCTCTAAAATGTAAACTGGAATATTGCATAGCTACGCCAAACTTTTTTGCAATATCAAGTGAGTATCCTCCTGCGCAGTTTATCACAAAATCACATGACAATTGTGTTTTATTTTCAAAATTTATGACTGGTTCATTTTTATTTTCAATTGATTCTACTTTGTGGTTTAACAAAAATTTAGTTCCATTTTTTTGTGATTCATTTTTTAGTTCTTGCGTTAATTTACCATAATCAACAGCAACATCTGTTTTACAAAATACTGCAGAGTGACAAGATACATTAGGTTCTTTTTTTGCAACCTCATTTCTGTCAAGCAGTTCAAGATCTTTTTCTGAAATACCATTTTGTATACCCCATTTTAGATATTTTTCTAGAATCTTGTGTTGTGTGTCATCTAATGCAATTTCTAGTGTTCCAACAGTTTTCCATGCTAATCCTTTTTTTTCTGCAAACCTCTTCCACAGATCATGAGATACAAAGGCTGCCTTGGCAAGCTTACCCTTTTTTTCAGGATTTAGATAAAAAGGAGAGTGTACCACACCGGTGTTTCGGCTACTTGTATGCATTGCAACTTCTGGTTCTTTCTCAATTACTACAACTTCGATATCATACAGGCTAGAAAGCCAGTATGAGATGCAGGTTCCAAGCAATCCACCTCCAATTATAGCCACATTACATTTTGCCAACGATACCAAAACAGAGGTGTTTCTTTTAATTGATTGTGTGAAGGTATCTAGCTAGATGAGACTAGTTTGAATATGATATTGCCGTAGTCCATCCTCTTGCCACAAGTTTTGGTATGGTTGCAGATTTTATACATGCAGGAGAGTTATCTTCTGATTTTATCACCAACGTAAGACCTGACAAACAGCTAAATTGTCCTGGAGAGATTCCAGACTTGAGTTGCTTTAATGGTGGCAATAAGGATAATTTCAAAGTGACATCATAATCAGAAAGCTGTATCTTTTTAGTACTAATTGGATATGGATCAACTTTGATTAGACGGATAGAATAATGATCAAAAGATCTAGCTTCCAAGTTTTTATCATTTAGAATTAAGCTGAAATTTCCAAGGTTTTGACTGTTTTTATTGATATCAACTAGTATCTTTGCTTGGCCTTGCCACACACATGTAACATCCGAAGGACATCTTGAATCTGTTATATTCGCAATTTTTATTTGCAGATCTTGCATTGTTGCTGTTTGATTGAATTGTATCTGAAATGGAACGCCTAATTGTATGGTATCATCAGCAAACGCATAGCTTGTGGTTCCTATCATAACTAAAGCAAGAACCAATGATGTTATGTAGAACAAATGTTTCAATTCTAATCTTCGATTTTATGTATAGTAGATAAATTGTTTGTCATAATGATAAATTACCAGAGACTTTGGTTTGAAGATTAGAAAAACATCAATGATGGAAAGATGATTGATTCAATGTCTATTTCATTGAATTATTTTGCTAAAAATGGAATCTAGAGAGAAACCAACTTCATGAACAATTTTTAGTCATAATGTGTTAAGAAGAAAATCAGATTTCATTACTCTTAACCAAGTACACTTTCCCACTCTCCTCAACGAATGCGATATTGTCCCCTTCGTTAAGATTGTGCTTATCTCTGAGTTTCTTTGGAATTGTCACCTGAAACTTGGAGGTGATTGTAGTCATTCCAAGTATATCTCGTTTTGAATCCTTTGATGCCATGATTTTGCCTTATTAGTAAGGAAAGAAAGGAAATTCTTTAATCTGCCCAAGGAAAGTAAGGAATGTAAGGGATTTATGATATATCACATGAGTAAAGATCAGGAATTTGGGAAAAAATGGGAATCGAGATCCATACATTAAATTTTCTAAGATATTCGTTAAAGAGGAGCGGGAGATTCGGAAAAACTGCAACGATTGGTAGACAGCAGATACTCCTTAGAAAAATAGATATTAAAAAAATACTAAATCTTCCACAAGAAGTTGATTATGGAATTTATTGTGAAAAGCTTTTACAAGATAATTTTGAATCTGTTAAGATTGATTCCTATGATTATTCTGATTATGAAGATGCGACATATACGCATGATATGAACAAGCCTCTGCCTAGCAATCTAGTCAATACTGAACATCAATACGACACAATCATTGATTTTGGAAGTCTGGAACATATCTTCAATCTCCCTCAGGCATTTGAGAATCTTTCAACAATGTGTAGTAATGGCGGTGTAATACTTCATGCTCTTCCGGCAAATAATTGGTGCGGTCATGGATTCTGGCAATTCTCCCCAGAATTGTTTTATTCTCTGTATTCAGAAGCTAATGGATATGCTGATACTGAAGTTTTCTTTTCTGATCTAACTGATAACAAACATTGGTATAAAGTCAAAAAGCCAGAAAATGGCATTAGACGTGTTTTCGAAAATTGTTCAGAAGTTTATGCTCTTGTCCGGACAAAAAAAGTAAGAAACTTTTCACATGATGATGTTCAGCAATCTGATTTTATTCGTATTTGGAAAGGTGAGAACAAAGATTCGGGTAATACATCTTTTATAAAAAAAGCAAAGGAATTTGCCGAGAGCCATCCTCTCTTTTGCCTTTTGCATCTTCTATTTATTGGCAGTTACGTGGCATTAAATATCCAGAAAATCTATCAGGCAGAAATATTCATTTGATAAAAAAGACTGTTCAAGAGTGGATAGGTTAACACTTCGGTTGAGATGTAGCCTTTTCCAGAAAGGACAATTTTCTCATAAGGCATATTTTTGACATACCATTCTTCAATTTGCGGTTCTGAGAAAGGATCGTAACAGTTTTTCAAAACTATTTTTGAATCTTTTACGTTTATTGAGAATCCGTAACCTTTGAGAAATTTTACGTTGTAATGGTTCTTTTTTCCAACAAGAGTCATCTCATATTCTTAGTTTGTCAAAGCGTTCATTGTAGACATTTTGTTTATCCTCAATTATGCCATGTCTCGTTTCCTCATCATATTTTTTCTCCAAAGTTTTTAGTTCTTCATGTTCCTCAACCAGATACTTAGAGATCATTTCTTTAACTTGGTGTAGAGCATTTTTCTTAGATTCTTCTTCATTGTTTCCATGTATGGTAAAAGTTCTTGAGTTAAACTCTGCATTTAGTTTAACATTTGATTTTCTTGCTATTTCTTCTGCTAAATCAAAATGACCCTGTTCATGTCTTAGAAGCGTGGCACTTCCTTGTTCGCTTATTCTTTCTTTTATCATCATGGATGCATCAGGAATGAAAATTGCTCTAATTCCTACTACATTGATCTTAAACTTGAATTTTGTTTTTGTTGTAATCAGTTGAATGGTAGGTTGAGATTCAAGACCTACTGATGAATTAGCAGAAGCAGGAATTTTATGATTTGGGTTTCCTTTGAAATCTTCCCATCTTAGTAGATAATCTTTGTTCCATGTTATTGCTGGAGATTCTGCGTACTGGTCTTTACTCATTTCACCCGTTATGACGTTAAATGTGATTTAAAGAATCTCCAACAAATCATAACTTTCGTTATTATCTAGTAGCTTCAGTTTCCACGCCTAAACGGGGGGTTTACTATTTTTACTCGCTGTCGATAAACTCTTTTGCCTTTGCCTAAATTAAATAAAACTTACTACAATATTACAATTGAATTAAAAATAAAAAAGAGGAATAACTATGGTTTACTTTAGGTAGTAGTACCATTTGCTTTTAAGAAATCAAGGCGCCGGGAGAGAGATTTGAACTCTCGGACCCTTGCGAGTACGCGCTTTATGGTAAATTATTTCCAGGCGCGCGCCCTACCAGGCTAGGCGACCCCGGCATTTTCGCCAATTTTACTCATAATTTTGACTATATATTACTGTAAGAGATTAATTTCCTAAATCATACAAATATTCTATAGCAAAATAATTTTTTTCTTTAGTAAATACAGATCATATTTTGATTATTCAATGAGTTAGGACGGTTTATTAAGTCACGTTAGACTTGGATGCGATGAACAAAAAACTAGCATGTTTGATATCATGGTTTAAGAAAGATTCTGCAAAACCATCAAATGAGAAAGAAGCTAAAAAAGAATAAACTAAAAACAGACTCAGTGATTTTTTAAAAATTTATTTTTAATCAAGACAATTAGCTTTGCATCATTAACAATTTTTTTTGAAATTACCTAAAGTGGGAGACGGTTAGCTTTTCGCCGGTCTTTAGATCTTTTTGTGTTCTGACTTTACGAAGAGCGTCTTCAAAGTGTCTCATCTTTACTTTGGCAGTTTCTGCCTGTTTTTCTGCTTCTACTGGATCAGGATATTTTTCAAGAAACTCATGTATGACCATCGATGCTGCTGTATTTGCAATAGAGGCAACATCAGCACCACTCAGACCATCAGCATTCTCGGCAATCTTTTCCAGATCTACATAATCAGGGTTCGGACTGTTTTCAATTCTTTTTTCTTTGTCAATAGGTATGTCCTTACAATTTATCTCTAATATTTTTAGTCGTCCTTCCTTCTCTGGCATTGGTACTAGAATCATTTTATCAAATCTTCCAGGTCGTAGTATCGCCTTGTCAATCATGTCTGCTCTGTTTGTTGCTGCAAGGACTACAACACCATGCAAGCTTTCAATGCCATCAAGTTCAGTTAAAAGCTGGCTGACAACTTTTTCTGTAACGGCACTTTCTCCCATTCCTCGTACCGGAACGATGGAATCAATCTCATCAAAGAATATTACACACGGCGAGGCTTGCCTTGCCCTTTTGAATATCTCACGTATTCCACGTTCTGATTCTCCAACCCATTTTGAGAGTAATTCTGGGCCCTTGACTGAAATGAAATTTGCCTCACTTTCTGTTGCTACAGCTTTTGCTAAAAGCGTCTTACCAGTTCCGCTCGGTCCATAAAGCAAGATACCGCGCGTCATTCTATAACCTAGTTT